>CAYHBZ010000002.1:0-463824 GCA_964355175.1 uncultured Gammaproteobacteria bacterium
GAGCATAGAAGCCCAGCTGGCCGAACTGGCAGAGTTTGCCAAGAGAGAAAATATTTTGATCTCTGAGACTTTTATCGAAAGCAAAAGCGCAAAGAAACCCGGGCGAGAGATTTTTAATGAAATGATGACTAAAATTCAAGAGAGCAAAGAACCGATAGGAATTTTAGCCTGGCATCCAGACCGACTAGCGAGAAACAGCGTAGACGGAGGGCAGATTATATATAGTATAGATATAGAAAAGATTGTTTCTTTGCGCTTTCCTACATTTTGGTTTGAGCCAACCCCGCAAGGACTTTTCATGCTCCAAGTAGCTTTTGGGCAAAGCAAGTACTACTCCGACAATCTCTCCGAAAATGTAAAGCGTGGCGTTCGCCAAAAACTTAGGCGTGGCGAATGGCCCACCAAAGCCCCGTTTGGTTATGTGAATAATCCAAAAACAAGGAATATTGAACCCGACCCATTTAAAGCGAGAATAGTAACCAAAGCCTTTCAAGAATTTGCTACCCAAAACCATACTCTGCAAAGCCTCTCCGAACGCTTAAGTCTTTGGGGTGTGGTGAGCAGTGCGGGTAAGCCCTTGGTGAAATCAGGAATTTATAGACTTCTGACCAATAAAGCCTACCTTGGCATTATTCAGCACAATGGGGAGGCCTACGAGGGCAAATTTCCTGCTCTGGTGGATAGCAAAACATTTGAAACCGTACAAAAAATACTCAAAAGCAAATCCCGTCCCCGCAAGAAAAAAGATAGTCACAATTTCCCTTTTTGCGGACTTTTTTCTTGCCAAGAGTGTGGCGCAGCGATTACCGCCCAGTTTGCCCATGGCCACGGCGGAACATATCGTTATTATCGTTGTACAAAAAGACTAGGCCCTTGCTCACAAAAATATCTTCAAGAAAACAAACTAGCCGAACAGATTAAATTAGAATTGAAAACAGTTGCCATTTCTGATGATTGGCATAGCCAAGGGCTTGCTCAAATAGAGAAATGGGAAAAAGAATTAAAAAATAACAATATATCTTTTTCCCAAAATTTAGAAAACAAAACCCAAGAAACAGAGCGTAAATTAAATATGCTGGTTGATTCTTACCTGGATAATACCATTGAAAAAGCAACCTACCTCTTAAAAAAAGAAGAACTTATTAAAACAAAAACAGACCTTCATCAAAAAAAGTCTGCTTTGGGAAGAAAAGGGGTTTTGTGGATCGAACCTTTGCGAAATTTCTGGGAAGCCGCTCACCAAGCCAAAAAACTGGCAACCTCAAACGATTTTCACGAAATTAAGATGTTTGTGGCCCAACACGGAACGAACCGCCGTCTCGGGGGAAGAAAAGTGTCGTGGTTGTGGGTGGGGGGTTTTAAAATTGTTGGTGGTTACGCCGAAAACGCCGTTGTACGTTTGGCCGACCAAAATGTTAATTCCCCCAAAAATGTTGAACGTCTCGTTATGTCGGGGTGACAGGACTTGAACCTGCAACCTCCTGGTCCCAAACCAGGCGCTCTAGCCAATTGAGCTACACCCCGAATAATTTGTAAACACCGGCAATGGTATTTGTGCCGGGAGTGAGGATCGGACTCACGACGCAAGGCTCTTCAGGCCTTCGCTCTACCACTGAGCTACCCCGGCTGTTTGTTTTTCCCACCTCTAGTGGACTGACAGGGATTCGAACCCTGGACCCTCGCGTTGCAAACGCGATGCTCTACCAGCTGAGCTATCAGCCCGTGATTTTTTATTAGCAGAAATAGTATACCAATTATTAACAAAAAAGTCAATTGGTGATATACTGATAGAAATAACCTTTAAATATGCTATCTAATTTCATCTCAAACCAACAGTTAATTTTTATCGGCCAGGTATTATTATCTATTTTCCTGGGCAGCATGCTAGGCCTACAGCGCGAACGCTGGGGTAAATGGGCCGGCCCGCGTACCTACGCTCTAGTCTGTGCCGGATCATGTTTGTTCACAATTTTATCCCTCAATTTCTTTGCCAATAATTCCACAATCGCTAGTGCAGTTGTTAGTGGCATTGGTTTTCTAGGTGCCGGCACAATATTACATAAAGAAAATCGCGTAGAAGGACTTACCACCGCCGCTGGACTATGGATGATGGCCGCTATCGGCATGGCGGTAGGGGTAAAAGAATATTTATTAGCTTCTATTATATCAGTTATAATTTTAGGAGTATTAATGTTCAACGATAAACCACTAAAAATAGAAAAACTAAAATAAATAATAACAAAAACAAAAAATCTAGAAATTTTTACCACATAAAAGTGAGCCCCTAATTGGCGTAAGTAAATTTGAGTGATGCCCGTAGGGCAACGGCTCTACCCTTAGAGCCGTAACGAAAATTTATAGCCAATTATGCGAACTTTTATCAGGTAAAAATTTCTAGATTTTTTGTTTTTGTTATTATTTATTTTTTTAGAAAGATATTCCCCAACCAAAATAAAGCAATCACATATATCCAATCCAAATGAAATCTTTTCATCCAATAAAATATATATAAAAGCAACACAAACGGATAACCAATAATTACTAGCGGATTTTTCACCACTCGACGATTAGCCAAAGACAACAGCGCCTGGGCGTCACCGTCCGACGGTATGGCATGCAGGCCGACAGCAATACCAAAATACATCCACACCCAAGGATGCCAATCGGCAGTAGAAAATTTGAATTTAGCAAAAGCAAAAAGAGCAAAAAGAGAATTCACTATCAGAGGTCCAATACTAATCAAAAAACCTTGAAAAAAATTCTGTGGTTCATCGTGCAATACATACCCGGCCGTACGACCAAACTGAAATAATTTTATTTTATAAACTTTCACTCCGGCCGTAAGACAAAAAAAGGCATGCCCAAGTTCGTGCATCGCCACACCGGGCGCGGTTATTAGATCAAACAAATAATAAAAAAACATATTTTAAATAAAAATTAAAGCGGCCAATATCCACCACAGAAAACTTAAATCATTTTTAAAATAAGGCACATCCACCATACCGTGTACCAAAAATACCACCAAAGCACACAGCATTACTCCTCCTAAAAATTTATTTAATTGATACTTTTTTACAGATTCTCTCAGTGCTAAAATATATAATGATGCAAAAGCCAACATCCCAAACAATCCAATTTCAGACCAAAAATTAAGAAAAGTATTGTGAGGGAAAATTAACGGCTCAATCTTTTTAAAATCATTTACCGGCTTCTGGACCCGCTCAAACCATTCCTTTATCCCCGCTCCAAAAATAAAATTCTTCGGACTTGTATTCAGATAATTCCAGGTATACCCCCAAAGCATAATCCGATTATAACCAGATTGATTTTGAAACATTAAACTCTTACGCAAAGGGACAACTACGGCTATAGCCACCAATCCCAGTAATATAATTCCTAATGCCATCTTTCTTTTCCCATTCAAATACAGGGCCAACAGCGCTCCTACCGCCAACGCCACCCACGCCCCCTCAGAAAAAGACAAAACTATCGCCACTAAAGCCAGCAAAATAATTAACCAATAAATATTTTTCTTCGCGTTATCTTTTAATCCGTATATCATCAAAGGAATAATCGGCGCCACATACAAACCAATCGCGTTTGGGCTGGTAAAAAATGAAGTGACTCGACCGTGCATATCCACCAAATCTTGCGGTCGCAAAGTTGGTGAATAAAATTGACCGGTCAATTTTTGTACGATAGCCAAAACTGAAATACTGACGGTAGACAAAGACAAAAACCAAATTAAATCCTTGGAATTAATATTTTTTCTACGCCCTATTAGCAAAACAAAAAATAAAATTGGTTCCAAGAAATAAGCCCGCCAAATCCCGAGCGCCTGCACCTGATGATTGGAAGTAAAAATTCCTAAAATTGAAAAAATAAAAAATGCGGCTAATGACCAACAAAAAAGTTTTTGTTCTTGATAAAAATTTTTTATCTCCACCCAATCAACGCGACTATGTTTAACAAGCCACACCAAAAATATACTGCCAAAAGTAATTTCCAAAGCGCTCGTGGGCAACGGACCAATATTAAAACGAATAAAATAAGACGGCAGGGCGCAAATAAGAAACCCAACTGCCGTCTTGAAATTCTTTATCGCCAACCAACTAAGCAATATAAAATAAAGGATGGCGATAAATAAAACCATAGTCTAATTAATAGCGATAATGATCTGGTTTATAAGGACCGTTGTCGGAAATACCCAAATAAGAAGATTGATCTTTGGATAGCTTGGTCAATTTCACACCAATTTTTTCCAAATGCAATCTCGCCACTTCTTCATCCAATTCTTTTGGCAAGCGATATACACCAAGTTCAAACTTCTTTGTCCACAGCTCGAGCTGAGCCAAAGCCTGATTCGTAAAACTATTGCTCATCACAAAGCTAGGATGACCAGTAGCACAACCCAAATTCATCAGGCGTCCTTCGGAAAGCATGTAGAGTTCTTTTTTACCAAGAATATATTTATCTACTTGCGGTTTAATATTAATTTTCTTTACCCCTTTGGCTTTATTCAATTTTTCGATCTGAATTTCATTATCAAAGTGACCAATATTGCAAACAATCGCCTGGTCTTTCATTTTCTGCATATGTTCCAAGCGAATAATATCTTTATTGCCAGTAGCAGTGACATAAATATCCGCAGTTCCCAGAGTATCCTCTACTGTTTTTACTTCGTAGCCTTCCATCGCTGCCTGTAGGGCGCAAATTGGGTCGATTTCCGTGATTACTACACGACAACCTTGTCCGCGTAGCGCCTGGGCACAGCCTTTGCCCACATCGCCATATCCGCACACCACGGCTACTTTACCGCCAAGCATTACATCCATAGCACGATTGAGCCCATCCACTATCGAATGGCGACAGCCATACACATTATCAAATTTACTTTTGGTGACGGAATCATTTACATTGATAGCCGGAAACAATAAATTTCCTTCTTTGAAAAGTTGATACAAACGATGCACACCAGTAGTGGTTTCTTCGGACACACCTTTTACGCTTTTGGCCACCTTGGTCCAGCGTTCTTTATTTTTGGCAAATTCCAATTTCAATAAATTAATCATCTCGCGATAATCTTCACCTTCTTTAGAATAATCTTTGCTCAAAATTTTTGGATTTTTTTCTACCTCTACACCTTTGTGAATAAGCAAAGTGGCATCACTGCCATCATCGACTATTAAATCCGGTCCGGCGCCATTTCCAAAATCCAAAGCGCGTTCAGTACACCACCAATATTCTTCCAAGGTTTCGCCTTTCCAAGCAAACACGGCCACACCGTTGGCGGCCACCGCGGCGGCGGCATGATCTTGGGTAGAAAAAATATTACACGATGCCCAACGCACTTTGGCGCCCAACTCCACCAATGTTTCAATCAATACCGCGGTCTGAATGGTCATGTGTAATGACCCGGTAATCTTGGCGCCTTTGAGCGGCTTCTTAACGCCATATTTTTTTCTTACGGCCATGAGCCCCGGCATTTCCATTTCCGCAATCTGAATTTCTTTACGTCCCCATTCGGCTAAACTAATATCTTTTACTTTGTATTCTTGTGTCATAATAATTATATTTCTAATTTCTCTCTTCCATTCATAAACGTACGTTCGTAACGTTCACAAAATTCTTGTTTAGTAAATTTATGCTCTTGGGTGCCATAAGTTTCAATCGCGTAGCTGGCCGCGACCGCGCCCATCTGCGCGCAAGTTTTTAGATCTTTGCCTTTTTCATATCCTACAAAAAATCCGGCTCGATAAGCGTCGCCCGCACCGGTAGGATCATCAAAAGAAAGCGGCGGACAAACTCCAGCGGTAACGGTTTCGCCTTGAGCGGTTTTAATTACCGATCCTTTTTCTCCCAAAGTAATCACCAAAAATTCGGTATTTCCCAAAATATCTTTTTCACTCCAGCCGGTACGATCTTGCAACAATTTTATTTCATAATCATTGCCAATCACAAACTCACTTTCGCTAATCATTTTTTTCAATTCAATCTCGGAAAACGCCGTAGTCTGCTGACCAGGATCAAAGACAGTTTTTATCCCCATTTCTTTACACTCTTTGAGATGATGCATCATCACTTCTTTATCGGTAGGAGAAATAATGGCCAAACTGAATTTTTCTTTTACTATTTTCACAATCTTTTTCTCTTTGGCTTTTCCCAGTGGACCGCCAAAAAAACCGGTGATCTGATTATCGTCGGCATCGGTAGTAATATAGGCCGAAGCAGTGGCCTGTTTTTTGTCAGATAAAATATAATCGGTTTTTATACCGGATTTTTTTAGATACTTCAGATAATCACTACCATCTTTGCCAAGCACGGACAAAACCAACGGTTTACCTCCGAGCATTTTCATTGTAAAGGCAATGTTGCCGGCCGTACCACCCCAACTGCGTTCCAGTTTGTCTACCATAAAACAAACATTGAGAATGTGTAGCTGGTCCGGCAAAATATGATTTTTGAAACTGTCCGGGAAATTCATAATATGGTCATAGACCAATGAACCGGAAACTAAAATAGACATATGAAATGTTTAAGTTTATATGATAATACTACCAAATAAATTGTGTTTTGTCTATTTTATGAATTCCAGAATTTCTGACAAATTTTCTACGATAAAATCGGGCTGTTCGGCCGCTGAATCCGGTATTTCATTTGAAAATTTACCATTTTTAAACCAAATAGTTTTAAAACCACATTGATTTGCCAAAATAATTTCTCTTCTTATTCTATCCCCTATTACCCAACTGAATTTTGGGTCCAAATTTTTGTGAAAACTAATTATTGATTTAAAATCCTCCAAAGACTTACCGTCTTTTATAAAAATTCCTTGAAAAAAATTTTTAATTCCCAAACTGTTTATCAAACCCATCCTTTCATTTGTATTTTCTAGTGTGGCGTTACTTAGAAGATATAAAATTATTTTTTTATTCTGTAAATATTGCAATAAAACCAATGCTTCTGGCATTAATTGATTATTGTCAGGATTAAAAATTGTTCTATTAAAATCAATAATTGCAATTTTTTCCGGCATATTTTTGTTATTATATATCAATCCCCTATAAATTCAAAAATTAAATTCACAGGGGATTGGCGCATTTTGAACTGATGCGCCCAAACAGTTTAGACCAGGACCGGAACCGTCATCACCGACCGCTTGGATCCGTGAATGATATTGTCCGGCGAGCAAGTGGCGTCGGCATCCACCACTTGCCCCTTACGAGTGACGAAGATCGAGACACGCACATAGAAATCACCGTGTGCGAGTTGACCGCTGTCATCGTAGTAGGCCACCGGCCGAGTGCAGATAGGCAGAGCTTCTTGCCAGATCGCTTTGGGCTTGCGCTCAGAATGCAGTGCCAGCAGCCGCTCGCGATCATTATAGAAGGTGCCGTGTGCTCCACCGCTCTGGAGCATCTTGAGGTAGAAGTCGCCTTCGGGCAACGGCCGAGTGCGGCACACGAGCCGGCCTTTGGGGAGAAACTTGGTCACTTCAAAATCCTTGGACCGATTCATCTCCCACGGCAGAGTCGCGAGCGCCTTGGAGGACAGGTAGTGCTTGGGTGGAATTGCCACCTTCTCCACGTTGCGAAGAATGTAAAACAGCTCTTTCATAACTTCCCGACTATAATACATAACCGGGAAATCGAGCAGTTCCAGCTCCTTCGCACCTTTGTCTTCCTCCCATGCTTTCATTTGCTCTTTGATCCACTGGCCCAGCTCCGCTTGCGTAACCAACCGCCCCTTAATCTTGGAGAGGAAGAAACGGAAGTAAGGCTCATAGTAGCGGATTCGATCGGGCATGATTTGAGTCACACCTTCCCACTCCTGCCAGTAATTATCGATCCCCTCCCAAATACCATCGAGACCGTAGAGGTGGCGCATCACCAACGGATAGCCCATGGCGTTGCGATTAGTCACATCGATCTCGACGATCTTCCACCCCTGAGTGGTCCAAACCGTGTCCACCATGAAAGTCCACGGCATATTATTGGGACAATTTTTACTATCCCTATAGCCGCTGTTCTTACGGGGCAAGGCACTCGTCAACACATTGGCCATCCACGAACCGGCCGGACTCTCTTGAGCCTTCAAAAACCAATCATCCATCTGGTAAATAAACCACCGGGACTCCTCCCCGATCTCTTCGAGCTGATCCTTTTCAGCCTGTGAGATAGGCAGACCCTTGGGACCGAACCGGAAACGGTGCTTGGCTTCATGACCAAGCCCCACCTCTTGAAACTTCGCCTCGATCTGATCAAAAGTCCTCATCACGACCTCCCATGTTTGTCTTGTTTCCAACCGATTAATTACTACTTTTCATTACTCGGCTGGGTAGTTGAGACAAACATAGGACAAGATGATTAGAATTTTTTATTTTGAATTAAATAAGAAACTAACTGCTGACGAGAAAGTGATTCTTGCCTACGACTTTCCATTATCTTCAGCACCACTTTATCTTCCTTTTCTTCATCCGGTCCAAAAATAATTACATACGGGATGTTATTTTTATCAGCATATTTAATTTGTTTATCCAACTTTTGCGGTTCAAAATAAATTTCTGTTTTAATTCCTGCTTTACGTAAATCAGAAGCGATGCCTATTATTTCCGACAACATATCGTTATTAAAATAAGTTACCAACACTTCACTACTCTGTGTAACTTCCGGTATTAATCCAAATTTTTCCATTGCTAATAATATACGGTCAAAACCAAACGAAACGCCTACACCACTAAGCTGTTTAGAGGAAAATAAAGAGCACAGGTTGTCATAACGACCACCAGAACATACGGCTCCAATTTCTAATAAATCCTTGATATAAACTTCAAATACCAAGCCTGTATAATAATCTAGGCCCCGCACCAAACTTGGGTCAAAGTCTATATTTTTATTAGGAATACCAAATTTATCACATACATCCAAAAAATCCTTAATTTCTCCAATATTATAACCAGACAGTTTGTTTAATTTATCTTCATTACTTCCTTGCAAATTAATACAGCTTAATAACTGCTCAATTTTTTCTGAAGATAATACCACTTGCAACTCCTTCTTTAGTCCTTCTACTCCAACCTTCATAAATTTATCCAAACTTTTCATTACTTCTATCTGAACTAAATTAGGAATTTCAAAGTTTTTCAAGATATTATTTATTAGAATTCTGCTATTAAATTTGATAACAAAGTTATCAAACCCTAATTCGCTAAAAACATTATAAATTACTGCGGCGATCTCCCCTTCAGACAAAATATTTTTAGTTCCAACAATATCCACATCACATTGAGTAAATTCACGATAGCGTCCTTGAGCGGGCTTATCAGCACGCCACACTTTAGAAATTTGATAGCGTTTAAAAGGCATTACCAGCAGTGGATAATACTGAGAAACAAACCTGGCAAATGGCACAGTCTGATCATAACGTAAAGCTACAGAGCGACCACCATTATCTTTGAATGAATAAACCAATTTTGCCCCTTCTTCACCGTACTTTCCTAGAAGTGTTTCAGCGTATTCAATTGCTGGAGTATCTATAGTTCCATATCCAAAACAACTGAAAACCATTTTTATTTTTTCCAAAACAAAATTACGCTTTGCCATATCTTTTGGCAAGAAGTCTCTAGTGCCTTTTAAAATTTTTGGGGTAATAATATCCATATTTAAAAAAATTAATAAAAAAATCGCCTGATTGGCGATTGACCTCTGAAAACACAAAATGTCCCTGTGTTTCTAGCAGAGGTCTATTTGGTGATGGTTAAATTGTAATTTAAGCTTTTCCATATTGTATTAGTGTATTAACACATTAACACAAGCAATTACTTCTGTCAATACTAACTGGGGATAACCTTACTTCGCGTGTTTTAATACCGCACTATACCCTCCCTCACCATTATTTAGCCACTGGGCGATACGCGTCACGGTAGTGGTGCTTACTTTTGTCTTTTTTGAAATCTCACGATAAGAATGTCCTTTGGCCAGCAATAATACCACTTCCCAACGCGAAGACAACTCTTCCAATTCTTCCAAGGTACACAGGTCTCGCAAGAAATTTTCCATTTCACTTTGATTTTTTGTTGCCAACAAGGCCGCGGCTAGATTTTTTAATTTTTTATTACGCCAGTTCTTCATAAATTTTAGTTTATATGGTAATATCATAACAAAGAAACTGCCGTAAGTCTAACCTATAATTACTGTGAAAAAGAATACCACCCCCGAATTTTTACCCCACACCATCACTGGCCAAGTTTTACCGGGCCTAAATAAAGGCAGGGAAACCGGTGCCCGCACCGCGAACCTTGATCCCATTTTGGCCAAAGATTTACCAAAAGGTCTTTATAGTTGCCAAGTAAAAATTGATAAAAAAGAATACAGTGGACTAATATATTATGGCTATAACTCCTTAAGCAAAACTGATTGCCTAGAGGTACACATTCTGGACTTTAACGACGATATTTATGGCCAAATAATTACCGTGACTACCAAAAAATTTATTCGTCCAGAAAAAATTTTCCAGAATATTGGATCATTAAAAAAACAGATTGGACAAGATCTAAAAGAAGCAAAAAAATAATCCCGAATCAATCGGGATTATTTTTATTTGAAAAAATGTGGCACCAGATTGGCACACCTCAATATTTCTTTGGTCTTTACCAAGCGTAAATGTTTTGACTGGCGCAATTTTTCGATTCCGGCACCATTAATTTTCTCATCAGCACTATCGGTTTCACCGATTATTACCCAGCGAATTTGAGGAATCGCGCTTATCAGCTCAGCACAAGCAATATAATCACCGTTACGATATACACACGGCTCAAGCGTGGTATAAAGAGCAAACTCTCTTTTCTCCCAATCAGGACAATTATTTTTCATCATTGCTATTGCGTCCTGTTCCGCGTGGATATTGGCTTTACGGAAACCCCAAGCCACAATCTCAAAAGTATCAGCGGCCATGATAATAGCACCTACCTGATAACCATTTTTAGAAAAATTAGAAAACAAGGAGCAATTCTTGGCCAATTCATAAAATCTCTCATCTATCCCCTGCCAAAAAATATTTCTTAGAGATTTTGACCAATCCGCTTCTACCTTTTCATTACTTACTTTAGTATCAAACAAGTACTTATAATCTTTTCCAAATAATTCAGACTCTTGATCGCCATAATTACTTTTATTATTTATACAATACACACCATTGACACTGGTGGTCGATAAATTTTGTACCGCCTCAATCATCGCCTTGGCTGTACCACCAGTCGATACCATACAATCCACCAAGGCCACTTCTTTGCCGGCTATCGCCTGAGACAAATACATTGTTCGGGAATAATATCCAGTTTTTTGCTCAAATTTGACACACGGCAAGTTGTAATGAAACGGCTTGGCAATAATAAGTGGCAAACCCATTTCCGCCGCCACAAACGAAGCCACTGGAATACCATCGGATTCTACGGTGATAATCGCCTGCGTAGTGGGAGATATATGCTTGGCCAAAAATCTGCCCAAAGTATAATACAGTGAATAATTTACCAAATCAAAACCCTTAAAAGGGTAAACAAAATACTTATATTCCTCCACACTACCGCCATTTTCTTTTACATTATATATAGGCGAATTTCGAAAAATTTCCACCACATTATCCAAAGCTTCTTTTTCTAGCGCAATATCGTGAGACAATTTTTGGACCTCTTTTTCCAGGTCAAATACTTGATTGGTCATCATAAAAATGTTTTTAAAACCACTCTGCAGTGTATCATAAAAATTATTTTTAAAAAAGATCCTAAAAATAAGAGAAATATTGACAAAATCGGCCTAATGTGATAGAGTAATCGTGCTCTCAAAATTTAATAGATACTCTTAATCATTATGCCAAATAAGCAAAACGCTAAAAAAGCTCTACGCCAATCCGCCAAACGCGCTGTTTTAAACAAGACTCGCAAGAATGCTTTTAAAACCGCTATCAAAACAACCTTGAAAGCCGCTACTGCCGCTGAAGCCAAAAAATTGATTTCCGCCGCTCAAGCCGCTCTGGACAAAGCCGCTAAAGCCGGTACTATCAAAAAGAATACCGCCGCTCGTCGCTTGTCCCGTTTGATGAAGAAAGTTAACAAGCTTGCGAAATAATAGTTAAATGATATAATAATCCCGACTAAGTCGGGATTATTTTTTATTTAAATACTATGCATAGAAGACCAAGCGGAGAACACCCTATCTTTGACCCCACTCGCAGCACCGACCAAATTCCGGATGAATTACCAGTAGATACCGTAGAAAAAACCAACCCCGACAATACTGACGTTGAAATAGAAAAATCTTATCAAGAAGCTTTGGAGCATGATATGTTCCGCCGCGCTCGCGCCGAAATTTTACATGACATTGCTGCCAACTCACCGGAAATGCAACTTGAAAACAACGAAATCGACCAGATGGCTAGAGAAAGAGTCACTTCCGAAAATGATCGTCTCAGAGCAGAATCTGAAAAAAATAGCGGCCCATTGCTCAGAAAAATCGCTGAAATGCATGTATATCAGGCCAACCTGGAAAGAAGTGCGGAACTCAATCCACTTACTGAAATTGCTAACAAAAAACGGGCGGAAAAAGTATACGAAGAAGCCCAAAGACATCCGGATTTTCTCAACGGAAAATCGGTACTAGTAGTAGTGCGTATGGATGCCGACGGTTTTAAAGAAGTAAATGATACCTATGGCCATCGCGAAGGTGATGCGGTCTTAAAAAGAATTGCTGGACAACTAGAAAATGAATTAACCAGATTAAGACCAACTGATCTGGCCGTGCATTTTTCCGGTGATGAATTTGGTTTAATTTTATTGGTGAACAAACCGACTGGCACAAAAACTACAGTTGAAAACATAGTAGAAAAAGTGGTAGAGCGCGTAGTAAAAGGAGTAGAAAAAATTGAATTACCAAATAAAAAAACAATGTCGGCCAGCGCCGGTTTCAAAATCGTAGACAGAGAAAATCAAATTGATTACCCAACCAGTGATCACCTAGCCGACACGGCCGCTTCCTTATCTAAACAATGTAAATTTGTATCCGGTTTTCAAAAAGGAAGCTCTAGAATCGTAAACACCGGACTATCCAAAACAGATTTTCTGGCAAAAAAAGGAATTGACATCGCCAAATTTGAAGAAAGTTCTTTGCGCGGACAAATTGATCGCATGTCACGACAAATTTTTGATGGACATGTTCCAGAAAAAGCAGAGGTAGTATTGGAAATGCTTTTAAAAATTGCCAGAGAAGAAAAAGCTAAAAGAAGAACCGGGCCAATTGGAGCTTAAATATGATAAACCAGTAGATCTAAGGCTAATCCCAAATCCGCCTGACCGGTCTTGGCCTTCCAATCCATATCAAGCAGCTGAGAGTAAATATCGCTTAGCTGTTTTTTATTGTATCTTTTTATGAGAGATAAATTTTTCTTCAATACAAACGGATGTATGCCGAGCTCTTTGGCCATCGCGTCACTACTCATATTTTCACCCACCTCAAACAGACTGCGACCAGCCAACAAAATACGAAATTGCCAAACAATTAAACCAAAAATTTTAAAATTATCCTCGCCGATTCGGCGCTGTTCCTGCAATAATTTATAAGCCTGCTTTTTATTTCCAGACACCACGGCTTCCACCATATTAAAGGCATTATCATCCACTTTTTCATCCAAAAATAAATTTACCTGAGATAATTCAATTTCTTTACCCGCGGTGTAGGCCGTCAATTGATCCAATAGCGAGGTCAAAAACCAGATATCTCCGGCTGTATTCTGTGCCAAATAACTTACCGCCGGATTGGAGATGTTCCCATTTCTCTTTTTTACCTCCGCGACTATCCAAGCCGACAGAGCCGAACCTTCGAGGGCCGCGAATTCCTGAGCATACTTTTCTTTTTTCAAAACCGCTTCCAGCTCTTTGGCTTCTTTTACTTTACTTAATTTTTCACTCTGCCAAAAAATTACTATATTACTTTCTGGTATCTTTTGTTCTTTTATGCGCTCAATTAGCCCTCCTAGAAATTCTTTGTCAGAGATAGATAAGATATTTTCAACCACAATCAGACGCTTTTCTGCCAAAAAAGGCGAAGATAAAATTTCCGATAAAATTTTACCCGGCTCATCTTTTTGCGCGTCAAAAATCGCCACATTATATCCTTGCGGATCACGCGCGATTTTAAATTTTGTTATTTGATCACTGAGATATTGTCGGCTACGATAGGAATCTTCGCCGTAAATGTATATCACCATAGTAGGCACATTGTAATACTTTTTCTTAGTAAACGCAACCTAGAAAATTGTGTCTATTTTTTTATTTTTCCACTAGCAGCATCTCCCACAACATTTCAAAAACCGATTTAAAAATATCGGTCATCGCCGGCACCGCAATCACTACTGCCAACGAACTTAATTCAGGACTCACAATTAAAATTTTATCAAAAATTTGATTTGGCGGTCTCTGTGATTGGAGCCCACCACTATATGTTTTTAAATAATCTCTTAAAAAGCCTTCTACTTATACAACTGACTATGTGTGCCGATCATTATAAAAAATACAACATTACCATCCTCCAACTCCTGATAAATTGCACGCCAATCACCAGTTATATTTATACTCCGACAATTTTTCATCTTTCCTCCCAACCGATGATTATTGAGAATAGAGCTAAAGTTATTTTCAATAAATAAAACTAATCTGTCTCTAAAAGCAATTTGAATCTTTCGTGGCGCCTTCCTTAGTTCTTTTACGAACCGACGCGAATATTCAATCTGCATATTATTTTTTCTTGGCGATTATCTTATCTACAAAATCCAGCGCTTCTTTAGGTTCTTTGAAGGAGTATACTTTTCCACTTTTTCTATCCGCCTGCGCCTCATTGAAAGCGGACAGAAGCAGATCTGACGGTTCGTCATATTTATTGCTTACAAAAACTGTCTGCATACGGATAAACTGGTGTAAGTAGGCGTTGATAACACCGCTCAAACTCATCCCCAAATCACCCGCTATTTTTTGCGCGCGTTGTTTTGTTTTCTGATCAGTTTTAAAATTGATTATTACATTCATATTTTTATGTATACTTTATATGTATTTAGTATATATAATAAATTAAAGCTTGTCAATCACTTAAGCCCTTTAGTTGACAACTAGTTTACAACTTTTAAAACCGTCATATGCAAAAAAGTTGTCAACCAAATGACAACTAAATAAACAAAAAACCGCTATAATTAGCGGTATTTTTTACTTTTAATTTATTTCATCTCCCCCCAACTTTTTCCATATTTCAAATCCACACGTACCGGCACCAACAATTTTACCACACCCTCCATCGCCTCTTTGACAATCTTTCCCACTTTTTCCTCTTGTCCTTTTTTAACTTCAAAAACCAATTCATCGTGTACCTGTAATATCATCTTCGCGTCCAACTCTTTTAATTTTGGCTGCACTTCAATCATCGCCATTTTAATCAAGTCCGCCGCCGTACCCTGAATTGGATGATTAATAGCCATACGCTCCGCCGCACTACGCAACTGAAAGTTTTGTGAATTCAATTCCGGAATATAACGGCGGCGACCAAACAGAGTTTCACAATATCCTTCTTTTTTGGTAAAGACAATTGTCTGATCCAGATATTTTTTTACCCCACTAAATTGTTCAAAATATTTTTGAATAAATTCCTTGGCCTGCCAATGCGGAATTTCCGCGCGCCAGCTCAGCCCATATGTGCCCATACCATAGAGCACGCCAAAATTTACTTCTTTGGCCGCGCGACGCATTTCTTTGGTTACTTCTTCGAGCTTTACTCCATTAATAGCGGCGGCGGTAGCAATATGAATATCCAAATCTTTTTCAAAAATCTCCATCATCTTTTCATCCTTGGCCAATGACGCCACGATACGCAATTCAATCTGAGAATAATCCGCACTGAGCAACACATTTCCTTCAGTCGCCACAAACGCTTTGCGGATTTCACGACCAAGCTCCGTACGAACCGGAATATTCTGTAAATTTGGATCTACGGAAGAAAGGCGCCCGGTCGCCGCTACCACTTGATTATAGTTGGTATGAATACGGCCAGTTTTTTTGTTCACCAAAGTTGGTAAAACATCTATATAGGTATTTTGCAATTTAGTAATTTCACGATAAATTTCAATCTCATTGATAATCGGATGCAGATCACGCATTTTTTCAAGCTGTTGGGAATCGGTCGATAAGCCGGTCTTGCCTTTCTTGATGCCATCCACCGGAATCTCCAATTTTTCAAATAACACTTCGCGTAATTGCGTAGGCGAAGAAATATTAAATTCCATTCCCGCCAGATCAAAAATTTTCTTGGAAACTGTTTTAATTTCGTCATTTACTTGAACAGATAATTTTTTCAACAATTCCAAATCTAGCGCCACGCCATTTAATTCTATTTCAGCCAATACAAGCATCAGTGGCATTTCCAATTTTTGTAACAATCCAAGATTATCAGTTTTCTGCAATTCTTCTTTTAGGGTTTGTACGGTATGACTTATTAAATACAGTTCAGTGGCTACGCCTTTGGTATCCACCCCAAACAAACTTTCCTGCCCACTACCGCTTGGCAACTCTTTGCCCAAAATTTTCAATATCACACTCGGCACATCGTGAGCACGCGTACCGGGATTGAGCAAATACGAAGCTACCATGACATCAAACAAAGAATTTTTTATTTCTTGCTTTTGCAAAAATAAAACCTTGGCCAATTGTTTCAAATTATGACCAACTAATTCCACTTTTTCATAATTAAAAATCTTAACAAAATCTTTTACCAAATTATTTTTTATATAATAACCATTTTCTCCCATTACCACCGACATACCAAGCAAGTCCGCCGTATGCACATCCGCGCTACTAGTCACGGCTTTAGCGGCAAAACTACCTGATTTCTCTATGGTTTTTACCAACTCTTCTACTTCCTCTTTGTTATTTATTTCTTTAAAATTCAAATCTGCAATCTTTTTACTTTTTACTTTAGTGGCGGTTTTTTCTTCCGCTACATCTTTAAATCCAGGCAATCTTTTTAACAGCGAAACAAATTCAAATTTTTGAAAACAAGAAACTACTTTTTCGCGATCAAATTCTCCAAGCTCACAATCTTTTAATTTCAGATCCATATCCGGTACCGCGCAATCAATTGTCGCCAGGTGGTAACTCATTTTAGCACTTTCTTTACCGTCCACCATTTTTTTCAAAACACTCGCTGAAAATAAATCACTTTTTTCTTTCTTACTTTCTTTTTCTACCACTTCATATATCTGTTCCAAATTTCCATACTTCAAAATCAAATCCGTGGCAGTCTTTTCCCCAATCCCCGGCACGCCTGGAATATTATCAGAAGTATCCCCACGCAAAGCTTTATAATCAATCACCAACTCCGGACCAAACCCAAATCTTTTTTTCACTTCATCAATATTATAAATCACAATATCATTCATACCTTTGCGCAGAGTGTAAACTTTGGTATTCTCATTCACCAACTGGAGAGTATCCATATCCCCCGTCACAATATAAATCTCATCCACTTTTTCTCTCATATCCTTTACTACCGTTCCAATCACATCGTCCGCTTCAAAACCTTTCTTTTCATAAATTGGCAAACCCATACATTCCACCAATTCATGCACCAAAGGAATTTGATTATACAGTTCTTGATCCGCTTTCACACGAGTCGCTTTATATTTATCATATTTTTCCTGACGAGCATGACTACCACCAGCCACATCAAAGCTCACACACAAATGTGTAGGCTCCAAATCGTGCCATACCTTAAACAACATGGAAGCAAAACCATACACCGCATTCACCATCTGCCCATCTTTCGTATGCAGTGGCGGAATGCCGTGATAAGCTCGATGAATAATGGCGTTGCCATCAATAATAACAAATTTGGTCATAGTCCTATCATTTTACCTCTAAACTAATTTTTGAGCAATAAAAAACCCGACAAGATAATTACCTTTGAGCGGGTTATGAGGCCCACGGCCGATTCCCTGAGGCTTCGCAGCCGAGGAAAGCGAAAAGGTCATTATTTTGTCGGGTTTTTGTCCCGACTTAACTAGAGGTACCGGTGGGAATTGCACCCACGCATAGAGCTTTTGCAGAGCTCTGCCTTACTGCTTGGCCACGGTACCAAATGTTTTTACAGCTTACCAAAATAATTCCAAAAAATCAAGGTTTAGACTATCTCACATACCCCAGCGGATTCACACGAGCACCATTTACGATTATCTCAAAGTGAATATGGATACCGGTAATACCACGCACATTGCCGGTGTTGCCCATCAAACCAATAGTCTGGCCGGTTTCCACATGTTCTCCAGCAGATACCAGCAAACGAGCATGGTGACCATACAAAGTTTTCACTCCATTACCATGATCAATAATAATCACACAACCATAGCCGCTATTCCATCCACACTGAGATTTCTCTACCACACCACCTTTGGACGCATAAGTAGGGGTCTCAAACGGACCAGCAATATCCAAAGCGTGATGCTTCCAACCGAAATATTGAGTAATTAAATGCGAAGCGGTTGGCCAAACAAAACCAGACGCAGTTGGAGACTGATGAGAAGAAGGAGGTGCCACCACTTTACCACTTACTTTTGTCACCACATTTTTTGAACCAACCTTACCCAAAGAAACTGGTGATTTTATTTCTTGTTTTACGCCACCTGGAATCATAATCCTTTCACCCACGCGCAAATCATGACCATCTGAAGTTAGGTTGTTAAAAGCAATAATATCACCCATACTAGCCCCATATACACCTGCAATCTTTCCTAAAGTATCACCCTTCTTCACAGTATACATCACGCCGGTAGCTGGAGGAACATTTAAAACTTGCCCCAATTTTAATTTGGACTTGGCTGTTAAATTATTCTCCCACAATATTGTACTGACATTTACTCCAAATTTGACGGCAATACTATTAAAAGAATCGCCAGATTCCACAATATATTGCACCGGCTCTTTTCTTCCCGAACCATTTTTTGTCACCGCACCGGCCATCAACAGAGGCTTATTTATTGCCATCCCGCCGGCAAAAGTACCTACCAAATCTTGGTTATAAACCACTTCATCCGTAGCCAAATTATCTTCCGCGCTTATAACACCGGTGCGCCAAGCATAGTTGGGCGTGAGACGGCCAGGCTGAGCATCGGCCATAACCTCCTCAAAACTATAATCACTACTATCTCCCACCAAACTAAAAGCAATAGTTTTTTGTCCAGGTAAAAAAATACTCTTTTGAGTAAAAATTTTAGTCTGAGGAATGGTAACCAAAAATAAAAGTAAAAAAAATACCGGCTGAATGATATCGCGGGCGATCAAATCTCCTCCACTTAACAAACCTATCTTTTTGAGAAAAACCCCGCTACGATAGCCAAAAAACCCAAAAAAACGGTAAAACAATCTAAAAAAAGAGCCTAGCTTAGAATGCAACCCTTTGCCGGTCCACCAAAAAAATCGCTTAATGTAGACCAAAAACCGTAAAATTTTCAGTAAAAAGTTATATTTCATACCTTGACGATTTGCCTATTTTAGCATAAGATATGCCTCAAGGCAACCTAAAAGCCTTAGCTAATTTTACTTATTAATTTAACTTCTAACACTTATGATTATAGTGTTAAGTGGAATCTTGCCGGCGCTTGTGTCGGTAATTTACGGCGGTGTCTTAATTCGCTGGGTACTCAAACAACCAGCCGGTGATGAACGCATGCAATCTATCGCTCGCGCTATTGAAGATGGCGCCAAAGCTTTTTTAAGTCGTCAGTATAAAACTATTGCTTATGTAGCGATGGTTGTTTTTGTTTTGCTCGGTATCGGTATTGATTGGGTAACCGCTTTTGGTTTCTTGGTTGGTGCTTTTCTTTCCGGTTTGGCTGGTACTATTGGCATGTTAATTTCGGTCAAAGCCAATGTGCGTACTGCTGAAGCCGCCAAGAAAGGTTTTAAAGCCGCGCTTGATGTGGCCGTAAAAGGTGGAACCGTTACCGGTCTTTTGGTTTCCGGTTTGGGATTGCTTGGTGTTTCGACTTTCTATTATTTCACTCATGATATTTCCGCTTTGATCGGTTTAGGTTTTGGTGGAAGTTTGATCTCTGTCTTTGCTCGTATTGGTGGTGGTATCTTTACCAAAGCCGCTGATGTGGGTGCAGACTTGGTAGGCAAAGTAGAAAAAGGCATTCCAGAAGATGATCCACGCAACCCAGCTGTAATTGCCGACAATGTCGGTGACAATGTTGGCGATTGTGCTGGTATGGCTGCCGATCTTTTTGAAACCTACGCTATCACTACTATTGCTGCGATGGTTTTGGGATCACTTGTTTTCCCAGGTAATGAAAATGTAATTATTTATCCTTTGATGCTTGGTGGAATTTCCATTTTCGCTTCAATTATTGGTACATTCTTTATCCGTTTGGGTGAAGACAAAAATGTAATGGTTGCTCTATATAAAGGTTTAATTGCCGCTGGTGTATTTGCTCTTATCGGTTTTTACCCAGCTACCAAATACTTAATGAGTGATTTGGTCGGATACAGCGCGATGAATATTTTCTTCACCGCCATTATTGGTTTGGTTTTGACTGCCGCCATGGTAGCTCTTACCGACTACTATACTTCTACCAAATTTTCTCCAGTGCAACATATCGCCAAAGCTAGTACTACTGGCCACGGTACCAATGTGATTGCTGGTCTCGCTGTGTCCATGAAATCCACTGCTCTGCCCGTGCTTTTGATTATGACTGCTATGCTTGGTGCACATGAATTGGCTGGCTTGTACGGTGTGGCTATTGCCGCTGTAAGCATGCTTTCTTTGACCGGTATTATCGTGACCATCGACGCTTTTGGTCCGATCACTGACAACGCTGGTGGTATTGCTGAAATGGCTGAACTCTCCGAAGATGTACGCAATGTTACTGATCCTTTGGATGCGGTTGGTAACACTACCAAAGCTGTGACCAAGGGTTACGCGATTGCTTCTGCTGGTTTGGCTTCCTTAGTTTTATTTGCCGACTTCACTCACAAACTTCCAAGCAATGTTACTTTCATGATCAATGATCCAAAAGTTTTGGTTGGTTTGTTTATTGGTGGTTTGTTGCCTTATCTATTTGGTGCCATGCTTATGGAATCGGTAGGTAAAGTAGCCGGACAAGTAGTAGAAGAAGTTCGTCGTCAATTCCGTGAAATCGCTGGTATTATGGAAGGCACTGGAAAACCAGATTACGCCAAAGCGGTAGATATCGTAACCAAAGGTGCTATCGGACAAATGTTGATTCCGTCTTTGATCCCAGTAGTCACTCCAATTTTAGTTGGTTACTTCTTGGGTGTAGAAGCTCTTGGCGGTTTATTGGTTGGTACAATTGTCACTGGTATTTTCGTAGCTATCTCTATGACTACCGGTGGTGCCGCTTGGGATAATGCTAAAAAATATATTGAACTTGGTAACTACGGTGGCAAAGGCTCCTTTGCTCATCAAGCGGCTGTTACTGGCGATACTGTCGGCGATCCATACAAAGACACTGCTGGCCCTTCGATCAACCCTATGATCAAAGTAGCCAACATTGTGGCTTTGCTTATTGTCGGATTGTTGATTAAATAATTTTCAATTATCAGTTGTCATCCTGAGCATATTGAAGGATCCCTTAATACTAACAAAAAATCTCGACAGCAATGTCGAGATTTTTATTTCCTATAATATCACCAGATACCTGTAATAATAAATTTTACAATCACAGGCATGTACTGGTGATATCCTTTACATTACCTCCTCCAACCTACATTCTCAGTTGGAGGGGTGCTTGGGCGAAGGTGGATCAGCCCACCCACGCGGCCAGGAACCGCACCTGGCCCAAGGTCAACTTGACGCTAGCGGGGTGAAGAACCCACCCAATATTCTCCGCGAGCCAGGCGGTGATGACGGCGTCACCGACCTCACTAGCCTGCGTGAACTCGATCGCCTCGATCCCGATGTTGACCTCTTTCAGATAGCCTCTTGGCATTGCCCTTCTCCAAGCAGAACCTTTGGCAAAGCGCTCCATGCGCCCAACCTTAGGTATTTTTCGTGTCTACTTTGTACCACAAAACTCCCAAAAAGTCAATGGTAGATTGACTTTTTTCTCTAATTAAGATAAAATCCCCACGTAATTTTAATATCTAAATATGCAACAGACCCTCAAGAAACTAGAAAAATCTCAAGTAGAATTGGTGATTACTGTCACCCCGGCTGACTATGAAAAAGACATGTTCGCTGCCGCCACTCGTCTATCTGAGCGCGCCGCTATTCATGGTTTCCGCCCAGGCAAAGCTCCTTATGAAATTGTGAAACAAAATCTTGGTGAAATTAAAATTCTCGAAGAAGCAATGCAATCTATAGTAGAAAAAAATTACCATGCCGCCGTGCTCGCTGAAAAAGTAGACACTATTGGTATGCCAGAAATTACTATTGAAAAAATAGCTCCGGGTAATGATTTTATTTTCAAAGCCGTGGCCGCTCTTTTGCCAAAAGTAAAAGTAGCTGATCTTTCCACTATCACTGTAAACAAAAAAGATGTGACTGCCGGCGAAGAACAAATCAGTGAAGTAATGGAGAATCTCCGCAAAATGCAGGCCATGGAAGTAGTGAAAGAAGGCGCCGCTGC
Organism: uncultured Gammaproteobacteria bacterium; assembly: GCA_964355175.1. Lineage (GTDB taxonomy): Bacteria > Patescibacteriota > Patescibacteriia > Magasanikbacterales > GWA2-37-8 > CAIOJG01. The sequence continues at coordinate 22,672 of CAYHBZ010000002.1, forward strand.
CAAAGAAGATAAAATTGTGGTGGCCATGAATATGACCAACAACAAAGTGCCGGTCGAAGGTGGTCAGGCTCCTCAACACCAAGTATATCTTTCCGAACCTCACTATATCCCAGGCTTTGCCGAACAATTGGTAGGTTTGAAAAAAGATGATGTAAAAGAATTTTCTTTGAAATTTCCAGAAGAACATTACCAAAAACATTTGGCTGGTAAAACTATGGATTTCCATATCAAAGTAAACGAAGTTTATTCAATTGAATATCCGGAGATCAACGATGAGTTAGCTATCAAATTGGGCCAACCAAGTATGATTGCTCTAAAAGAATTACTCCAAACTAATCTCACCAAAGAAGCGGAAAACAAAGAAGCCCAAAGACAAGAAATTGAAATTTTGGAAAAGACTGTGCTTGGATCAGAATTTGATGTAATCCCAGATGTATTGATCAACGCTGAAAAACAAAAAATGTTCCACGAACTAAAATCTAGTTTGGAACAACAAGGCATCACTATGGCTAAATATATGGCCGATATCAAAAAGACAGAGGAAGAAATTGGCCAAGACTTTTCTGTCCGCGCCCTCATGCGCGTGAAAGCCGCCTTGGTTTCTCGCCAGATTGCCAAAGATAATAATATCAAAGTAGAAAAAGATGAGCTGGATAAAGAAATTGAGATCATCAAAGCCACTTATCAAAATGATCCAAAAGTTTTGGAAGCTCTGGAACGCCGTGACGTACTCGATACTTTGGCCGCCACTGTGCAGAATAGAAAAGTTGTGGCTTTCTTGGCAGAGAAAGTAGTGAAATAATTATAAATTAAAAAACACACCTGAAAATGGTGTGTTTTTATTTTTGCTTATTTAACTATAGTTTGTTAAACTATTTACATTAACAATACTAACACTGTTTAAATAACCTGTCTATTCTATGTACTTTGGCGCCCATGTTTCTATCGCCGGCGGCCTGATAAATGCCCCAAAAAACGCGGCCGATATTGGCTGTGAAGTTTTTCAAATTTTTACCCGCTCACCCCGCGGTGGTTTTGTCGCTCCCCTAACCCAAAAAATTGCGGATGATTTCAAAGGTGCCTGCAAAGAATATGGACAAAAAGAATGGGTGGTGCACACTCCCTATTTTATAAATTTCGCCAGTGCCAATCCCAAAATAATGCACGGCTCCGCGGCCGTAGTACGCGAAGAGCTTGAAAGATCTTCAATGCTCGGCGCCAAGTACGCCATGACCCACTTGGGCAGTTATAAGGACCTTGGTGAAATTAAAGGTTTTGAACAACTGATAGATGGTCTAGACACAACTCTCAAAGGATACAAAGGTTCAACCCAATTTCTAATAGAGATTTCCGCTGGCGCCAACAATAACATCGGCAGCACCTTTGATAGTTTAGCTGAAATTATCCGTGCTCCTAAACTAAAAAAATATAATATCGGCATCTGCTACGATACTCAGCACGGCTTCTCTGCTGGCTATGATATTCGCACTCCAAAAGCCGTAGAACAAACTTTGAAAAAAATTGAGCAGACTATCGGTTTGGATAGACTAAAAATGTTTCACTGTAATGATAGTAAAATAGAGCTCGGCGGACACAAAGATCGCCATGACCATATTGGCGACGGATTAATTGGCAAAGATGGATTTGAAGCTTTGATAAAAAATAAAAAATTGAAAGATGTGAATTACTTCTTGGAAACTGAGGATGATAAAGTGCGCGAAGATATACAAATTTTAAAAGAACTAAGGGGATAAAATTTTTATGTCAAAAATAAAAATCCGCGTACTACCCAGATCCTCCAAAAATGAAGTGATTGGTGAAATGTCCGACGGCACACTAAAAATAAAACTCACTGCCGCTCCCGTAGACGGCGCCGCCAACGATGCATTAATAAAATTACTCGCTGAATATTTTGACAAACCAAAAAGTAAAATAAAAATCGCCGCGGGTGCGACGAGTAAAAATAAAATGATTGAGATAGTTGATTGAGATTGCAAGATCCCTCGCTGCGCTCGGGATGACAATTATGGAAGATCCACTCCACCATCATTCCACGGATTGCAACGCAAAATTCTCCACACAGTTTTAAACACGCCGATGAATACGCCGTGTTTTTTTATACTTTGCTTGGAATATTCACTACAAGTTGGATAAAATCGGCAGTACCCGTGCGGAAAAAAATATTTTAATGGACCATGATCAGGAGAAATTGTTTTTTGATAGATCCAAATTAAAAAAATCAATGGCAAGCGTGGCAAAATAATTATCTTTTTTATGTAATCTAAGAGATTTTTTTTCATTTTTTATAAATATTTTTTTATTTGACGCAAGCTGCCACTAGTGTAGAATAAAATTTCAATCCAGAAAAAAAATTTACACTCTCACTTTGGCGCGGCGTAATAATAGTTCTATTTCTTCGCTAATCTCAGCAAATTCTTTTTCTTTGATATCTGGCTTGGCAATGAAAAATAGATAATACCCCTCTTTAATCCCATCGGCCTGCATGATCAGACGCAACACCTCACGAATCTGGCGTTTGAACCGATTGCGCACTACTGCTTTCTTTGACACCTTCAACCCCACATTTATGGCTAACTTTAGCTGGTTTTTAAACTTATCCACATCAGCTGTGGGTGGAAAATATTGTTCATTTTTGGCTAATTCTAGCACGCGCAAACTCAAAAAACGGCCATTGTGCCAAATGCCATGCTTAAGAATCAGATTAAAGTCGCGAACCTTTGTAAGGTGATTATCTTTCTTATACATACCCTTATTATACCAATAAAACAAAATCCCGACCAATTAAGTCGGGATTGTTTTTTTAATGTGTTTTTCTTAATCTTTTACCCTTCTTTTCATCAGAAACGGTAAGTTTTTTGCGTCCCTTAGCGCGACGGCGACTTAACACGGTGCGACCACCTTTTGTGGCCATTCTTTCCAAAAACCCATGAGCTTTGGCGCGATGTTTCTTTTTCGGTTGATAAGTTCGTTTTGTTGCCATATAATATATTAACTAGTTACGTCGATATTATAGCATATTTAAAGGTAAAAGTCAACTATCCACAAAACGGGTGAGTTATCCACAAGTTTTGCACACTTTGCTAACTTCTGAAATTGGTCAACCGCCATATCTGTGCTAAAATAAGACAAAAGTTTTAAAAATTAACTAATTTATGACCAATAACGAAATTTGGCAGGCCGTACTGTCCGAGGTAGAGCTCACTATTTCCAAAGCCAACTTTAATACTTGGTTTAAAAACACCGGAATTGTCTCATTTCAAGAGAGTCAGGTCGTACTTTGTGTGCCAAACACCTTTAACCAGGCTTGGATTGAAAAAAAACACCACCAACAGATTATAAAATCACTCGAAAGAATCACTTCATTGCCAATTCGCAAGCTGGAATATAAGATCGAAAATATCAAAAACGTCACTGAACTAACCATTAATACCTCAATAACCATACCAACTGTCCACCAAGAAGAAAAGACCAATTTCACTCCCGCTCCCCAATCCACACCTCTAATTTCCCCTGGTTTTAGCATAAATCCTAAATATACTTTTGATAATTTTGTGGTTGGCAAAGGTTCTGAATTGGCTTTTACGGCCGCCAAAGCCGTGGCTGACCGACCAGGCGAATCATACAACCCTCTATTTATATATGGAGGCGTAGGTTTGGGCAAAACCCATCTTTTGCAAGCCGTAGCCAACGAATTACTACGCAAAAACCCTCAGACTAACATTATGTATGTGAGTGCTGAAAAGTTTACCAATGATTTTATTACCTCTTTGCGTACCGGCAGTTCCCGCGACTTCCAAAACCGCTACCGCCTTATCGACGCTTTACTTATCGACGACATCCAATTCATTGCCGGCAAAGACGCTTCTCAAGAATCTTTCTTCCATACTTTCAACGAGCTTCATCAAGCTAACAAACAAGTCATCCTCACCTCTGATCGTCCGCCAAAAGCTATCCCAGCCTTGGAAGACCGCCTCAAATCTCGTTTTGAATGGGGAATGATCGTGGATGTTACTGCTCCAGACTTTGAAACCCGCGCCGCTATTTTGGATAAAAAATGCCAAGAGAAAAACTTTCCTTTAGAAACCAAGATTTTACACACTGTTGCCACTATCGTGCAGAGCAACATTCGTGAACTAGAAGGCGCTCTAAACAAAATCATTGCCTATCACCAATTAAAAAATATGGTCCCTACCCAAGAATCTGTAAAATCACTTCTATCCAGCTTTGACTCCTCATCCGCTCGTCGCTCCGTGACCTCTACACAGCTCATTGAGACTGTTTGCGGCTTCTATAATGTAGGCAGAGAGGATGTCTGTGGCAAAAGCCGTGAAAAGAAACTATCGTTCCCACGCCAAGTGATAATGTATTTACTACGCAACGATCTAAAAATGTCTTTCCCGGCCATCGGCGACGAACTTGGCGGACGCGACCATACCACTGCCATGCATGCCAACGAAAAAATTTCCCGAGAAGTTGAAAACGAATTAAAATTAAAACAAGAAGTGGAGCTAATCAGACAAAGATTATACATAAATAATATCTAAATAGTTTTGTTTTTTGGCTAAGTGGTGTGAATATTTATGTGAACAACTTATAAACACCCTCTGAACAAATTGCCGACTTATCAACATAAAAAAAATAAAAAAGTTTTTCACCTCTTTCATACACACTTTACACACTTTCAACTGAAAAATTATTAACAAAAAATTTTGCTGAGATTAAATAAAAAAACGACTTATTCACTCCGTCCCCACCCTTATTAGTATTACTATATTTATATATAAGACACTTATACACCACCCAATATGAAAATAACTTGTACAAAGGAAAATTTGTCCAAAGCATTATCGATAGTCGGAGGCATCGCCAACAAGAGTGTGAACCTTCCGATACTTGGAAATGTGTTGATCAAAGCAGACGACCAAAAAACCGAACTCATTGCCACTAATCTCGAGTTGGCGATAGTAGTACATGTGCGATCCAAAGTGGATGAACCAGGATCTTTTACGGTACCGGCTCGTACTTTGAGTGAGTTTGTCAGTTTGTTATCTGAAGAAAAAATTGAGATGGAGCTAAAAGGCAATGAATTAATAATAAATTGTGGAAAATCATCTACCAAAATAAAAGGATCTCCAGCTGATGAATTTCCGATAATCCCTTCTGTACACCAAGGAGCAGGCTTTTTGTTTGCGGTGGACGAACTCAAAACCGGAATTGGTCAGACAATCTCTTCTTTGGCTAGATCAGAAATCCGCCCTGAGCTTTCCGGTATGTATTTTGGTTTTAATACTTCTTATTACGCTGGTTTGGTGTTGGCCGCTACGGATAGTTATCGTTTAGCGGAAAAAAGAGTCGCTATCAAGCAAGGAGAGGGTGAATTCAAGATTATAGTACCGGGTCGTGCTACCTCAGAGATCATTCGTATCCTGTCTTTGGTAGAAGCTGAAGATGGTGAAAAAAATGTTCGTTTCTTGGTTGGTGAAAATCAAATCGCGGTACATTATGGTAACACTCAGTTGGTTTCTCGTTTGGTGGAGGGAAATTATCCTGATTATGCCCAGATTATCCCTAAGGAATTCAAGACTACCGCCACTTTTGATACTGAAAAAATGACAAAAGAAATTAAAACCGCCAGTTTGTTCACAACCACAGGGGTGAATGCTATTAATTGTTCGTTTGAAAGTAAAGAAGGGGTGGTGAAGCTCGCTTCTTTATCTTCTCAAACCGGTGAATATAATTCTGAAGTGGTGGCTGAAATTAAAGGTGATGATAACAGAATCACTTTAAACCACCGTTATGTTTTGGATGGATTGAATAACCTAAAATCCGAAAGTGCTATCTTTAAAATTATCAACGCCGATAGCCCTTGTGTGGTGACTCCTATCAATGAAAATAGCTTTTTATATATAATCATGCCTATTCGTCAGTAATTTATGTTTACTGGAATTATTACTCATACTGCCAAATTGCATTCTGCTAAGCAGGGTGTTTTTGGGGTGGTGGCTGATTCCAGCTTTGTTTCCAAAACAAAAATTGGCGATAGTATCTCTGTAAACGGAGTTTGTCTGACCGTGGAAAAAAAAGAAAAAGATAAATTGTTATTTTCTGTAGTACTGGAAACACTAAAAAGAACTAATTTAGGTGCTTTGAAAATTGGAAACACTCTTAATTTGGAGCAGTCAGTGACAATGCAGACATTTTTATCCGGTCATTTGGTGCAGGGTCATATAGATGGGGTGGGAAAGGTCAAAGAAATAAAAAAGCTGGGAAATAGTCGTGAGGTTGAAATTGAAGCTCAAGCGAATATTTTAAATTTTTTGGTGGAAAAAGGATCGGTAGCTCTAAACGGAATATCTCTGACGATAGCCAGGCTAAAAAAGAAAAGTTTTGTGGTGTCGGTTATTCCTCATACCTGGGAAGTTACCAATTTAAAAGATGTTAAATCTGGGGATAATATTAATATCGAAATTGATATTATTGCCAAATATATTAAAAAGTTTTTAAAATAACTTATTTTTTATGAAGCCAGCCAGTGAAATAAAAATAGCTATTGTCAGTGGTGCGTTTTGGGAAGAAATAGTGGCTAATTTAGAAAAACATTGTGTCGCAGCCCTGCAAAAGAAAGGGGTGAAAAAAGAAAATATTAAGATTGTTCGGGTGCCGGGCAGTTTTGAGATACCACTGCTTGTAAAAAAACTCGCTAAACAAAATAAATACGACGCGATAGTTACTTTTGGCGCGATCCATAAGGGAAAAACCTATCATTTTGAATTGATTGCCAATGAGTGCGCTCGCGCCTGTATGAATTTGGCGGTGGAGTTTGAGGTGCCGGTAATCTTTGAAGTGTTGGCGGTGTATAACATTCGGGATGCTTATGACAGATCCACTCAAGTAAAAGATAATCGTGGTGTGGAAGCGGCCGAAGCGGTTTGGCGGACTTTGGAATCTCTGAGTACAATATAGATCAAAAAAATAGGAGAATATGAAAAAAATTGTAGTGGAAAAAACAGCGGAAGCGAATTTACCAACTAAGTATGGTGATTTTAAGATTTCTATTTTTAAATCTTCTGTCGATGATCGCCCACAGGTGATTTTGACCAAAGGGGTGATAAAAAAAGAACCGGTTTTAGTACGAATACACTCCAAATGTCTTACTGGAGATGTGTTCATTTCTTTGAAGTGTGATTGTGGTCCTCAGTTAAATTTAAGTCTGAAAAAAATTGCCAAAGGTGGCGGTGTCTTGATTTATCTAAATCAAGAAGGTAGGGATATTGGATTGGAAAATAAAATTAAGGCCTATGCCCTGCAAGATCAAGGACAAGATACTTTTCAAGCCAACCGTTCGTTGGGTCTGCCGATAGATGGGCGTGATTATGCGATTGCGGTGGCGCTTTTGCGATATTTAAAAATAAATAAAATAAATTTACTTACCAATAATCTGGATAAAGTCGGACAGCTGGAACAGTGTGGAATAAAAGTGGTAAAAAGATTGTCTTTGGAAACTAAGCCAAATAAATATAACAAACTTTATCTTCAAGCCAAAAAGAAAAAGATGGGTCATAAACTAAAGTTGGCTTAATATGACAATTACCAAGCAAGATTTAAAATATTTACGAATAGCTCTAGATCTAGCGGCCAAGGGTCGTGGTAATACCAATCCAAATCCAATGGTGGGGGCAGTAGTGGTAAAAAATGGAAAAATAATTGGACAAGGTTACCATAAAAAATACAAAGGGCCTCACGCGGAAGTGGAGGCTTTTAAAAATACCAAACAAAATCTAGTTGGTGCCACACTATATGTAACTTTGGAACCGTGTTCGCATCTTTGGAAAAATACACCACCCTGTGTGCCGGGCGTGATCGCCGCCGGAATTAAGCGGGTGGTTTGTTGTACAAAGGACCCAAACAAGCTAGTAACCGGCCGAGGAATAAAGCAATTAAAAGCGGCGGGTATAAAAGTGGAAGTTGGCGGTCTTGAAAAAGCGGCTAAGGAGCTAAATAAAGCATTTTTTTGCTTCCATCAGAAGCAACGCCCGTTTATCGCTATTAAATTTGCCTGCTCATTAGATGGTCGCACAACGACCTACAGCGGTGATTCCAAATGGATCACCAATGAGTCGGCCCGTAAATTTTCTCGTGATTTACGCTCTGAGTATCAGGCTATAATTGTGGGTACCAACACTGTTTTAAAAGATGATCCTCATTTAGGGGTAAGAAATAAAAATTACAAAGATCCTCTAAGAGTAATATTGGACGCCAGTTTAAAAATAAAATTGACCTCCCAAGTTTATCGCGACAATAATGTTTTGGTCTTCGCTTCGCCAGCGTATGATAAACAGAAAATGGCCCAACTGAAACAAAAAGGAATTGAGGTGGTAATAACCAAACAAAAACAAGTGCCAATAAAAACAATTTTACAAGAATTAACCAACAGAAAAGTAATTAGCCTATTTGTAGAAGGCGGGTCCGAGTTGCAAGGAAGTTTCTTGGATGCCAAATTGGCTGATAAATTTTATATATTTTACGCCCCCATAATAATCGGCGGCAAAAAATCTCTCAGCACCATCGGCGGACAAGGTGTAAAAAAAGTAAGCGACGCACTAAAGCTAAAAAACATCTCCACAAAACATTTCGGCGACAACTGGATGATAGAAGGAGATAAAAAATAAGAATTCAGAAAACAAAAAAGACTGGTCGTATGGCCGGTCTTTTTTGTTTGATAGTCGTGAAATTTCTTATTTTATCTCCACATTTAGTTCCTTGCTTTCCGTCACCCCACCGCTGGTGGTCATTGTGCCTCGCAAAATATATTTTCCAACACCCGGAGAATTCTTCCAACTAAATTCCAAATTCCCTTGGTCGGTTAGTTCGTCTTCTTTATGGTTGAAGTCAAAAATATTTTTTACCACTTTGCTCGAATTAATGAGCTGTATTTTGATATTTTTTATGTCGTCCCAGCGAACCGGTTTTACAGCCATGTTTCTAGGAAAATCAGTTTGATTGATTATTATCTCGGTGCCATCTACCCAAGAAAATGTCGGTTGATCAAATTCAGTATTGGTATAAAACACAATTTTGGATTCGCCGGCATTGCCCTGATCATCCATAGCCACCACTTTTAGAACATGTTGGTTGGAATAAAGTTTGGAGAAGTTGAATGAGAAATCAAAAGGAAATTGATCGCTGCTTCCCACGAACTGATCATTAATATAATAATCCACCTTTTTTACTCCGCGCGGCGCACTGGCCTTTATTTGAATGCTGATTTGTCGTCCGTCAATAGTTTCGTTTGGTTCGGGAGATAAAATTTCAATTGTCGGTATCAGTTCTGGATTATAGGTAGCATCATCGTATTGGGTTGGCGGTTCTTCCAAAGTAATTTCGGTGCCAGATGTCTGTAATCTTTTGATCCACGCTTGTAAAGAATTTTCCCAATTTTGGTATTGAGGATCATCGTTTGGATTGGTTGGTGCCGGTCCACGCGGATCGTTTTTGTTTACATAATGTAAAATATCATGTGTTGGCAAGAAAGTTCGGGTCACAATTAATCCGGGCGGAGTGCTGGACGTGGCTATCCGTCCGCTTAGAGAATTGATTTGTAATTTTATACCGCCATCCCCTCCGCGCAGTACCGGCTTGGTGGCATTGTTTGGTGGTGGAGTAGGAAAAGCTTCCACCGGAGTATTTTTGGTAGAGGTAGTCATGAACTGATTCCAGATCAAACCGGCCAAGGTGTTGCCGCCACCTTTCATAGTGGAAGGAATGGTGTTTCCCACCCAGACACCAGTAACCAGCGATGGGGTGTAGCCTATTGTCCAAGCATCTTTGTAATCATTAGTAGTACCGGTTTTGGCAGCCACTGGTCTGTCGCCCAAAGTGAGGGTGCTGCGACGACCAAAAATATAAGCGCGAGATGCGTCATCGGACAATACATTGCTGATGGTGGCGGCGATTTCCGGAGTGACAGCCGCCGTACCATCGTTTGGTTTCCATTCGGTCAAAACAGTTCCTTTTGGATCAGTTACTTTTAATATACTAACCGGCGTATGATAAACACCGTTGTCAGCCAGAGTGCCATAAGCGTTGGTATGTTCAAGTAAATTTACTTCCGCGCCACCAAGCACCAAGCTCAGCCCCGGATCACCGGTAAAGGTGGTGTAGCCAAAGCGTTTGGCAAAATCAATGGCATTTTGGGTGCCAACCAGGTATAAAGTTTTTACGGCTGGAATATTGAGAGATCCTTGTAGAGCTTTGCGGATGGTTACGAGCCCATGTTCTTTATTGTCATAGTTGTGAGGAGTGTAGTTTCCTCCCGCGCGCTGATCGAAATTGGTGATAGTGTCGTAGATTACGGTCTCAGGTGTAAAGCCTTTTTCAAAAGCGGCAGTGTAAACAAATGGTTTAAAAGATGAACCTGGTTGACGCTTGCCGAGAATAGCCACATTAAATTGGCCATTTATTTCTTCATTTTCAAAATCACGTGAGCCCACCATTGCTAGTATCTGGGCGGTCTTTGGATCCATCGCCACGAGAGCGGCGTTGTTAGCATTATATTGTTTGGCAAATTTATCGCCATTTATTTTCACTATTTGTTGAGCGGATTTTTGTTTGTCATAATCAATCGTAGTAATTACTTTTAGTCCGCCGCTGTCTACCAATTTTTCACCAAATTGGTCGGCCAAAAGTTGTTTTATATATAACACAAAATGGGGCGCATCCATAATACTGCCATTTCGATAAATTCTCAGGGCCTCATTTTGACCCTGAGTTTTTTGTTCATCATTTATATACCCCTGTTCAAACATCAATCTGAGCACAGTGTCGCGACGACCGCGCAGAGAATCAATATTATTGAGATAGCGAGACGGTGCCTGAATCATGGCGGCTAGGGTGGCCGATTCGGCAATGCTCAGATCCGTGGCATCTTTATGAAAATAATCTTGAGCGGCCGACTGCACACCATAATTGGTAGAGCCCAAAGGAATTTCATTAAGATACATTTTTAAAATATCATCTTTAGAATATTTCTTTTCCAAACGCAAAGCCAAGATCGCCTCTTTTAATTTTCTAAAATATCCTTGAAACCCGCGGCGTTCATTGCCGACGATAGTATTTTTGATAAGTTGTTGAGTGATGGTAGAGGCACCACCACCGCCGGTACGACGACCAATTAAGTTATTTACGCCGGCGCGGGCAATGCTGAGTATACTAATACCATTGTGTTGGTAGAAATTTTTGTCTTCTATAGATATTACTGCTTTGCCAATATAAGGAGACATGTGTTCTGCGTCCACCAAAGTTCTTTTTTGGTTGCCGTAAATTTCGTACAGTACATGCTCTCCGGTGCGGTCATATATTTTGGTGCTCTGCGATACTTGGCGATCGTTTAGGTGGTTTGGATCAGGCAGTTCGTTGCTGATCAATAGTATTGCTACCGTACCAATAGCAAATAAGGCCAGAGCACCGGTAACACCTAAAATAATTATATTTTTGGCAGGGAGTGTAGGGAATTTTTTGGATTGACGCGGTGCCGGTTGGTCATCTTCGTAGCCGTGAGTACGGCTGGCACGCTTGATTTTGAAAAAAGGTAAAGGCATGGGAATAGTTCGTTATTTTTTGTTTCTATTATACTACTATTGGTCTACTATTGACAAATAAGGCATTTTGTGGTATTATAAGACGTTGTCAAGCAGGGATATCTTATATAGGTATCCTTTTTGATTAACAGAAAGTGGCTAATATTAGCCAAAAAAACAAATGAACAAGCTAAAAAACAACCTAATTTCGCTTATCTTAGCGGTTTTAGCCTTGAATATGGCTACTCCAGTTATGGTTTCAGCCGCTCAGATGGGTTCTTTGCCTGCCGGTGATGCAAAAGACCTTACATTGGTAGAGAGTGTAGACGGTAAATTGTTCCACTTTTCTGATGTTAAGGTAAAGCCTCACAGGGTAGTAAACATGGTTTTGACCGCTTATTCCTCTACTCCTGGTCAAACTGACGAGGATCCTTTTACAGCCGCTTCTGGTAAGCGTGTATATGATGGGATGGTAGCGGTAAATGGCCTTCCTTTTGGTACCAAGATCAAAATCCCGGCTTTGTACGGTGAAAAGGTCTTTACTGTGGATGATCGTATGAATGCCCGTTATGGGATTACTCGTATGGATATCTGGATGAATGCCCCTATCAAGCAGGTTCGCGCCTTTGGTGTGAAGCGTGCGGTAGTAGAAATCTATTTACCAGAATCTCGTATCAAAGTGGCGAAGTCCGACCGTATTTAAAGTTTAAATCAAAAACCACCTTTTAACCGAGGTGGTTTTTTTATTATACAAATTTTGTGCTAAGCGGCGGCCGGACATGCATCCCCACTCTCTCACCTATGAAAACCCTCGGATAATTTGCAACCCGCCAAGGCTCTGGCCCTGAACTCGTCGCTTGACGCTCCTCAAACAGCAGGGCCAGCCACGCCTTGTCGGCTCACAAATTATTTCCGAGGGTTTTCAGCGGTTCGTTCGGGGGATGTATGTCCGGCCTTTTTCTTTTAGTTTTTAATTCGGAATTGTAGAGCCTCGGCGAGGTGATTGATTGAAATATTTTCAGATTTATCCAGGTCGGCAATGGTGCGAGAAATTTTTATAATACGATTATAACTGCGAGCGGATAAATGCATTTTTTCTACAGCGCCGCGTAATAAATTTAAGGACTCTTGACCCAGAGCACAATATTTTTTTAATTCACCATTACCCATTTCGGCGTTGGTAAAAATATTTGTGCCAGCAAAACGCATTTGTTGAATTTTGCGCGCGCCAATTACTCTCTGTCGTATGGTTTCAGAGCTTTCGCTATTTTTTGTATTTGATAATTTATCAAAACTAAGTCGTGGCACTTCTACATGTAGATCAATTCTATCGAGTATTGGCCCACTGATTTTTTTCTGATATTTGGTCAGGACAGACTGCAAACAAATACAAGTTTTCTGCGGATCGTTGGCATAGCCGCAGGGGCAAGGATTTTGAGAAGCGACCAAAATAAAACGAGCGGGAAATTCTAGACTGGCGCGAGCGCGGGAGATGGTGATAGTGCCGTCTTCTAGTGGTTGGCGCAGAGTCTCTATGACCTCACGACTAAATTCTGGAAATTCATCCAGGAATAAAACGCCGCGATGGGCCAGAGAAATTTCTCCCGGTCGCGGATATTTACCTCCGCCCACCAAAGCCACGTTTGATATAGTGTGGTGTGGACTGCGAAATGGTCGATGGCGAATTAATCCATGACGCAGTAGTCCGGCAATAGAATATATTTTGGTAATTTCAAGCATCTCCTCTTTGGTCAGCGGTGGCAAAATAGTGGGTAAAGTTTTTGTTAGTAAGGTTTTTCCTGATCCTGGCGGTCCGGACAACATAATATTATGTCCGCCCGAGGCCGCTACCTCTAGGGCGCGTTTGGCGAATTCTTGGCCTTTGATTTGGGACATGTCAAAGATATTGTCCAGAAAGTCGGCGTACTCCAAAGGTGTCTTTTGTGCCGGTATTATAGGCTCTTTATTTAGTAGATGTTCTACGACCTGTTTTAGATTTTTTGCCGGGAAAATATTAATATCATCAATTAGACTGGCTTCGGCCAGGTTTTCAGTCGGTAGTATTATATTTTTTATACCATTCTCTTTGGCAAACATTACCATTGGTAAAGTTCCACTTACCGGACGCAAACTGCCGTCGAGTGCCAGCTCACCAAAAATTAAAGTGTCATCAATTATTAAATTATCTTCGCTTTGAGCCAAGACTATACCTACCGCCATCGGCAAATCATAAGCGGTGCCTTCTTTATGTACATTGGCTGGCGCTAGATTTATCAGAATACGAAAATTAAACGGATAATTATATCCGGAATTTTTTATGGCCGAGTGGATTCTGTCTTTTGCCTCCTGAATCGAAGTATCGGTGAGTCCGACTATGCTCAAGTTGGTCTGGCCTTTGTTTATGTCAACTTCCACCTCCACGCTTTGGCAACTGATCCCAAGTGGTGTTGCGCAAGCAAGTTTGACAAACATATTTAGCTTTTAAAAAATTTTGAGGGTAATAGAATTATTATTAATCCGGAAATTATAAGTAGATCGGATAGATTTATTAAGCCGGTACCAATCAACCAGTAGTCGAGAGTGCTTTGAAAAAATATTCTATCAAGCAAATTGGAAAGCGCTCCCCAAAAAACAACACTCAGGCCGATAAACACCGGCAAATTATTTTGATCTTTATAAAATTTTATTAAAAGAAAAATAATTATCAATAAAATTGGTACGGTCAAAGTAATAGACAGCCAATTTGGTAAAGGTAAATTAAAGGCAATGCCGGGATTGCGGTAGGGATGCCAGCCAAAAAAATTTAAGAATACTTTCTGATCTGTAAAAATATTTTCTGAAAAAAATTTAAGCAATCGATCGATTGAGAATAAAAAAAACCCGCCAATAAATATTATAAATTGGCGGGTAAGCTGGAGCATAGTTTAGAGTTCCTGAGTGATGGCTTTTTTGCAGGATACACAGGCACTACTGGTCGGACGAGCCAAGAGGCGTTTTTCTTCGATTGGTTTCTTACAATATTTGCAGATACCGTATTTTCCTTCTTCCAAACGAGACAGAGAGATGGTAATATCGCGTAAAGTTTTTTCAAAGCTTTCTTCGAGTGGCACTTCAGCGGCATATTCGGCCACTTCAGCGGCATTTTCATCTTCTTTATCGCCGTATTCCGGGAAGGTGCTGTCGTAGCTATCACTTGAATGAGCGTTGCGTTTGGAAAATTTGCCCAGTTCTTTTTCTAAACGATCTTTTTCCTCTAGGAGGGTGACTTTGATTTGGTCTAGAAATTCTTTGTTGAAAGTAGATGTTGCCATATTTGGTAATTAAAAACTCCACACAAGGAGTCTGTAAATATTATACTCCTCTGTTTGGAGTATAGTCAAGTAAATTTTGAGAAAAAAATAAGGGCCTAGTAGCCCGATAAAAATAATTTTAAGGCTCTGGCCCTTGAAATGCCGTAAAGCGAGATGGGATCATCTTGCGATGAAGCCGTCAATCACTGATACAGCGAATTCCCCGACCGCTTGAAGGTATTACCTCGGGCGGCAATAAGGCACAAAAGGCCAGATCGACGCAAAGATGAGGTTACCGGACAAGAAGAACGGATTCACCACTGCTTTTATTATGTATATTAGCGGTTGTGAATCTACTTCTCAGACTAAGCAGAACGTGGGTTTGCGTCCACTAGTAAGTGGACAAACGTAAATTGTTGTAAAGAACAACAAATATAGTATAACATACTTTTACACTTTTGTCAATAGTTGACAGTTTTAGGCACTTTTTGGCTAAAACTAAACAAAAAATGGTTTAAAATAGGCTATTTTTATCAAAATATTTGTATACACTAGTCTATACAAATAAAATTTATCTTAAGTTAGCTAAAATAATGACCGGTTGGTAATGAATTTATTGATAGTTGTACACAGTAGTGTGCACTTTCCCACATAGTTATCCACAATTTGTATAGACTAGTGTATACAAACATAAAATTCACATAGAACAAATAAAAAAATCCCTCGACTTGGTCGAAGGATTTTAGTTTGTTTTGAATATTCCTTGTTTACGCTTAGAATGACAAGTCTTTTATTTTTGTTTACCAGTAATAATATTTTGAGCTACATTACCTGGTACATCAGCGTAGTGGCTAAATTCCATAGAGGAACTAGCACGACCCTGAGACATGGAGCGAAGAGATGTGACATAGCCAAACATACTGGCCAAAGGAACAATAGCTTTTACTACCTTCATTTGACTACGGTCAGTCATTTCTTGGATCTGACCACGTTTGGAATTCAAATCACCAATACAGTCACCCATGAACTGTTCTGGGGTAACTACTTCAATTTTCATGATAGGTTCCATGATCACTGGGTTGGCTTTTTTACAAGCCGCCTGGAAAGCCATCGAGCCGGCCATTTTGAAAGACATTTCTGAGGAATCCACTTCGTGGTAGGAGCCGTCAGTCACAGTGACTTTGATATCTACTACTGGATATCCAGCCTGGATACCGCGAGTGAGAGATTCTTTGACACCTTTTTCAATTGCAGGAATAAATTCACGAGGAATTACACCACCGCGAACTTCATCCACAAATTCAAAACCTTTGCCTGGTTCTTGTGGTTCGACAGTCAAATAACAATGACCGTATTGACCCTTACCACCAGACTGTTTTACATATTTGCCTTCAGCTTCAGCTTTGGTACGAATAGTTTCTTTGTAAGCTACTTGAGGAGCACCTACATTGGCTTCTACCTTGAATTCGCGTTTCATGCGATCCACGATAATATCCAAGTGCAACTCACCCATACCGGAGATGATAGTCTGCAAAGTTTCTTCATCAGTCTTGATGCGGAAAGTTGGATCTTCTTCAGCGAGCTTCTGCATAGCCATACCAATTTTTTCTTGGTCAGCTTTGGTTTTAGGCTCGATAGCCACAGAGATAACTGGTTCTGGGAAGATAATTTTTTCGAGAACAATTGGGTGATCTTCGTCACACAGTGTATCCCCGGTAGTGATATCTTTTAGACCAATAGCGGCCGCAATTTCACCAGAGTATACATCAGTTACATCTTCACGGTGGTTGGCGTGCATACGCACGATACGACCGAGACGGCTGCGTTCACCAGTGGTGGAATTGTATAGGTAGCTACCAGCGGAAACATGACCGGAGTATACGCGGAAGAAAACTAATTTACCTACAAATGGATCAGTCATGATTTTGAAAGCCAAAGCAGAGAAAGGTTCTTCATCGGTAGCGTGGCGAATTTCTTCAGCATCAGTGTCTGGGTTGGTACCTTTGATATCAGCCAAATCAGTAGGAGCTGGCAAATAGCGAATAACCGCGTCCAACATGAATTGAACACCAACATTGGCTAAAGCGGATCCACAGATTACTGGGTAGATAGCATTTTTGAGTACCATGCTACGAATCGCTTTATAAATTTCATCAGTAGTGAAAGCTTCGTTATTGAGAAATTTAGCCATCATGTCATCGTTGGCTTCAGCTACTTTTTCCACCAAGATAGCGCGATGTTTTTCGACATCACCTTTCATATCTTCTGGAATTGGTACTTCAATAATATTTTCACCACTCTTACCTTCAAAGTGATAAGCTTTTTGTTCGATCAAATCTACCAAGCCAGCAAAAGTAGAATCAGCACCAATAGGTAATTGAATTGCTACAGCGTGTTTGGACAAGCGTTCTTGGATAGAAGCCAAGCTCATGAAAAAATCTGCGCCAAGTTTATCCATTTTATTTACAAATGGTACACGAGGTACGTTATATTTATCAGCTTGGTGCCAAACAGTTTCGGACTGTGGCTCTACACCCTGAGATCCATCAAATACGGCGACCGCACCATCAAGTACGCGCAAAGAGCGCTCTACTTCTACAGTAAAGTCTACGTGTCCAGGAGTATCAATAATATTAATGCGATGATCTTTCCAGAAACAAGTGGTAGCGGCGGAAGTAATAGTAATACCACGTTCTTTTTCTTGTTCCATCCAGTCCATTTCGGCAGCACCTTCGTGCACTTCACCGATTTTGTGTTTTTTTCCGGTATAGAATAATACGCGTTCGGTAGTAGTTGTTTTACCGGCGTCAATATGAGCTGCAATGCCGATGTTACGTGTTTTGTCTAGTGAAAATTCACGAGGCATAGATTTTTAAATTTAATTTTTTATAATTATTTTGCAAATCTAGCAAAATGGGCAAAAGCTTTATTAGCTTCAGCCATTCTGTGCACATCGTCACGTTTCTTTACAGCATCACCAGTGTTGTTGTGGGCGTCGGTCAAAACAGTAGCCAATTTTAAATGCATTGGCTGACCTTTTTTAGCGCGAGCGGCGCCGATGATCCAGCGGAAAGCCAAAGCGTTCTGACGTTCACCGCGTACTGGCAAAGGTACCTGATAGTTGGCACCACCAACACGACGGGAGCGTACTTCCACCTGAGGGCGGATAAGGTTGATTGCTTCTTCAAAAACTTTCATCGCATCTTTTTTTGTATCAGCTACGATTTTGTCCATCGCTTTGTAGAAAATACCTTGAGCAGTGGTTTTTTTACCACCTTCCATCAAAAAGTTGATGAATTTAGCGGCCAAGACGCTGCCATATTTCGGGTCAGCGCTGATAACACGTTGTTTTGATTGTTTACCTCTCATAAGATTCAGTCATTAAAATTATTTCTTGGCAGCTTTAGGACGCTTGGTACCATACAAACTGCGACCGCGACGGCGTTTTTCGATACCCTGAGTATCATAAACACCACGCACAATGTGGTAACGAACACCAGGAAGATCTTTTACACGACCACCACGAATCAAAACGATTGAGTGTTCCTGCAAGTTGTGACCTTCACCTGGAATATAGGCAATAACTTCCATACCGTTGGAAAGGCGAATTTTCGCTACTTTACGCAACGCGGAGTTTGGTTTTTTAGGAGTAGTGGTATAAACCTTGGTACAAACGCCACGTTTAAAGGCGCAACCTTTGGCAAATACGGTTTTGCGGCGGTGCAAGTTATCAATTGTAAACTGCAATGCCGGCACTTTGGTTTTGCGTACTTTGTCAGTACGGCTTTTGCGAATCAGTTGATTTACTGTAGGCATAGTGTGAGTTAATTTGGCTAATCCTAGCGGATTTTGCCGATTTTTTTAATAACAAAAAACTGACCATATATAATCAGCCACGATTTTTCTGGTCCGCCCAAGATCAAAATATCAGATAAATACTGTGATTTTTGGACTAGTTCTGACCAAATAATACTATATATATAAGGCTTTGTCAAGAGTTTAAAGATCGTCGACACTTCTCAGAAAGCTGCCTGGCTTGATTTTTATGGGCCGGTCATCGTCTTCGGAGATGTATTGGATCTCGTCGTCATTAAAAATTGAGCTGCCGGAGCGTAATATTGAGTGATCATCGAGTAAATCCTGACTAATTTCGGAGAGGAAAATGCTTGGTCCGGCACCAGAGCCCCAACTATCGGCCTGCATCGGGAAAGTGAGATAGAGATTTTCTTTAGCGCGGGTAACAGCAACATAAAATAGGCGGCGTTCTTCTTCCAGACCATTTTCTTCGCGTAGGGCACGCGCGTTTGGAAATCCTTCGTTGACTAAATTTATAATAAAAACATTTTTCCATTCCAAACCCTTGGCCTGATGAATCGTCGACAAAACAATTCTACCTTCTTTTAATTTTTGTTGGTCGGTAGGGTGAGCAAAAGATTCTTGGAGTGAAGCCTCAGCCAAAAAGTCGGAAAGGTCTTTTTGTTTTTTGGAAATTTCTGCTAATTGTTTTAAATCTTTTTTTCGATCATCGCTGTCCAGAAATTCTGCGTCCAAATAGTCGGTATACGATGACTCTAGTAGGGCAGAAATTAATTCACCGGTATTATTGTCTGGCTCAGCCGATCTTTGTAAAAGTTTTTCAAATATTTTGAAAAAATTATTCCAACCGGTCCAGGCTTTGCCAGTAAGATTGTCGCCAATATTTTTTAGTTGATCAATATTTTCTAATTTTTGTACTTGAGAAATTATTTTTTGCGCGGCCGCCGGACCAATACCTTCTTCGTGTTGTAATATTCGCATCCAGGCGGCAGTGTCGGCGAGGTTATTAAAGATTCTGAGATAACTTAAAATATCTTTCACATGAGCGCGTTCAAAAAAGCGTAGACCGCCGCGATAATCATAGAGAATTCCGGCGCGAGCCAAAGCGATTTCCAACGCCTGAGAATGATGGGTGGCTCTGAATAAAATAGCGATTTGATTGGGGTTTATGCCCATATCTAGTGCCTCCACAATCTTTTTTACAATAAAATTTGCTTCAGATTCTTGGTCAATCTGCGGGTGTAAAGCGGGTTTTGGCAAACCGCTCTTTAAGGCGCGTAATTTTTTGGCGTATTGTTTTGAATTGTTGCTAATAATATTATTAGCCAGATTTAGAATTTCTTCACTGGAGCGATAATTGGTTTCCAGGCGAAATATTTTTGCGTCCGGATATTTTTCTTCGAAGTTTAAAATATTACGAATATCGGCCGCGCGAAAAGAGTAAATACTCTGAGCGTCATCTCCTACCACTAAAATATTTTTGTGAACGGTTGCTAGTTTATCTATTATAGCCGCCTGAATTTTGTTGGTATCCTGGTATTCATCAACCAATATATATTGAAATTGAGTGGCAAAATAATGTTGAACAGCCGGTAGATTAAATAAAGCGGAAAGATTTACCAATAGGTCGTCAAAATCCATCGCGTTGGCTTCTTTTTTCTTGAGAGCGTAGCGGCTAGCAATATCGGCAAAAGTGTCGGACAGTGGCCAGTAGCCAGGATATTTTTTATCAATAACTTCGCCAACCGTTTGGTCGGCATTGCGAGCATAGGAAATAATATTGCCGATAATTTTGGCGGAAGGAAATTTTTCACCGGTTTTAAATTCTTTTACGACCAGCTTTAAAAGCGCCTGGGCATCGTCGGCATCGAGTACGGTAAAATTATTTTTATATCCCAGGTGAGCGGCGTATTTACGTAAAATCTTATTGCCAATGTGGTGAAATGTGCCGGACCAAGGCAAACGGCTTTCCAGGCCGGTAATTTTTTGCACACGCTCAATCATTTCATTGGCCGCTTTGTTGGTAAAAGTAACCAGTAAAATATTTTCTGGATTAAGGCCTCTTTCTAAGAGATAGGCGACACGGTAGGTGATGGTGCGAGTCTTGCCAGATCCGGCGCCAGCCAACACCAAACAAGAACCGTCGCCATTTTGGACGACATCCAGCTGTTCTTTGTTTAATTCTTGTTCAAAATTTATCATATGAGTTTACATTTTAACACACCTTGATTTTTTGAGCAAAATAGCGTAAAGTTGGCATAAATATAATACTTATGTCATTTTTTGAACTTATTCACGAAGACAAAAATACCGGTGCGCGCGTTGGTATCATGCATACCGATCACGGTGATATTCCTACGCCAGTTTTTATGCCGGTTGGCACCCAGGCTTCGGTCAAGACATTGGATCAGACTGATCTACTTACTTTGGATCCAAAAATTATTTTGGGCAATAATTACCATTTACATTTGCGCCCGGGCGAAGATTTGATTGTTAGCGCTGGTGGACTTCATAAATTTATGAATTGGGACAGGCCGATCTTGACTGATTCCGGTGGTTTTCAGGTATTTTCACTTGGTATCCAAAAAGAACAAAAAGGCCAACAAGGAAAATTGGTAAAAATTGATGAGAACGGTGTGAAATTCCGTTCACATATTGATGGCTCTGAACATCGCTTCACTCCGGAATCAGCGATTGAATGCCAGCACAAAATTGGCGCGGATATTATCATGGCTTTTGATGAGTGCACTCCGGATAATGCCGACTACATATATACCAAAGCCGCGATGGAGCGTACTCATCGTTGGGCAGAGCGCTGTGTGACAGAACATAAAAAAAATACTTCTTATCATGGTTATCACCAATTCTTATTTGGTATTATTCAAGGCGCCAATCATGAAGAGTTGCGTCAAGAGTCCGCGAAATTTATCACTGGTTTGGATTTTGATGGTATTGCGATTGGTGGTGAGAGTATTGGTTATAATATGGAAGCCACGGAAAATATTTTGCGTTGGGTAATGCCTTTTATACCAAAAGATAAACCGCGCTATACTATGGGTGTGGGGCTGGATCCAGTGGATTTGCTCAAAGTAGTGGCAGGAGGAGCTGATATGTTTGATTGTGTGGCGCCGACTAGATTGGCGCGTCATGGCATGCTCTTTGTAAATACGGTGGAGGATCCAAGACGCCGTTTGAATATTACTAATGCCTCTTTTGTCAAAGATTTTTTTCCAATTAGCGCCGACTGTACTTGTCTAACTTGTAAAAATTATTCTCGTGCTTATTTGCACCACCTATTTAACGCCCAGGAACTATCGGCAATGCGTTTGGCGACCATTCATAACATTCATTTCATGCTTGATTTGATGCGAAAAGCGCGTGAAGCTATATTGGAAGATAGATATAAGGAATTTATGACTATTTGGGAATAAAAAACAATCCATATTAATGAATTGTTTCGAGGTTTGTGTAAATTAGTGAATTGTGGTGTATATGCCAAAAATGTTCATTTCTCCTCGGTAATTAGGGTTCTCATCTTTGCCAGCACAATGAATGGCCCAATATTCTTCCTCGGTGATCATCTCTCGATCAAACAAATCTTTCACACTTCCGCCGGGTACATTGCTTTTGTCACTAATGTAGAATTTTTGAAATCTATAGTTATTCCAGTCAACTATTACCGCATTGCCTCCTGGATTATCTAAAAATTTTACCATATCTTGCACAGGACCAACTTGTGCCCAGTGTCCATCAATTTGAACGATGTCTAGTAAACGTGGTTTCGGCACTTCTTGCTTTATTTCTGGCAGCCTACCGCCACCTTCTCTGTCTGACATATATTTTTTATAATAAAAATTTATTAAACTAATTATATTATACCAAGCTTATTTGGTCAATAAAATATGCTAAATATAAAAGTTATTTGTCTAGGAAAACTCAAAGAAAAGTATTGGCAGGCGGCTGAGGTCGAGTATCTAAAACGTTTGTCATCTTTTGTTAAGATAGAAGTAGTAGAGCTAAAAGAAGAATCTTTTGACAACAAAATTCCGAGTGCTTTGATAAAAGAAAAGGAAGCGCAGTTATTAAAAAACGCCTTGAATAAATTTCAAGACGCTTTTTTGGTGGTGCTCGATGAACACGGTAAGCAATTTTCTTCGGTGGAGTTTTCTAAAAAAATATCTGATTTAGCTTTGCAAGGAAATAGCCAATTAGTTTTTGTAATTGGTGGACCTTTGGGATTGGATGATTCTATTTTAAAGATGGCCAAATTAAAATTATCTTTTTCTTCTTTTACTTTTACTCATCAAATGATCAGAGTATTCTTGTTGGAACAAATTTATAGGGCAATGATGATTGAGGGTGGAAGGCAGTACCATTATTAGTTTATATCATCCGTTGGTTCAGCAATAATTGTTTTTCCTTCAAAATCTTCTTTGCTTATTTCTCCTAAGAAAACTGGTTTTTTTGGCAATTCCGGTGCCGCGAAGTCGCTGTTGATTCCGATCGTCAAAATCTGCTTTAGGGCGTTGCTATCCGGACAGGTAATATCATTGGTAATCTCTGGAAGGAATTGTTCGATTATTTGTTTGGGGGTTTGGTAAGGATTTTCTTCCCAGCGCTTTTTAAATTGTTTTTGTAATTCTTCCTTGGAAGATGCCTGTAGGCCAAAGAAATCATCAGGTATCTGATCCAAAAAACCATTAAATTTTCTAATGCCCCCCCTCATTATTTCCAAGATTTGTGTTTCTTGTTCACTCATAAAATTATTAAAAATTAATTAGGTTTATTTTCTTCCTTCTTGTCTCTATCCGCACGCGCTTCTTCCAAAGCATCTTCGGGTGTTTGTATATATTTTGTAAAATTTGCACTTCGGTCTCTGATTAAATTTTCGTTTACTTCTCCTGAAGCCGCTGTGGGTGCTTTTAAATCTTTTGATTTTTTGGATTCGCCGCCGGATTTTTGAGTACTGCCAGAAAATAAAAATTCTTTGGTTTTAAAATTATCTTTGGCACCGAAAGCTAATTTTAGGCGCAGTGTCGCCAGGCTTTGAAAGTTTTCATCTCTTTCTTTGTCGCTCATCTGGGATATTAGTATGTTGCAGACCGTGTCCAAGATCCAGTGTTGGTCTTTTGTTGGATCATTGTTATAAACTTCAAAGAAAAGGTTTTTAACTCTTTCTTTGGTAAAAAATTTTTTATCAAATAAGCTTTCTTCCATCTCGTCGATAAATTGAGCGAATTGGGCGTAGTTAAATTGTTCTTTGGCGCTGAGATTCATAAACCCTCTCTCCGGTTCCATTCCTTCACGCATATGGTTTACAATTTGTTATAAATTAGCTAAACTATAGGTAGTTTAGCACTTAATATTTTTTATGTCCAAACCCGTAATTGTGTCCGGTATTCAGCCTACTGGCAATCTCCATATTGGTAATTATTTAGGAGCAGTAAAGAATTTTGTCGCTCTGCAAAATAGTGGTAAATATGAGCTTTATATTTTTATTGCCGATCTTCATTCTTTGACCGGTAAAAAGCCGGAGAGAAAATTGCGTGATATGGTGCGTGAAACAGCCGCCGAATTCATTGCCGCCGGTATCGATCCTAAGAAAGTTACATTTTTTGCCCAGTCTGATGTGATTGGACATACTGAATTGGCTTGGATTTTTAGTTGTGTGACATCGATGGGTGAATTAGAGCATATGACACAGTATAAAGACAAAACCGCTCAATTTCAGCAGGCAACCGCCGGACTATTTACCTATCCGGTGTTGCAATCAGCGGATA
This sequence comes from uncultured Gammaproteobacteria bacterium, assembly GCA_964355175.1. Classification (GTDB taxonomy): domain Bacteria; phylum Patescibacteriota; class Patescibacteriia; order Magasanikbacterales; family GWA2-37-8; genus CAIOJG01. The sequence goes on from CAYHBZ010000002.1 coordinate 47,155, forward strand.
TTCTTATATACAAAGGTCAGATAGTGCCAGTAGGCCAAGATCAGGTACAACATGTAGAGCTTACTCGTGATGTGGCTCGTTCGTTCAACAATAAGTATGGGGAATTTTTCCCAGAAGCCAAGCATCTTTTGACCCAGGTGCCAAAAGTAATGAGTTTGCTTGAACCAGAAAAGAAGATGAGTAAAAGTTTGGGTGTTGGGCATGTGGTAGAATTGCGGGAATCTCCAGAAGAGATAGAAAATAAGCTTAAAAAAGCTGTTACTGCCACTACCGGAGGTGTGCAAGCACCGGGTGTAGTTAATTTACTTGGATTGCTTAAAGAATTTGGTGATAAGAAAATCTATAATGATTTTGTGGAAGCTGAAAAAGACGGCAGTATCCGCTATGGGGATCTAAAAAAAGCGTTGGCTGAGGCAATCGCCAATCATTTTGCCGAGTTTAGGACAAAGCGTGAAAAACTCTTAAAAGATCCAAAAAAATTGGATAAAATTTTAGCCGGTGGTGCCGCCAAAGCCCAGAAAGTCGCCACTAAAAATATGGTTGAAGTTCGTAAATTGGTAGGTTTAAAATAATTTATTTTTAATTTAAAATATATGGAAAATACATCGACTTTGCGCAGTGGCCCAAAAGATGTTTTTCTGCATCTTTTTAATATCATTACTTTTTATCTGACGGTAATCGGGTTTATTACATTATATATTCAATATATTAATGCCGCTTTTCCGGATGCATTAAATTATTATTTTGTATCAATTTCCGGGTCGGTTCGCATGGCTTCTTCAATTTTATTTATATCGGTGCCGGTCTATCTTTTGAGCTCGTGGTTGTTGGCGAAAGATTTGAAGGATGTTCCAGAAAAAAGAGATTTCAAATTGCGTAAGTGGCTGTTATATTTTACGCTTTTTATTTCAGCCATAATTATTATTGTAGATTTGATTACTTTTATATACAATTTTTTGAGCGGTGAACTAACTATACAATTCTTTTTGAAGATTTTGGTTGTCTTGGTGATCGCCGCAGCGGTGTTTGGGTATTATATCTGGGAATTGAAGAGAGAAGATATGTCTTCTAAAGTTCCAAAAATTTTAGCAATAATTTTGGCGGTAGTGACTATTCTCAGTGTCGGTGCCGGCTTCTTTATAATTGGTTCGCCAGCCACTCAGCGTAACCGCAGATTTGATGAACAAAGGGTAAACCATTTACAAATATTGCAGGGCCAGGTGGTGAGTTATTGGACCCAAAAAGGCGCTATTCCTGAGAAGCTCGGTGATTTGCAGGATAGTATCTCTGGTTTTGTTGTGCCAGTCGATCCGGAAACAGGCGCTTCTTATGAATATAGCGCAACGGATAAATTAAAATTTGAACTGTGCGCGAATTTTAAAACAGTTGGTCCGGCGGATTCTTACAATCAGCCTAGAAGCTTGATCTATGCTCCACACGATCCTTATAGCCAGAATTGGGCACATAAAGCTGAAAGGACTTGCTTTAGCAGGACGATCGATCCGGAATTATATAAAGTACAACCACCAATTTTGAAAGGACAATTGTAATTTGACAAGCCCAAAAAAGCCTGATAGTATAATTATATGAAAAAGATTTTTTTCACAAATAATAACAATAATAATCCTGCCTAAGTGGGTGAGTTGTTATTGAAAGAAAATAAACAAACTTCCTCACTTGAGGGAGTTTTTAATTCCGGGATAGTTGAGCGGTACAACGCCACGCTGTTAACGTGGATTTCGTAGGTTCGAGTCCTACTCCCGGAGCACAGAATGAGCAAGCTCGAAAGAGTTTGTTTTTTAAGAAGAATAATGTAAAATAAAAAAGTATGATGGATACGAAAAATTTGGAAGTAAAAACACAAACACTCTTTGGTCGATGGTCAAAATATTATGACAACAGGCTAAATCGTCTAGTATTTTTTGAACCAACATATCGACAGATTATCCGTTTGCTGAAAAATCGAGACGGGGAGCGTCTTGCACCTAGTGCCCAATTTTTAGATATCGCCTGCGGTACGGGTGAGATTATTGCTCGCTTGGCAACCGATTTTCCAAGCGTTAAATTTGTCGGAGTAGATTTTACCGCAGCTATGTTACAGAAAGCTAAAGAAAAAACGATTGCTCTAAAAAACGTCCAGTGGCAAGAAGCCGACGTCGCTAAGCTTCCGTTTGAAGACAATGTATTCGACATTATTCTTTGTTCAGATGCTTTTCACCACTTCTTTAATCCCAAACAAGTCTTGAGTGAAATTTGTCGTGTTCTAAAAACCGGAGGATTATTTCTGTTAGTTGACCCCGCCATTAATAATCCAATTCTACATTTTTTTGCTAATACGGTTCTTAAAAAATTCGAGAATGCGGAGCATTATTATTCTCAAAGTGAGTTAGAAAAATTGTTAGTTGCCAAAGGGTTTGCGGTGGATATGATATCAAAACACTATTTTAATAACTATTTTATTTGTTTTAAAAAATAACTTTTTACATATAACCCTGAGATTTTTTCTACATTACCTACTACACTTTCTTTTTCCAGCATTGATTGCCTATGCATTTTTTCGGCCATATTGGAAAAAGGCATGGGGAATAATAATAGCTACCATGCTGGTTGACCTCGACCATTTGTTTGCAAATCCGCTATATGATCCAAATAGATGTAGCATAGGTTTTCATCCTTTGCATTCGTACCTTGCCATAGTTATTTATGGCTTGTGTATATTTTTTCCAAAAACTCGTGTTGTTGCTTTGGGTTTGTTGCTCCATATGGCAACAGACTATTTGGATTGTTTTTGGATATGACTTTCTAGGTACTCTTTGGTGGCATCGGTTTTTTTGTGAGGGTTGAAAATATTTAGAGGATCAAAAATTTGTTTTACTTGTTTGAATAGGTCAAAGATCTTGTCTCCATACATCTGTTGCAGATAGGGGCCACGGATCAAGCCATCGTTGTGCTCGGCCGTAATTGAGCCTTTGTATTCCAAGACCAAATCATACACTTCTTTGGAAAGAGCTGGTATTATTGCCCGCTCTTTTTCTTTGCTCAAATCCATCAAAGGAATAATGTGAAAATTGGCATCACCCGCATGGCCGGCAATAGTGTAAACTAGCGATTGATATTTAGAAAATATTTGATTTAGACGTGGTAAAAATTCTGGTAAATCATGTGGATGAACAATAAAATCATCAATAAAAGGTGCGGTGTGAAGATTTTTTACCTTTTCTCTAAGAAGATTGAAACTTTCATGACGGAAAGCCCAATATTTTTCCGATTCAGCGGTATTTTTAGTAATATGAGTTTTTAGTCCGTATTGTTTTTTTATGACTACCTCAGCGTCGCTAGCTAGTTTGGATAGTTCTTTTTCGCTGTCGCCGGTAAACTCAGCGATGATGAGTAATTTTGGCACGCCATGAGTAAGAGTCATGAAAATTTCCGGTAAAAATTTCCATCCTAAAGTAAAAATATTACCTTTCATCTTTTTGATCATGGCAGGTAGGAATTTGATAGCCAGTTTGAAAGTATTATCATCAAAAGTTTCTAAAGTTTCGGGATGAAATTGCATTAGAGTATTTATCAAGTCGCCCAATGGCCTGAGGTCTTTGAGAAATATTATTAGCATCTTGGAATGAGCGGTGGTTTTTACCAATTTGAATTTTCCTTTGGTGAATAACCCTAGGGTGCCTTGGGAGCCGACTAATAATTTGGTTAAATCGAAAGTGGTTTTATCCCAAACATTCCAGAGATAATATCCGGCTGAATTTTTGGTGACGGTTGGTTTGGCTTTTTGAATAGCCGTATAGTTATTATGGATAAGCGCAAACATTTTGCGATAGATTTCACCTTCAAAATTTAGTAGCGCCATTTTTTCTTGCAACTCTTGTTCGTTGAGTGGTTTAAAATGATATTCATTACCATCGGATAGCACCGCCCACACTTCTTCTAAATATTTTTCCGTCTTACCGTAGGAAAGAGATTTTTCACCACCGGAGTTATTGGCCATGATACCGCCCATAGCACATAGAGATTTGGAAGCGGGAAAAGAGGGCATGATCAGGTTTTTTTCCAAGGTCGCTTTTTCAAAATCTCGATAATATACACCTGGTTGAGTGATGGCAAAATCGCCGCCAATTTCTATAATGTGGTTAAAATATTTGGTGAAGTCTAAAATGATAGAATCATTGATGGCGCCCCCAGTCATATCTGTGCCGGCACTGCGAGCGGTAAGGGATAAAGTCGATCCTGCGCTTTTGTTTTCAGTAACAAAATTTACAATAGTTTTGAGGTCGTTTTTGTCTTTTGGATACATTATAGCTTCGGGGGTAATGTCAAAAACACTAGCGTCGCGGCTGTATTTTTTTAAGGTTTCATTATCTTGTAAAATTTCGCCCCTTATTATGTCTTTTGGGAACATATATTATCGTTTTAAAAAAGTGCCTTAATTATATCCCGCCAGCTATTTTAAAGCAATTATTTTACTTTTTAAAATCTTGTGATATAATAAATTTATTCATATTTAATTTGGAGGGGATATGAAACATTTATTATTTTTGGCTGTCTTTGTTTTTGGCAGTTTTTTTATTGCTCAAAAATTATTGGCGGCCAATACGGATATAGTCATCAACGAAATTGGTGCCTTTGCCACCAGCACCCATGAGTGGATAGAGGTGTGGAATAAAGGTAGCAGTGATATAGATATTAGTAGTTGGAAATTTTGGGAAAATAATATCAACCATGGTCTCAAAGCGGTGACCACTACCGATAGTATTATATCGCCAGGGGAATGGGCGGTAATTACCCAAGATAGCGATGTTTTTCTGGGGGATTATCCCAATTTCATTGGTTCGGTCCTGGATTCTGCCTGGAGTAGTCTCAGTGAAAGCGGTGAAGAAATAGGACTAAAAGATGAGAGTGGTAATTTTATAGAGAGGTTTACCTATATACCCACCAGCCGTTTCGCGCTTGAGCGTAAAGATCCTTCGGTGAATGACTATGCGTCGGCCAATTGGCAAGAACATATATCTGGCAATACTGTCGGTGCTCAAAATAGTAATTTTGTGGTTTTTAATCAAAATAGTTCATCGTCTGTTTCTACATCGACAGCCACCTCGACAATTCAAAATACGACTACCTCTACTACCAGTACTGAAAATTTAACAACTACTTCTACGCCCAGTGTAGCGTCTTTGGTATTTGATTGGGCATTTATTAAATTAAATGAAATTTTTTCCGATCCAAGTGAGGGTAATGAAATGGTGGAATTATATAATAATAGCTCCAGTTCAGCTGAGATTTATTCAGGCAGTATTTGTGATTCGATCGGGACAAGTTGCAAATCATTTTCCGGAACTATCTTTGGACACGATTGGTTGGTAGTGGATCTGTTAACCGATAGATATTTAAATAATGTTGGTGACGCGGTAGTATTAAAAGATGAAAATAATAATACTGTGGACACGGTTATCTATGGTAGTAATAGTCTGCCCGCGTCCCAAAAAGCCCAATCTATCATCCGTAAATCAGATGGTGTTGATACCGATAGTGACAGTGATTGGGCAATAACAACACAATTAACTTTGGACGCGGCTAATCAACTGGTGATGCCGATAATAAATTCCAATAATGAAAATGCGAGTGATAATTCGAGCGGCTCAAATAGTATTGGGGGCTCTGTCGGTAGTGCGGTTGCTACCACCAAAACAATTAAAACAAGTACTACCACTATTAAAAATGTTATTGATCCGGTGAAGATTGGCTGGAATCTGGATTGGCCTTATGGTCTGGATGTAGGTGAGGCGGGAGTTTTTAGCGCGTATGGTACGGCGGATCCGCGCGGTGGAAATATTAGCTTAGTCTGGAATTTTGGTGATAATACCACCAGCACTGGTGTTATTGTTTCTCATAGTTATACTACTTCTGGTATATATTTGGTATCGGTGTCTGGCGCGAGTACTGCTAGCACCACCGGCAGAAAAGATTTTAAAATTTATGTTGGAGCTGAATTCTCTATCGTGCAAACTCAGATAAAGGTTGGTAGTTATTTGGTCAGTGCCACCAGCAGTGATGATGAATTTATAGAGTTAATAAATTTTTCCACTACTTCTCGTAATATTTCTAACTGGAAGATAAAAAATAGAAGCGGCAAAGAATATGAGATTCCGGAAAATACCAATATTACGGCTTCCGGTAGTTTGAAATTTTTTCGTAGCATTACGCGTTTGAGTTTTGATAAAGATGGCGATGAAATTCGTCTGACTTCGCCCAATGATAAGGAGATAGATAAAATAATTCTACTAAGTACCAAGGTAATAAAAAAAGAAGCAGATAAGGTGGACAAGAAAGAAACAAAAAAAGTAAAAATTGTGAGTACTGGCAATTGGCGTTCCGTACAAGGGGTAGTGACGGTTTTGCCGGGAAATTTTGGATCACAATATTTTTATATTTTTGATGGTGAAAAAGGTTACCAGGTTTATCAATATAAAAAAGATTTTCCGGATTTAAAGATCGGCGACAAAATAGCGGTACGCGGGGAAATGTCGGAAGTTCCAGGAGTAAATCGTATCAAGATATCCAGTAGAAATAGTATAAGTATTTTGGGCAAAGATCAAAATTTTGTGCCTGCCAATTTGGAGGATTTAGACACTGATATAGTTGGCGCTTTGGTAAAAATTACTGGCGATGTCACCTCTATAAAAAGTAATTATTTGTATATTGATGATGGTAATAGCGAAACGATGATTTATCTTCGCTCCGGGGCCAAGATAAATAAGCAGGATTTGAAGCTGGGCGATAAATTAGAGGTGGTAGGAATTCTAGAGCAAACCAAAAATGGCTTGCGCGTGTCACCACGCGATGATAAAGATGTTAAGGTGGTGGAATATTCCGAGGAATTTTTGTCACAACAAATTGAGGCGGATAAAATTAATCAGGATGATACGCAAGAAAAGTATTTAACCGCCACGGCCGGTGGGCTTACCACTTTAATTTTGGGTTTTTTGGCTAGGAATCGCGGTGCCATCATAGTGGGTGGCGCGAAGAGGATAGTCAGTGTGGCTAGTAGGATAATCAGACGGGGTTGATTATTATATCAATATATGATAATTTAGGGGTGCTAAAAGCACCTGGAGAGGTGGCCGAGCGGTTTAAGGCAATAGTCTTGAAAACTATCGTATCGAAAGGTACCGTGAGTTCGAATCTCACCCTCTCCGCACTTTTATGAAAATAGTTTATTAAAAATAACTTCCGCTATTGTTATTGTATTTAGATTTAAAAATTATGGAAAATTCATTGCTAGTACAATTGAGAAAGAAAAATGTTTGGTACGGTAAAATAGAAAATAAAGAAGAAGCTCTAAAAGTAATTAAACTTTCTTCAAATAGTTTTTATTTTTTGGCGGTTTTTCAGGGTGTCATCGGGTATTTTATTATGGGAATCGATGCCATTATCAACGGTGTATTATTTGCAGTTTGTGCCTTTTTACTTCAAAAATTTGGTAGTAGAGTTGCGGCGGTTATTTTGTTTTTATTATCAAGTGGCGCTTTGTTTTATACTGTGATAAGTAAATTCGGTGGTGGTACTGGTGGTAGAAATGTAATTCTGGCGGTAATTGTTTTTTGGGTTAGTGTTCGTGCCACACAGGCAACCTTTGTATTGAGAAAACTTAAAAAAGTTTAGGTATGCGCATCATACCGGTATTTCTTTTGGTATAGTGATTATGTCAGAAGGATCAATCCAGTTCGGAGATTGTTTATTTATCCCCGCGCTGATAAAAAATCGCTTTTATCTTGTATTTCAAAGAGCCATATTATATGGCTCTTTGAATGTAAAATTAGCGATTTTTTTGTTTTTCACGCTTGCGTTCCAAAGTGTTTTTTAACAATCTTTTCTGGGTGGTAAGTGTTTGAATTTTGTTTGACTGAAGGCCTAATAAAGCCTATACTTTAGATTGTAACAATAGCTTATTTTGTTTATGAAAAAAGAAATTATCCATAATAGAAATGGCCAAAAAGTAGTTGTTTTATTAGATGAAATTACCAACCAAAAGGGTCTTACTTTTGTTATGCACGGACTTGGTGGTTTTAAAGAGCAAAAACATTTACAGGCAATAGCCGACGCATTTTTAGAAAATAATTACATGGTAGTTAGGTTTGATACCACAAATACATTAGGCGAAAGCGACGGCGATTATGCTGACGCTACGGTTACAAATTATTATGCTGATTTGGAAGATGTGATTGAGTGGGCGAAACAGCAAACGTGGTATCAAGAGCCGTTTGTGCTTGTTGGCCATAGTCTTGGTGCTATGTCCGTCGCTCTCTATGCTGAAAATTATCCTGAAAAAGTAAAAGCCCTTGCTCCTATTTCAGCGGTAGTATCGGGCGCATTAAGTATGCAAACTAAAAAAGATTCTGGCGAGCTTGATGAATGGCAAAAATCGGGGTGGAGGATCTCAAAAAGTGAATCAAAACCAGGAGCCATAAAGCGTTTAAAGTGGTCGCACATGGAAGATAGGCTAAAATATGATTTATTGCCAAAAGCAGATAAATTAACAATGCCAACGTTATTGATTGTTGGCGATTTAGACGATTCAACTTTACCAGAACAACAACAAACCTTATTTGCTCACTTGCCTGGCAAAAAAGAAATTCACATTATTGAAGGTGCTCCGCATACATTCAAAGAGGTACAGCACATTGAGGAAATAAAGAGTATTTTTAAAGATTGGGTTCTTAAAATATGACAACCGAACAAGAGCAAAAACTTATTTTAGCCGTTCAAGAGGGTATAAAGAACGCTTACACAAAAAATGATAATAATGCAGATTCCCGTTTTGGGGCAAGTGTGCTTACCGACAAGGGCAATATCTATTCCTCTGGTCATTATACGTCTGATACTGGATCGTTAACTTTACACGCCGAGCAAGTCGTTCTTGCACATGCGGCCTCTCATGGTGAATATGGTATTGTGGCGATGGCCATATCTGGTAACGAGAAAGCCTTATCTAAAAATCACAATCATTTTATTTATCCCTGTCATATGTGTAAACAGTTGATTTGGGAAAGCTGTTTAAGATCGGGAATAAATATAGAAATTTTACTTGTTCAAAATGGTCAAATTGTAGAGAAAATATTTATCAAAGATATAATGAATTATGCTTGGCCAAAATAATATGAATTTATCAAATGCGGAGTTATTATAAATATCCTTATAAAATAAATTATGAACATGATTATTCTTCTTTATGAAAGATAAATCAATGCAAAATCGTAATCGTTTTGGTCTACTCGTCAAAGACTATGTAGCCCATCGACGCGGCTATCCCGATAAAGTCTATATGATAATTCGTGAGCACCTGCCAAATCTAGAAATAAATGCTCTTGATGTTGGCTGTGGAACGGGTATTATGACATATGTCTTAGCAACTTTTTGTCATTCAGTGATAGGTGTAGATAAAGAGGAAGAAATGGTAGAAACCGCTAAGGAAAATGCGTCCGGCAATTGCAGTTTTAAAGTCTCACCAGCCGAAATATTGTCATTCCCTGATGCTTCATTTGATCTAATTACTGTTGCCCAAGCTTTCCACTGGTTTGATCATGATAAAGCTATCAAAGAGTTTCGTCGGGTAATCCGCCCTAATGGTCTTGTTGTTATTTTGCGTAAACGAGGCAAGGATGGTAATAAAATTTTGGCTGATTTTGTTTGGCCGGTGCTTGGCAAATATGTTGACCTTACGAGCCTGCCTAGCCAACAAAATGACTTCAGTAAGTTGAGGGACGCCGGTTTTGTTTCTTGCGAGGTGGTTGATGTGCCTTATGAAGAGCTGTATACGCCGGATGAATATATAGGATTTCTTCGCTCACATTCGGTATTTAATCTTGTGCCGCATGATCAACGTGAAGCATATTTGAATGATATAAGGTTAGAGATGGTTAAGCACCTTGAAAATGGTTTTGTAGTAATTCGTGGTATCGTGGAAATGTGGCTATTACGCTCATAAATTGTTATAGTACTAAAAAATACTAGTTCGGATACCGTTGACGACACACCGCATAGCGCACAAACATCCAAAACTCATTTAAACAAAGGTAAATTTTTGGTTAATTAATTTTTTTTCTCACTATGTCAGAACAAGGATTTCATCCTCCAGAAGCGGAGATCCAAGAACAACACGAAATTACGAAAAGACCCGAATACGCTCAGGCATGTAAAAATACTAAACATAGTGGCGACCTGATTAGGGAGCTTCTAAAATTAGGTGTACCAAAAACAGAAGTTGAAATATTTGCACTTGCTCGATTGGAAAAAAATATTAGAGCAGGTTATGGTCTGAGCACTGTGCATAGCCTAGCTAAGCAAGGAGGCGCTATAGCCGAAACAGAAGTTGACAAGCTCTTCGAAGAAGTAAAAGCCAAAATGTTGACGGAGACACCTGCCGAAACCGAAGAGGAAAAAGCGCAGAGAGAGGCTAAAGAGCTAGAAGAGATGCTAAAATTATATGAATAAAAAATAATTAAGTTACAAAAAAATTCCTTAAAATAAAGGAATTTTTTTGTATATATTAAGTTGTTTTTATTTTCTTTTTAAATCAATGCCGATTTTAATTGGTATTGATGCAATCTCTTCAAAAACATCATCTTTGTTTTGTCTGGTCAATACTGAATAAGTGTATTCTCCAGGTTTGGTTAATGGGATTCCGTTGATGGAAATCACAGTTCTGAGCCTCTCTTTTCCTTCTTGAAAAAGGAAGTTGTTTGAAATCTCTTGCAGTATTTTTTCGTTTGGATCTTTGAAAATGATTTTTACAGGAAATTCAAAATTTTCATTTTTGCTTAAATTTTTCCACAAAATAACTAATTGGGATGAAAAGGGTAATGTTATTGGTTTTGTTGGGTCAAATTTTGGATTATTTTTTAGTTTATCGAGTTCTTCCATGTTCAGCCCAAATGTTATTTCTTCTAAAATTTTAAACAAACTTACATTGTTTGTGCCCGCATCAACAGAAGATTCTTGGCATAAAATGGCCCAAATTGATTTAACGTTGGTCTGTTTCATATGTAAAATAATTTAATGTAAGATATCTTTTTGGTTTGTATTGAGGTGCATATACTAGTTCTGCATTGGCAGTATTATTTTGTAGTGAAAATACATAATTGCTTTCAAATATACTTCCTAGATCATTATTCGAAAAACCTAGACCATCGACCAGCCTTTTTAACAAATCAATACCAATATTTACATCACCATTTTCTATGTTTGAGATTACTTTTTGAGTTGTGCCAATTTTTTTTGCCAAATCAATTTGGCTCAAGCCATTTTGTTTTCTTTTTTCGTACACCTCAACCGCCAGTCTTACTGACACCCGTGCTGATTTAGAATGCAAAGAAAAACTATTATTTTTCCTAGCTTCCGCTATTGGATCAATCATCAATTGTTTTTTATTTGTAACTTTCATAGCAACTTGGATTTCTTTTAAAATTTTCGACATATACGTCGGTAATTAGATAGTATTTTTCTACTTCCTTTTTCGCTTTGTTAGTATCGTATTTATTAGATTTTTCAAAGGCGTTTAAAAGAACAATTTTTTTATTATAGATAATGTACAGGATTCTTATTACTGTATTTTTATCTTTTCCACTTTTTATTTCAATGAAATTATGATTATGAAGTGTGCTTAAAAATGATGCCTGTCTACCTGGATTTTCTTTTACAAATTGAATCTTCTGATCAATGGTTGCGAGTATACGATTCTTTCGGTCCGTTGTTTTTGAGGTGTCAAATTTATTTGGTAAAAAACATTCAAGGTATTTTTTGACCGGACATATATTTAAGTCACTATCAAGATAATAAGTGACCTCCATATGTTGTTGACTGTGTAAAGTGAATAAATTGGATCTTATTTAAATTATACCCAATTGGATATAATTTGTCAATATTGTCTATGCACATCCGAATTATGATACTGTAGTTCTGATAACGTCAATCATACACCGCCAAGAATCACATTTCGAAAAATCAGCCGTAGTAGATTTTATTTTTCAGCATGTACTGATAAAAGGTATTCCACGCGTGTTCGGATTTGTTGGATTGTAAGATGATGCCGAGTATCAAAAGGTTTTTTTGGCGCCAAATTTTCTAATGTCCTTGTGCGCCGTCTTCTGTACTGCCGTCAAATACTTTTGTATTTTTGTCTCCAGCCACCTCAAGGATTCCCCATGCGCCGCGATCTAGTCTCGAAAGGGCGTGGTCTACAAGAATATATTTACCCGGCACCTCCAGTTTGAAATCAACAATAGCCGCGCCACCCGCTGGCACCAGTGTGGTTTGGACATTCTTAAACAACGCGCCTCCGATGGAGGCTTCCGGATAAACAGTATCAAAAATTTCGCCGATAACGTGAAACGACGAGATAAAATTAACTCCGCCGTTGCCAATAAATATTCTTACGGATTCACCGACATTCGCTTTCATATTGCCGACCAACCCTTTCGTTTTGCCATTGAAAACAACATATTTGGGACGTCCGTCAAGCATTTTTTGAGCGTCGAATATTTGCAAGCCCTTTTTGCCTAAACCTCCGGTGCTATAAAACTCTCCCTGCATGACGTAAAACTCTCGGTCAACTTTGGGTAACCCCTCTTTCGGTTCCACTAAAATCAAGCCGTACATACCGTGAGCGTCGTGGGTAGCGACATTGGGGTGAGCGCAGTGATAGACATAGAGGCCAGGATTCAGTGCTTTGAACGTCATGGTTTTTGATTCTCCCGGAGCGATATTCGTAAGTACTGCCCCGCCACCCGGGCCAGTGACTGCATGGAGGTCAATGTTGTGGCTATGAATGCTGGAAGGATCGTTTTTCAGCATCAACTCAACTGTATCTCCCTCACGAACGCGGATGAATGGCCCCGGCACCGTGCCGTTGAATGTCCAGTAGTTAAAAGTCACGCCGGGAGCCATTTCGGCGATAACTTCCTTGGTCTCCAGCTCTACTTTGATATTTTCAGAATGGTTGCGATTTATTGGTGGCGGGATATCATTAGGATCGCGAGCGATGGAAGCAACTCGTTCCATATTCCCAGATTTTGCAAAAAAGGTAACAACGTTTTTAAATGGGAGACCAGGTCCGTCAGCGGGTCCGAATGTTTTTAAGAAGAACGGATATTGCAATCGTTCCGGAAACGCATACGGCATGAAAAGAAAAAACGATATTCCAACAAGAATGACCGAAAAAACGGCGGCAATTTTCCACGAATGAAACTTGCGGATAATCCAGAAAATAAAGAGTCCGGCGGCAACAAAAGAAATTGCCAGACCAAAAACTTGAATGAGTACGAACTTGAAGAGTGAGAGACTTTCCATAAATTGATTAATGTTATTTTAACAGATTTTCCATCGGAGCACCTAATACCGTGGCGATTTTTGCCACCGTACCCGATTTCATATCCCTATTAATTTAAATCTTTCTTCTTCTCCTCAAATTCTTTTTTATCAATCTCGCCTTTTGCGTAGCGTTCTTTCAGGATTTCAAGCGGGGACTTGTCTTTTCCGTGCGCGGCATCAGCATGATCATGTCCACACCCGTGACCATTTCCAGAACCGCCTCTGACCAAGGCGACAATCGCCCAGATTACGAGACCCCAAAAGACGACCATAAATATCCAACCGAATCCGCCCATAGTTCCAAATCCAAAGTTCATCATAAAATTGTTTGATTAGTTAATAATATTTACTCCTCGACCGTAAATGTAAACATCATACCAGCTTCGATGTGTTCGAGAATATGACAATGAGCCATCCACACTCCCGGATTGGACATATCGATCAAAACATCCAAATATTCACCTGCTGGTACGTTGACGGTGTCCTTCCACACCAGATTAGTCTCTGGCGCGCCATTTTTATTCAGCACCAAGAAACGCTGGCCATGAAAATGTATGGGGTGTTGCATAGGGTGTGCGGAGTTGCCGTCGTTGGTAATCCGTATCTTCATCTTTTCCCCAACCTTAAACTTCCAATCAATGTCCATATTTGCATTACCGGAGTCCTGATCGATTATCTTCCACGTCACCATGTCTGTATTTGACATCGCGTTCATCCCAGCGTTGTCCGAATCATCCCATTCAATACCGCCTTTCGGCACAGTACCCATCATTTGGCCTCCGCCCATGCGAGACGGCATCCCATGAGTACCGTTACCCATCATACCGGTGTTGCCACCCAGCATATCAAGCGAGAGTTTTATGCGCTTGTCAGTCTCTTTGGCAAAAAAGGGACGAAAAGGATCAATGATCTTAATGGCCTCGACGTTATCGCGGAGAGTCTTAAATATATTCGCGTTCGAGGAGACAAGCGACTCATCTGAAACGATAATTTTTCCAAGACGTGTTGTTGTATCGGGAGTCTTGTTTTGGATTTCGTATTCACCCGGTGCGTCAAAGCGAGTTTCAACTACGGCGCGCTCGGAAGGAGTGATGAGTACCGCATCTTTCCATTCCTCATGTTCATATGCGCCGTTATCTCCGCCGACAAGCTTCAACTTCGCTCCCTTGATGGCAAGATTAAACGGCCGGACACTCGCGCTGTTGGTGAAGTAGAAACGAATCACCTCGCCACTCTTAACCGAGAGAGTGTAGTCGGTCTCGCCATTTACGAGCATGACATTTCCAAATCGTCCCATAAGAGCGCGATCCGATCCGTCTTTGTAGAATGGCGCGATTTTCCCGTTCTCAATCAAAATGTCATCGAGGAAAACGGCAACTTCGCGGTCAACCGTGTTCCAATAGGTCGGGCTTTCTGAAGTTACTAAGAAATTTCCATAAAGGCCGAGCTCAATGGCATAGTCATCGCGCATATGCGGGTGATACCAATACACACCGGTGTCAGGGAATGTGAGTGTGTAGGTAAACGAGTCGCCGGGCTGAACCACCTTTTGCGTCACATCAGGAACGCCGTCAAAGGCATTGGCCATGCGCACACCATGCGAATGAATAGTATTCTCCACGTCCGTATCGTTTTTAAAATTAACGGTCACCGTGGCTCCTTGTGGGATTTTCAAAGTCGGTCCCGGGATAGAGCCATTGTAGGCGAGCATTCGTACTTGGTTCCCATTGATATTCTTTTTTACAAAACTCGCTGTGAGGTCAAACGTGTCTCCATCTTTGAGTTCTATTACCTGTGTCTTCTCTGCAGATGGCAATCCCTTGATACTTGTTGAAAATGTCTGACCAGAAACAATGCCGTTATTTGATACAAAAATACCTCCGACAATTGCTACTGATATCGCGAGTATACCAATGAGTAATGGTTTATTTTTCATAGGTTATTTTGCATTATTGATAATGGTTTGAATGATTTGGTCGATTTCTTTTGGTCTTTCGCCCAAATCGGCTTGCGGAAAAAACTGCGGCAGAATAATCGGGCGCATGCCGGAAATAACCGTCTGCCCATCTTTCGTATAGATGTTTATCTTGCATGGCAGGCAAAGACCGATCTTGATATCAATATTCAAAAACTCATTGGCAAACTTTGCGTTGCAAAACTCCACAATCTTAAACGGCTCTCGCTTGAAACCTTTCTCGGCCAATGTTGCTTCCACATCATGAGTATACAAAACCCGCATACCGGCTTTGGCAATTTCGTCTTGCACGCTCAAAACCGCCTCGTCAAAAACTTTTGTTGTGGTTGTAGTGTAATCGAATTCCATAAATGTTACTTATTTGATAAATTATAGATTCTGATTAATTCTTTGACAGCCTTCTCGTCCTCGCCTTTACTCTGCATTTGATGTTTTACATGGGAACGGAGGTGGTTTTCCAAAAGAAAGCTGTCAAGACTTTTGAGCGACCTTTGAATAGAGAGTGATTGCTCCAGCAGGGTAGGGCAATACTCCTCTTTCTCAATAGCCTTGATAAGTCCGTCAAATTGACCTTTGAGGATCTTCGCTCTATGAAGAGCGCGGTTTTTTAATTTTTGGTCAACCATAGTTTTTGGGTAATTAATAATAGATGTCCACCTACATATATAGTATATACCCCTATATCCTATAAATCAATTACTTTACCCTTGTTGCCATAAAGTTTTTGACAAAGATATATTTATGTATTATAATTATCAACGCTAAAGACTCAGATATTTCTATGCAAAAGTGGCTATTCAAATCTATTAAACTTCTCACATTAGTCATTTTTATTTTTGGCACTTTTTCGCTTTGTATTGCGCATACAACTACTGAACCTGTGGAACAGACTATCGCTATATCTGCGCTGGATACCAATGATAATCACTGCTGTGGGGGTAAAAAATTGTCGGAAAAACGAACTCTTCTTAATAAAACAAGAATCAGTCAATTACATAATGAAAAGACAGAAAAGTTACCATTAGCTATATTACCACAACGCCTTATTCCTTCCGTACGGTTGAGTGAATGGCCTGGACCACAGAGAGAGCAATACCACTCTCTTAAAACACAACAACAATTATCAATGGTCATGCGCTCGTAAATTTTGTTTAAAACAATAATCTTTTGGTTATTGTTTTTTTTTGTTTTTAAAAATAATTTTTATTATGAAAAAATTTATATTTATTATCGCCGCTCTTATGCTCGTTGGGGCAGGATGCGCCTCGCAAAAAACGCCCGCTAACGAAGCCGTCCCTACAGCTGATCAAGGAAGCGCTGTAAATAGTGGTGCTAACTCAGACAAAGAACATGCTAAGGCCGGACATTTATCTACAGTAGCAGGCAGTCGTATTGAATTAGACAATCAAAATAGTTTTAAACCAGGCGAAGTAACATTTAGTTTTAAGCTGTACGGATTAGACGGTCACGAATTTGGGCCAAACGATTTAAAAGTTGAACACGAAAAGAAAATGCATTTCTTAATGGTGCGGGATGATATGACAGGTTTCCAGCACACTCATCCAGAATATGCTAACGGAAAGTGGTCGGTAAAAACTGCCTCAATAGAACAAGGTGAGTACCAGCTCTATGTTGATATTGCCCCTGAGGAAGAGAAGGCTATTGTGCTACGCGTTCCCGTAACTATCGGTGGACAAACGGTAACTAAAAATTTTCCAACCCCAAATACTGATCTTTCAGCTCAAGATAGTGCTTACCGCGCTGTTCTAACAACAGATGGTATCTTAAAAACCAACGAACACAACACGCTTACTTTCTCCGTAACCAGCAATGGCCAACCAATAAAAAATATTGATCCTTACTTGGGTGCCTATGGCCATGTGGTTTTACTTCGTCATAATGATCCAGACGATTTTTTTCACGTTCATCCTATTACCGAAAACAAACCAGTTGACGGTAAAGTTCAGTTTGAAGCTCAGTTCCCGGTTAAGGGCCGTTATACGCTGTATGCTCAGTTTAATATTGGCGGCTCAGTAAAGACATTTCCAATCACTCTTGATGTTAACGAACAAGGTCAGGACAGTGATACTTCTCATGGACATGACACCAAGGCAAAAGAATAACTAACAATATGAAACAATTTTTAACACTGAAAGTGTTTGGATTAGGCGCTCTGGTTATAGTTGTTTTGGGGGTAGCCGGTAGCCGTCTTTTTGCCGCACAATCAAATAGTGAGGAGGAAAATATGCAGAAAAAATCGAAGGTTGTTGCTTTAAACGTGCCCGTAGAAACCGCAGCAGATAGTAACGCAGCAACCGTTGGAGCTTCGACCATATCCTGGCCAGGTGAAATACTTTCTACTGCTGATGTACAAATCTATCCGGCTCGAGAAGGACAAATTGCTGAATGGCGAGTACGATTAGGTAGTCCTGTTAGACAAGGTCAGGTGATTGGCAGATTAACTGCTGGTCCCGTAAGTACTGAACTGATAGCTCTTCTTGCTGATCGTCAGAAAGCTATTACTCAAGCTCGGGCTAACGTCGAAGCGACCGCGAATTATATTCAAACTTCTAAACAGAATCTTCAAGAGCTGAAGTTATCACTTGATCTAGCACGCGATGCGGCGGTAAAAGCCGCTGAGAATAATCTAGAAACATTAGTAGGTTCTGCTCCAGAGATAACATCAAGTACGACGTCTGCTTCGTCAACCCAGGGAATCTTGGCAAATAAACGGGATAAGGTGCGTGCACAAGCTCGTAAAATTCAAAACTATTATATTAATGCGATGAGTTTGAATTTTATAACTCTTAAGACCGATCAGTTATACGGAACATACAGTCTTAGAAAATACATCGGCATTCTAGATGCCAATACTATGAGTAACTTTGACAATACCGTTATAGCGCTGGGAAATGATCTCAAAAATTCGGCTACCGTTCCTGATGCGTCTGTCTTTAATTTCCTTAAAGCAGCGCAAAGATTACTCCTGTCTACTCTAGCAACTGATGACGGATACGGCATTGCCGCTAGTAAGTTAGATGGCTTAAGAAACGATATCGGTACTGACCAAACTGAATTTCTTGACGTGCTTAATGAGTACAAAGAAGCTAAGGCATCTGTTGAGAATGCCAAAGGTGTAAAAAATATTACTGTAGCTGATGCTGATGCTGTGTATGCTGAGAAAAAATCAGAACTTAATCAAAAAATTGCTGAGCTGGATCGAGAACTCGCCTTAGCTCAGTCAGAGGTCGGCGCTGCCGAATCAGCCTACGGTTCCATCGCTTCTGGTATAGCGGGACAAAACATTGTGGCACCTAAAAGCGGTGTTGTATCAGTTGTCTTTAAGAATGTAGGTGACCAAGTATCACCGGATAGTCCATTAGCTGGTATTAGTAGTGCCCAAGCAACAGGCAGGTTTATTCGTTTCCGAATCCCGAGTGATATGCGCACGCCTATTACTGGTCAAGAAATTAAAGTCGAACGCCCTGGCTTCCCACTTGAAGGGAAAAAAGCAAAAATTGTAGGTGTTGGCTTGGCGCTAGATAGTAATGGAGCCTATGTAGCTGACGCTGAATTTTTGGAAAAGATCGATTGGCCAGTACATGCCTCAGTACGCGTCATCTCAGAAATGACTACACGATCCGTACTTGTTCCTTTTGCAGCGGTTTGGTGGAATGAAAAAGGTGAAGCGAATGTATGGTTGGTAATGGAAAATAATGTTATTCGTCCACGTGTGGTACATGTAGGAAGAGCTATTGGTGATCGTATAGAAATTGAAGAAGGGTTAGATGCGGGAGAGCGGTATGTCGCTAAAGCTATTCCAACCTTAAAAACGGGACAGTCGATCACTGAACTTACGACGGTTAAAAAAGAAACCACTGAACCAGCTGGAGATGGTCATGGACATTCACATGGCGAATAATCCATTATTATGCTCAATAAAATTATTCTATGGGCGATTAATCATCGCTGGTTTACCGTCATTCTTTCAGTCGGTGTTGCTTTAGTTGGAACCTGGAGTTTGTCCACGATGCGAGTAGATGTGCTTCCCGATGTGAATAAACCAACAGTAGCTATATTTGCTGAAGGGGAAGGGCTTGCACCGGAAGAGATTGAACGTCTTATCTTAATCCCTATTGAGGCAGCTGTAGCGGGTGCGCCTGGTGTAGAACGCGTGCGCGGCACCGCTTCCTTTGGTTTGTCTATCGTGCAGGTTGAATTTGAGTGGGGATCAGATGTGTATCGTAATCGACAAATTATCCAGGAACGCCTAGCACAGCTTAACTTACCAAGCGATGTAAAGCCAGTGCTTGGGCCTGTAGCCTCAGTAATGGGTGAGATCATGTGGGCTGGTTTATCAGCCAATAACCCAAAGATTGATGGAATGCAACTCCGCACACTTGCTGATTGGACTATTCGACCTGCGCTCCTTCGCGTTCCTGGTGTTTCCGATGTCATTATATTAGGCGGTGATGTACGGGAGTGGCAGATTAATCTCAATGCCGAGCGAATGCGGCGCTATAATATTACGATTGATCAGGTGGTAGAGCACGTGGCGGGTGCGCTTAAAAATCGAGGTGGTGGTATTTTGGTGCAAGGACAGCAGGAATATCCTATTCGGATTTTAGTTGCACCAAGTAACATCAATGAAATTAAAGAAATTGGTATTGGTAAACTTGATGAAAAACCGGTACGGTTGGCAGATATTGCCCAAGTGGTTGAGGGCGCAAGCCCTGTTCGTGGTAGTGCGACTATAGATGGCAAGCCCGGAGTTATCCTGCGTATTGTTAAGCAGCCAGAGGCTGAAACATTGACCGTTACTAAAGCTGTAGATGAGGCCTTAATCACCTTGCAAAAAACCTTGCCGGAAGGAACTGAACTAAAAAATGATCTTTTCCGACAGGAATGGTTTATACATGCTGGCTTGAGTAACGTAATGGAAGCGTTGCGTGATGGCACAATTCTTGTAATTATCATTCTGGCTCTCTTCTTGATGAACGTGCGTACGACCGTGATTACCTTGACGGCCATTCCGATGAGTATCTTGGTTACCGCAATAGTCTTCAAATCGTTTGGATTTTCGGTGAACGTCATGACGCTTGGTGGCATTGCGGTAGCAATTGGCGAACTGGTTGACGACGCAATTGTGGATGTGGAAAATGTGTTCCACCGTATGAAAGATTGGATAAAGAATGGTCGGAAAGAACCATTCAAGGATGTGGTTTTTCGCGCTTCGAGTGAAGTGCGAAATTCAATTGTCTATGCTACTATTTTGGTTGCGATTGTTTTCCTTCCTGTCTTTTTCATACCTGGAGTAGAAGGACGACTGCTTGCTCCACTTGGACTTGCATACCTTATCTCACTGGTTGCTTCACTGGCCGTGTCCTTAACCTTAACGCCCGCTCTCTGTACTATTCTCCTCGGAAAAACTACAGCAGGAAAAGACGAAGATACTCGTTTGGTGCAGTGGATTAAACGGCGTATGACCCCGGGCATTCGATGGAGTATTGCCAATCCAAAGCTTATGATGGCGGGTGTCGCAGTGAGCTTAATCATCGCGGGTGGCCTCTACTCCTTTGCTGGCAAAGAGGGTATTCCGCCGTTTAATGAGGGCGCTGTTACTATCGGGGTCGTCATGCCGGTTGGCACTGATCTTGAAACCTCTAATGCTTTTGCTTCAAAAGTTGAAGATGCTATTGGCAAAATTTCTGGAGTACAACGTGTGAGCCACTCAACCGGCCGTGCTGGTGCCGATCCGCACGATAGCGGAGCTAATACCAGTGAAATCCAAGTTGCCTTTAAGCCAGGGCTTGAAAAAGAGCGAAAGCGTCTCTTTGCCGATATCCAAAAAGTACTTGATAGCTATACCGATGCTGATTTTGGCTTAGGGCAACCAATTACTCACAAACTTGAAGAATTACTCTCTGGCGTTCGTGCCCCCATAGTGGTTAAAGTCTTTGGAGATGATTTGGTTTCTTTACGGCTTGCTGCAGCACAAGTGAGAGATGAGTTAGCGAAACAGGCAGGAGTTACCAATGCTCAAGTACAACGTGAAGTAATGGTTCCTGAATTCCGTATTTATCCCAATCGCAACCGATTAGCACAACTTGGTCTTTCAAGTGGTGAAACAGCGGAAGTGCTGGAAAAAGGTTTGCTTGGTGCGCAAGTTGGTCAAGTGCAACTTGGATCATCCCGTGTTGATGTGGTAGCTCGTTTTGATATTACTTCACGCGGTAATGCTTCTGCCCTCCGCGATTTGGCATTGCCTGTAGAAGGCATTGAGTCGCTTGGCGAAGCAGCTGACATACGTTTGGAAGCTGGTCGTAATCGTTTAAGTCATGAAGGCGGGAGACGTGTATTAGTGGTAAGCGCCAATTACCAAGGAAAAGATATTGTGGGAGCGGTCGAAAATGCAAAACAATCACTCGAATCACAACAACTGCCTTCCGATGTTTCGCTCTCATATGAAGGAACTTACAAAAGCCAAAAAGAAAACAGCCAACGCCTCATCATCCTATTTATTATTGGGCTTGGCCTTATCTTCGGCGTGCTCTACCACGCCTTCCGCTCAACACCGATTATCTTACAGATCATGATCAATATTCCTACGGCATTTATTGGCGGTATGATTGGAGTATGGCTTACGGGTGGTGTGGTAAGTTTGGCACATATGATCGGTTTTATCTCGTTAGCAGGTATTGTTTCACGCAACGGTATTATGCTTATAACACACTGTTTACACTTGGTGAAGCAAGAAAAACTACCGTTTGTGCCAGATACTATTATTAAAGGGACACTTGATCGTGTAGTGCCCGTACTCATGACTGCGCTCACTGCGCTCTTAGCACTCATTCCTTTCTTGCTAGCTGGTGAAGACCCCGGTAAAGAGATGTTGCATCCATTAGCAGTAGTTATTTTTGGTGGATTAACTTCTTCAACAATCATTTCACTGTTCTTGACCCCATCGTTGTTCTATCGGTTTGGTAAGAATGTAGTTAGTGCTGATTCTGAAGTAATATAATTAAGTATGAATAGTCCCCGGTGGAATAACCCCGGGGACTTTTCTATGCAAATTGACAAATGCCTTAAAATAAGGCAATCTCGGTGCGAACTTGGTCTACGACACACCGCATTAAAATTACCTTGAAAATTGAAGGTAATTTTGTTATATTACTGCTATTATGTCTATAATAAATAAAATTGAGATGCGGGAGGTACTGTCAGTTCTAGTCCTTTATGGACTTAATTTAGATAATTTAAAAATTGTCAGGGATACCAATGGTTTTGTAAACAAAATATATTTTATTACTATCGGGAAAACAAAATTGGTTTTGCGTAAATCCAATCCAACCACTTCTTTGGCACATATTAAATTGGAAGTGAAACTGTTGGAGTACCTAGCTTCCCATCATTTTGCCGCCACCCCTCAAATCGTTCGCAACTTAAATGGAGAAGATATAACTGTGTATAACAAAGTTTTTTTTACGGTGCAAACTTTTATGCCCGGTAGCATCAAGGCTAGTTGGAATAATCTAAAAGGTTTTACTCCTAAGAGAATTGAGAATTTTTTTAAAACAATTGCGTCTTTTGGCATAGCGGTGGAAAAATTTTCTCGTTTAAATAGTGTGGCCAATAAGCCCTTATGGTATTTTGTAAAAAATGGGCCAACCTTACTTCGTAAATTATACAAAAGTTTGCCGGAATCGACCGCTAAAAAATTAATTTTAAAAAATTATCAAGATATTTTAAGATTTATTGCGCAGACACGTAAAGAATTCATACAAACAGATTATGACTCCTTGCCAAAACAATTAGTGCATTTTGATTTTCACCCCGGTAATGTGAATTATGTTAATAATAAAGTAGTAGCTCTATTTGATTTTGATTGGGCGCGCCATGACTCTCGGTTTAGTGATTTGGCTTCTGGAATTGGGCAATCGTGCTATTATTATGGCGGTAAACTAGGAGGTCAATTTAGAAAAGATAGGATAAAGCTTGCTTTAAGTAGTTATCAAAAGGCATATGGTGAAAGCCCTTTTAGCGTTAAAAAAGAGAATGAGTATATCAAAGTGGCATTAAGAGGATATGCGATCTATATATTTTTTTGGGCTGTAGAGCTGTATGAAGAAAATCCAACTGGAGAAAATTTCTTGGTGTTGGATCATTTTCTTAAAATATTGCTCTTGAATGATTATGATCGATTGTTTAACTAGAAAAAATTATTTTTAAATCTCTTCATTTTCTGCATACAGTTCCATCTACCTAAACTTGCCAATACTGTGGACAAATCCAGGTTTTTTATATATGATGTCCTTATCTTGGAGAGGTGTCTGAGTGGTTGAAAGTGCCGCTCTCGAAAAGCGGTAGGCCAGCGATGGTCTCGTGGGTTCGACTCCCACCCTCTCCGCCAAGCCAAAAACTCCTTTTTAATTAAGGAGTTTTTTTGTTTTAGTTTTTGTGGTATAATTAAATTATTAATTTAATTAATATATTCATATGGCCAAAGGAAACAATTCCCAAAAGAAAGAAAAAAAGAAACCAAAAAAGAACAAAAAATAATTTTGCAAAGTCCACCTTCAGGGGTGGATTTTTGTTTTTAGTTGTTTTAGGCTTTTTTATGTTATAATAATAAAAATAATATTTCATTATGTTTAAATTTATCAAAGCAATATTTGGTCTAATCTTAATTTTGTTAGTAGTTTCTTTTTTGAGAACCTGGCAGGTGGAACATTCGGCCAACCAGGCGATATTTTTTGCGGGCCAATCGCCGAAGCTTGCTCCGGATGGATTGTATAAAGGGACGGTGGATGGTCGCAAGGTTTCCTGGCAAGGAAAAAAGTTTAATGCTACCAATCACTCCGGTATAAATATTTTTGAAAACGCGCAAGGCAATGAAGTCGAAAAATATCCGTTTGTTACGGCCTATGGCCCTGGTTTGCGTGACAAAAATTTGGAAGTTTTTAAAATTGATTATGATATCGCCGGTAATCCTTTTTGGTTACGCTCTATCTTGGATGAAATTGTGCAAATAAGCCCGACTGAGTATCTGGGCAAAGTCCATGTGCGGATAATACCAGGACTGCCATTTACCTATGGGTTTTTTAAATTGTCTTCGCCGAATAAATAGTGTTCAATCATAAAAAACAGCCTGTTCAAAGGGCTGTTTTTATTATATAATAAATTGGATTAAATCCTTTATTTACCGTATGACTATACAGTCCATAGATGTTAAATTTATTAATTTTGCCAAGGAGATTTCAATGCCGTTCGCGCGCTTTTCTATATTTATAGTATTTTTTTGGTTTGGAATTTTGAAGGTCTTGGGATTTAGCCCGGCTTCCGGTTTGGTGAAGGATTTATTGTCGCGCACTATTCCATTTGTCCAACCTGATCAGTTTGTGGTAGGGTTTGGTTTTTTTGAAATGATTATTGGTGTATTATTTCTTATCAAGGGACTGGAAAGATTGGTAATCCCGATGCTTTTGGCGCATATGATGACTACTGTGATGCCGTTATTTTTATTATCGTCTCAGACCTGGTCGCAATTTTTGGTGCCAACCTTGGAGGGGCAATATATTATAAAAAATATGGTAATTATTGCTGTCTCAATTGGTATCGCCGCCCACCTGCACCCATTGAAAAAATAATTTTTCGATTATGTCTTGGATATTTTTAGTGCTGGCTTCTCATTTTTCTTGGGCGATAGAAAATGTTTATACGAAAGTAGTGATTGGATCAAAAGTAAAAAATCCTTATGTTTTTCTGATCTTAATAATGGTTTTGAGTGTGATATCTCTTCCGTTTATCCCTCATCGTTATATTTTTATACCTACTACTCCACTCATAGGGTGGCTGTTGTTGGCCAGCGCGCTTTATACTCTAGGGACACTTCCTTATATTAAGGCTATGAAAATAGAAGAAGTGACGCGTCTTAATATATTATGGAACACGATTCCAATTTTTACTTTAATATTGGGATGGCTTTTAATTGGGGACAAGATTTCCGGACGAGAGCTAGTGGCAATGTTGTTTTTGATCAGTGGTGCGGTGGTAGCATCGTTAAAAAATGAAGCCTCCTCTTTTAAATTGTCCAAAGCTTTTTGGCTCATGATTGTCGCTTGTATTTTGTATTCTGCTTATGCAGTGGTAATCCGTTTTCTTACCAAAGAATTAAGTTTTTATTCGATTTTTTTCTGGGTAACATTACTGAATGCTCTGATGGTATTGGTTTGTTTGGGTTATCGCGAGGTGCGTAATGATTTGGTGAAAGATGTTAAGAATGGTTCCGTAAAGTTTTTTTTGATATTTTTGGCAGTGGTGGCTATAACCAATGTCGGCACTTTATTCAACCAATGGGCGCTATCCCTAAAACCAGGGTCACTGGTTTATTCATTTGAAGGTTTTCAAGTGTTGTTTGTATTCCTTTTATCGCTTGTAGCCGCCAAAATATTTCCTGGATTTATTGCCGAATCTTTGGATAAGAAAAATTTGATTATAAAATTGACCGCTTTTTTGATAGTGATGGTTGGTTTAATTTTGTTGACATAGTTGTGTGCAGATAGTTATTGATAATTACAAAATAGATTATACTTTTAAGCGTTTGCGTCGGTCGCGTTCTTTGCGCATCTCCGTGAGAAGAGATGGTAAGGTTGCTGTGACCGCCCCGCTGTTTGTTTCGGCCAAGCAAGCGGAAAAGTTTTTATCGCATAATGCGAATTGGGTTTTGGAAAAATTGAGACAACATGCAGATAAAGCTGAGAAAAGTATTTTTCCTTCTGGCAATAAAGATTTTTTGCTCAATAAAAGTAAGGCTTTGCATTTGGTGCGCGATAAAATCGCCGAGCTCAACGCCGTGTATGGTTTTAAACACGGCAAGGTAAGTATAAAAAATATGAGCAGTCGCTGGGGCAGTTGTTCCAAACAGGGAAATTTGAATTTTAATTATAAAATGATATACTTGTCCAATGAGTTGGCGGAGTATATTGTGGCGCATGAGCTGTCACATTTATCCCAGATGAATCACGGCCGGAATTTTTGGAAATTGGTGGCGCGTACGATTCCGCATTGGCAAATTTTAAGAAAACAATTAAAAAATATTAATTAATTTTTTATGGAAAAGAAATTTTTGATAATACCGGTAATGTTGTTGGTGTCACCTTTTTTGGCCGGCTGTGGCGCCAAAATAGAAACAAAAAATCCAGATAAACCGGAGCAGAGCCAGGTCTTGAATTATGCTACGAGTACTGGTAATATGCTAGAAGCCAACACTGGCCAGGCAGTAGCTAATAAAACTATTACTTCCACTAATAATTTAAATAAGAAAAAAACTATGGAAAATTTTGATGAGAAAAAGCAATATTTGGCCGAGGTCCACACTAGTAACGGTGACTTTACCATTACTTTTAATTTAGGTCAGACACCAAAGACAGTAGAAAATTTTGTTACTTTGGCGCGTAAAGGATTTTATGACAAGACTGTTTTTCATCGTGTGATTAAGGGTTTTATGATCCAAGGCGGCGATCCATTGGGTAATGGCACTGGTGGCCCGGGATACAAATTTGCCGATGAAAAATTTGATGGAGAATATACTCGCGGTACAGTAGCGATGGCAAATTCCGGTCCAAACACCAACGGCAGTCAATTCTTTGTTATGCATGCCGATTATCCCCTGCCTCCAAACTATGTAATTTTTGGAAAAGTCACTAGCGGTATGGATGCGGTAGATAAAATTGCTGAAAGTCAGGTAAAACCAGGAATGTTTGGAGAAGCCTCTACACCGGTGAATCCAACTGTGATAATGTCTGTTGAAATTAAGGAAGAATAAAAATAATTAAAAACAAAAACACCCTATAATTTTTACCTGATAAAAGTTCGCATAATTGGCTATAAATTTTCGTTATGGCCCTAAGGGTAGGGCCATTGTCCCGACTCTGTCGGGACACCACTCAAATTTACTTACGCCAATTAGGGGCTCACTTTTATGTGGTAAAAATTATAGGGTGTTTTTGTTTTTAATTATTTTGTAACTACCAATTATTCTTCTAAAACAGGTTTCTCTATATAGAGAGGTTCAATTTTTTTCTCGGCACCTACTATTCTCACTACATCTTTATCAATCTTATTAAATTCTTTGTAGACAGTGTTGTAGCTATTTACCGTGGTAGATAAATTAGCGCCAAGTTTTTTTAGGTATTCATCATAAGCCAGTAAATGTTTGTTGAGCTCCTCTACTCTCTGTCGAATTTCTTTGGCCGACTCCTCTATTTGCATAGCGCGCAAGCCTTGAAGCACTGTTTGTAGGTAGGCCAAGAAAGAAGTTGGTGAAACAATTACCACGTGTTTTTCTTTAAAAGCGTATTCAATCAGATCTTGAGTGTTGGTTTTGAGCGTGCCGACTTGATTCACCAAGAGATCATAATAAATTCCTTCGGAAGGTATAAACATGAAGGCGAAGTCCATAGTGCCTTCTTTTGGTTTGATATATTTACTGGTTTCATTGATGCGATTTTTTAGATCCGCTTTAAATAGCGCCTCTAGTTCCAATTTTCTTTGTGGATCTTTTTCGCTCACGGCACGGTTGTAATTTTCTAAACTAAACTTGGAGTCAATTGGTATGACTTTCTCTTTTACAAAAACTACAGCGTCCACGATATCTCCATTTTCAAATTTATATTGCATTTGGTAGCTGCCTGGAGGTAAAACATTTTTTAAAACATTTTCCAGATAGTACTCCCCTAGTATGCCACGGTGTTTTGGATTCTGTAAGATATTTTCCAGATCCTGAAGTTGGTCGGCAAATCCCATGATTTGTTTGTTAGTTTCATCCAGCTTGGTAAGTTTTTCCGTCACTTCGGCAATTATCTTGGCGCTCTGACCAAATTGTCCTTGGATGGCCTGGTGCATGTTGGTCTGATGGACGTTCATTGCCTGATGATTGTCACCTATTTTCTTTTCCATCTGACGGCCAAGATCCTGAATTTGGCTCTGGAGCAAAACAAACAGGTTTTCATCCCCTTTTGGTTTCTGTAATTCTTTTAGCTTATTATATAGGAAGAGCAAGGCGGTAAATAAGGCCATTGCGACGATGATTAATATAATATTTGTCATATCATTTATTTAGTGGTGGTATAGTAGCATTATTATAATACTTTGTCATTATTCTTGCCAAAACCCAAAAGGTGCTGTAGAATAAGCCTATTATTTCTCGCCCCCATAGTTCAATGGATAGAACAGGCCCGTCCTAAGGGCAAAATGTGTGTTCGATTCATGCTGGGGGCACAAAAGTGGTCCCAGCATGAATCGAACAAAGGGGTGGTGGGGAAAGTATTTCCCCACATTGCTGAGGAAAGCCCATGAAAACCAGAAGGTTTTCATGAAAGGAGTGCAACGACGCGTGACATTCTGCTGGGGGCACAATTAAGGAGCGAAGCGAGGGTGATATGGCGTATATAAATGGGCCTGTAGCTCATTTGGTAGAGCGCAGCATTCGCATTGCTGAGGTAAGGGGTTCGATTCCCCTCAGGTCCACCAATCAGGATTGGAGAGTCCCGTAGGGTAATGGTAGTTTAAAGGTTTTCTACAAAGACCAATTTGTTTGTAGTGAAAATAGGGTCATTAACCCTATTTTTTGTTTTTGTGGATAAAAAAGGGGATAACTTTGAGTAAAAGTGGATTTGTATACACTAGTCTATACAAATTTATAATATGTAGTTGATTTATTGATTATTTTCAGTGTTTTACGTGAAACATTCGATATCTCTGTAATTATTGTTTGGAAACAGCTAAAAGAGTTATTGGAAATGCTGGGACTGTTATAATTGCTTAAATCCATATAATATTCCCTTAAAAAAGTTTTACGTGAAACAATTATTTTTAATGTGTGGAAGAATTATTAACCTATATTAAAGGTGCTAAAATAAAAGATAACTATTTGATTATAAAAGCATAAGTAAAGAGTTTAAAAATCATGCCCAGGTTCTAACTAATAAGATCGCTGGATTGTTATTGTGCTCAGTTAGAATTTTATAATCATTTTTTCCATTTATTTTAAACAAAATATTTTCTAAATAAAAAGGTATATAAATTTATGTAACTTTTTATTTATTAACATACCAAAATAAGGTCCAGTATGGTATAATATTAGTATTGAAAATATTTTTAAGAGTATTATTTTTTATGTTAATCCAACCGCGTGCTGCCAAGGTCATCGACCTGCTGTCCTATATTTTTTTAGCCTTAAATGTTTTGGTTGTGCCGCTTTTTTTGGATAGAAATTTAAGTAATTTTTATATCATACCAAAACAGTATGTGTTTGGTGGTTTGGTGCTCATAAATGTTATTTTATTGATATTAAAATTTGTCTTGACTAAAAAATTTAATTTTCATAAAACTGTTTTGGATAAGCCGTTGTTAATTATTTTGGCTATTGGTCTATTGTCAGCGGTGTTTTCAATCAATACCTATGATAGTTTTTTTGGTCGATCCGATTTTTTCTCTTTAAGCTATATTTCTTTATTTTTTGGTATAGTTTTTTATTATTTGATTATAAATTTTGTTAGAACTGAGAAATTATGGCGTGGTTTGGTAGATGTATTTTTGGCAGCGGGGTTTTTATCCATGATATTTTTTATTCTCAAGTCAGTTTTAAAATTAAATTTTTTAAATACTTGGTTTGGGTCCGTATTTAATACTGTAGATGTTTTAAATAGTCTGTTTGGCTTATTTGTGATAATGGTTTTTATTTTATCGTTTGGTCAGTTGATTAAAAAAGAATTACCTATTAATAGATCAATAATTTATGCTGTGATTGGGCTAATGGCTTTGGCGGTGTTAGTAATTTTAAATTTCAAAATTCTCTGGTGGATTCTGTTGGCTTCCTTGGTTTTACTCTTGATGCTGGGAGTAAGCTTTTTGCGAGAAACCCGTCTTTCCTGGCTATCAGTTTTGTTTAGTTGTTTAGTTTTGACGATTATAGTCATAATTTTTGGTGTGCCAAAAATTATGCAAGTTAATATTCCGGCCGAAGTAGCCTTGGGATTTAAATCCTCTTGGTCGGTGACCTATGATACTTTATTATCTGGCATAAAACCATTTTTACTCGGAACCGGATCGGGTTCTTTTGGAGTGGATTTTTCCAAATTTCGTGATGTAATATTTAATTCCGATAGCGTTGCTTGGTCCTTGCGTTTTTCTCAGCCGTATAACACTGTGTTGGGATTGGTGGCAGAAAATGGTTTGTTGTTACCAATCGTTTTTATCTTTTTAATATTATTATTTTTTGGACATGCTTTGACCGCATGGAATAAAGTTAGAGCCGCTTCGAATCGAAATATTAGGTTTAAAACCAGTGATGTATTGTTTGAAAATTTTTTAGTAGTAATAGCTTTAATAGTTTTGAGTGGTAGTGCTTTATTTATTTTTTATAATCAGGTGATTTGGGTATTATTGTTTTTATTGTTAGCTTTGGGTATGTCTGGCTTTTCATTTTACCATCGTAATTTTGTCACGGCCTATGATTGGGAGCTTGAAGATACACCGCAGTATAGTTTGTCTTTTTCTTTCGGTCTGATTGTGGCAATCACTGCCTTGATAATGATAAGTATTTGGGGAGTTCGTCTATATTGGGGTGAGATCGCTTATGCCAAAGGTTTGCGTGCAAGTGATCCTTTTGTGGCGGAACAATATCTTAAAGAGGCGGTTGATAAGCGATCAAATTCCGATGTGTATCATGCGGCTTTAGCTCAAATATATCTTAATGAAGCGGTAGAAGAGACAAAAAATTCCAAACCAGATGTACAAAAGGTGAGCGCTTTGATGGCTCAAGCCGTAAATGAAGCCAAAATAGCAACTGATTTATCACCTCAGTCCGTAAGTCTGTGGGAAAATTTAGCCACTATGTATGAAAATGTTGCCGCTTTAGTACCAGAAGCGCGAGATTGGGCTATAAAAACTTTGCAGCAAGTAATTATTTTGGAGCCTACTAATCCGGTTCACTATTGGCGTTTGGGCAATAGTTATGTAGCTCAATCCAAATGGGAAGATGCTTTGAAAAGTTATCAAAAGGCGGTTGATCTAAAAGTTGATTATTATAGCGCGTATGTGGGTTTGGCTAATGCTTACGAACAGACACAAAAAAATAGCCAGGCAATAGAACTCTACGAAAAATTAATTAATAATAAACAAGCAAATCCTGAGATTTTATATAACTATGGTCGTTTACTATATAATCGTAACGGGCAAGGCGATAGGGATCAAGCTCAAAAAATTTGGTTGGCGGTAATTGAGGCACAGCCAAATTATTCCAACGCTCTTTATAGTTTAGGTTTATGGTATGAATTGCGCGGTGATAAGACTTTAGCTTTACAGTATTACTATCGAGTGCGTGATCTTAATCCTGGTAATCAAGATATTTCTAAAAAAATTCAAAGTTTGATTGGCGCGACTGTCATTGATCCAGACCAAGCCGAAAGCGGAAAAATAAATAAGAAAAAATAAAATTATGCGTTTTTTTAAAACGTTAGTGGTAGTTTCATTAATTATTTTTTTGCCTAATATTGTGGAAGCGGCAATGTCTTCTACTAATTATTATATTTATGCCGATTCTTTGGATTATGGGGGTGGGTTGGCTAGTAGCACTAGTTTTAATTTGCAAGATAGTATCGGTGGTGAAGTGGCCATCGGAAGTAGTACTAGTACTAGCTATCAAGTGAAGGCTGGGTATGAAGGAATGGATAGCGGAACGCTTACTTTGAGTCTAGATTCTTCGAGTATTGATTTTGGACAACTGGCCGTTGGAGCAGTGGCTAGCCAGAATTTGGTGGCTGTTATTGCGGCCAATTCAGATACTGGTTATACTTTTTCAATTTCCGGAGTAAGTGGTAGTTCGCTAACGGCTGTGACGGATGGAGCGGTAGATGGAGTTG
The DNA here is from genome assembly GCA_964355175.1 of uncultured Gammaproteobacteria bacterium. Taxonomy (GTDB): domain Bacteria; phylum Patescibacteriota; class Patescibacteriia; order Magasanikbacterales; family GWA2-37-8; genus CAIOJG01. The sequence continues at coordinate 79,423 of CAYHBZ010000002.1, forward strand.
GAAGCGTGGAAGAATACGGTTTGGCCGTGAGCGGATCTCATGCTGCTTATGTAACTGACGCGGCCGTAGTAAATGGGTTGGTGCTGTCATCTTTCTCTGCTCCTGCCAACGATCAAACCACCCTGACTTTTAAAGCGATTCGTTCGTCCAATACTACGGTCCAAACTTACTCACAAGATATAGTTGTAACCTTGGCAGCCAATTAATATGATAAAAAAATCTTTGGTAATTTTGTTTTTTTTGTGGGGTATATTTGGTTACTCATTTTTTGCTCAGGCTTTTTCCGTTAGTCCTTTAAAATATACCGCTACTCTGGCGCCCGGTGATAATAAGAGTTGGGAAGTGAGAATAAAAAATGATTCTACGCGGAGCGGTATTTTTGTACCGGTTATATTGGGATTAAGACAAGATCAGTTAGGTAGAACAGTTTTTGATAATAATATTGATATAGCCGAAAATTGGTTTGAACCAACGGTAAATAGTGTGGTTTTATCGGGCGGAGAAACCGCATTGGTAATTTTTAGTGCCAGTGTTCCGCTTAATACTCCTCCGGGCGCTCATTATTTAGGTTTGGGGGTCAGACAAAAAGATGGAAAGTCTGTGTCCGCTCAGTTGGTAACTATTTTAAATCTACAAGTAGCCGGCACGGCTCAAGAAAATTTATCAATAGAAAATTTTTCTCCTGTAAAGAAAATTTTTTTTGATAAAAAATGGTTTTCTGAGTTTTTGGTTAGAAATAGAGGTAATATTGGTTTAGATTTAAAAAGCAATGAAGATTTATTTTATTTTGGACAATATCGCGGTAAAAAAGTTTTTAGTATGGGCAATGCTTTGTTGGCCCAATCCGATCGTACTGCCAATTTAAATTTATCAATAGAAAATAATTTTATTTTACCTGGATTTTATCGTGCCGATATTCAAATTGTCTATGGACTTACTCATCAGACAGTAAATGCCAGTGTTAATTTTTGGTATTTACCGGTATGGTTTATAGTTGGTTTATTTATTTTGTTATTATTATTTTTTGTTATTAAGAAAAAGAAAAATGTCGTGGCGTAATAAACAACTAATTTTTTTATCAATCAGTTTATTTTTAGTAGGCTTATTTTTTGGTGGCGGTAAAGCTTTCGCTGAAGATCAAGGAGTGAATGTGAGGGTAGTGGTACCGGCAAGCAGCGGTTGTGTTGGTAATTGTAATCCGCCTCCAACTGACAACGCTCCTAGTATCAGTAGTGCTAGTAGTACGGCTACAAATAATTCAGCTATTGTAAGTTGGTCGGCCAGCGACGATCATTCTATATCTAGCGCCAGTTTTGTATATGGTTTGAATACTTCATATGGTCAAACCGGCACGGTAAATGGAACCTATGGTGTTAATTTGAGTGGTCTTTCTAGTAGTACAGTTTATTTTTATAAAATTACGGTTGTTGATAGTGCCGCTCAGAGTACTAACTATACCGGCAGTTTTCAAACTTTGGCTGGTGCGGCAGGAGATAATGTGGCACCAAATATTTCCAGTATTTCAATTAATTCTGCTCAAAATACAGCCGTAATAAATTTTAATACCAATGAAAATACTACCGTACAAATAAATTATGGCCTAACAACCGGATTTGGAAGCGGTGCTTCAGATGGTGGTAGTGCTAAGATCGCCCACGCCGTAACTTTGCTGGGTTTATCACCCAGCACTACTTATTTTTTTAAAATTATTGCCACCGACAGCTTTTTAAATAGTACCAGCTCAATTATTTTAAATTTTAAAACTTCAAAAGATAGTGTACCGCCACCCGATGTTTCTGGTTTGAGTATTGCTACCGGTACCAGTTATTTGGCGCTCAGTTGGACAAATCCTTCCTTATCTTTTACTCCTGATTTTATTGGTGTAAAAGTTTTGCGTAAAATCAATTCACAGGCTGTCACGCCCAACGATAGTGGGGCCACGACTGTATATAATGGGGGATCAATAAGTTATAGTGATACTGCTGTATCGGCCAATACTACTTATTATTATACGATTTTTTCGTATGATGAATCGGGTAATTATAGTCCCGGTGTTTTTGTTTCAGGCAAATTGGCTCAAGTCATACCGGAAATTTGTACCAATGGTATTGATGATAACAGTGATGGTAAAATAGATTGTTCTGATCAGGGATGTGCCAATTATCAGAGTTGTAAGGTTGTCAAAGCAGAAATTTGTAACAATAATATTGATGATGATGAAAATACTAAAATAGATTGTGCCGATACTGCTTGTATAAACGATCAGAATTGTGAAGTAAAAGTTCCGACTTCTACCAGTAAAATTGGGGCCGCAGCAGCCTGTGGTGATGGTATTGATAATGATAGTGATGGAGTGATCGATTTTCCATCCGATGCCGGCTGTAGTAGTGTCAGTGATTCCGATGAATATAGTCCCCCTAAAGATACATTGCCTGGTATCCAGCAGCTAGTTTTAAATAAAGTCAGATTTTTTGCCGGCAGCCATCAAATTGAGCTTTTGCCGGATGGTAATATAATATCTGGTCTAGCGGGAAGTAATTTAAGTTTACATATTCGCAAGAGCGCTTTGGTAGGAGTTCCGACAAGTTTTATTTTGCGAATTGGCGATAGTGAAAAACACCAGTTTGTTTTAAATGCTAGTGGTGATACTTATTTTGCTGATAGTTTATTTCCACTTAGCGGTAGTAAACAAGCCTTTGTAGAAATAAATTACGGTACTACTCAGTTTGATTCTTTGGGAATAAATTTACAGTCGGTAGCGCTAGGTCAAATTCAAGACGGCGATGGTAAAAAAGTTTCCGGGGCAGATATTGTTCTCTACAAAGAGAATAGCGAGGTATTTCCAGCTTCTATTTTTGGTCAGTCTAATCCAATCATATCCAATGATTCCGCTCAAGCCGGTTGGATGGTGCCAAACGGCCGGTTTTATCTGGTGGTCAGAAAGAATGGTTTTTATGAATATAAAAGTCCTGATTTTTCCATAAATAATAATATTATTAATCAGTCGGTTACTTTGGTTAAAATTCCCGAGAAATTAATTGATGTGATTGATCCCAATGCACCGTTGGGGAAAAATGTGGCTAATGTAGTCAATAATTTGACTGCTAAAACCAAAGCTTCAGCTGTCAGGGCAGTGCAAAAAATTGGTGATGCGGCCAAAGTGGTGCAAGAAGTGGCCGCTGATCCGGCTGTAAAAGAAGCGGCTACGAAAGTGGCTCCTTCGGCGGTAGGTGTAGCCGCCGTTAGTACCGCCACCATAATTTCCTGGGCAGATATCTTACCGCTGTTTAGATTTTTATTCTTACAACCGGTTTTGCTTCTGGGACGAGGTAAAAGAGAAAAATGGGGCACAGTTTATAATTCTTTGAGTAAATTGCCGGTAGATTTGGCAATAATACGTTTAATTAATCTTGAAACCGGGAAAATTTTTCAAACCAAAGTTACTAGTTCCGATGGCCGCTATTTTTTTGTGGTAAATACCGGTAAATATCGTTTGGAAGTTAAGAAGGGCAACTTTTTATTTCCTTCAAATTTGCTAAAGGATTTTCAAGTAGATGGTCAAAAATCAGATATTTATCATGGTGAAGAAATAGTAGTAAACGAAGCGGCGACCGTAATTACTGCCAATATTCCGCTAGATCCAGCTGGTCAAGAAATAAAAACTCCAAGAAAACTGATTTTAATCAAAGCTATGCGCCACATTCAAGCGGTAGTTTCGTGGCTGGGTTTAATAGTTACAGCCGTGGCTTTATATATATCTCCTACTTGGTATATGTGGGTATTGCTTGGTGTTCATTTGGGTATGACTTTTGTCTTTAAACGTCTTTCAAAGGCACCCGCAGCCAAAGGTTGGGGTATTGTCTATGATGATGGCAATAAAAAACCTTTAGGCAACGTGGTGGCACGCCTGTTTGATTCTAAATTCAACAAATTAGTGGCTACGGAAATCACCAGCGCTGATGGAAAATATTATTTTGTTGCTGGTGAAAATCAATATTATATTTCTTATGATCGAGACGGTTATCAGCCGCAAAAAACCGAGGTTATCGACCTGAAAGGTAAAGAAGTAGAGACGGTGGCAGAAGATATTGGTTTACAGAAAAAATAAAGATAAAGTTATGCACATTTTTGATTCTAAAATTACAAAAAAAGTTGTATAATAGAGGAGATAATTTTTTATGGATGAGAAGGTAGCGAAAATAAAACAGGGGGAAAGAAACCGTAATTTTTGGTATACGGCTGTCTTTTTGTTTTTGTTCTCTTTGTTGGCTTTTATTGGAAAAAATTTGGCCTTGGCCGCTGATGCGCCGGCAGTAGTTACTTATCAGGGAAAATTATTAGTAAATGGTTCTACCGCTACTACCACCCAATCAATAAAATTTGTTTTATATGATGCTTTAACTTCTGGAACGGCTCTATATACCGCTTCCGGTACTATAGGCACCCCAACAGCAGTAAGCACTACGGTAAGCAATGGCTTCTTTACGATTAATTTAGGGGATACTGGCACCAACTCTTTGGATCCCGCGGTATTTAAAAATAACTCATCGGTTTATTTGGAAGTAATTATTGGCTCAGAAACCTTGTCTCCACGTAAACGTTTGACGGCTGCTCCTTATGCCTTTAATGCCAAATACTTAGATGGTATTAGCGCTACCGCAACACCACAAACATTTGCTTATATTCCCGTAGCCGATGCTAGTGGTAATTTAAATTTTAAAAATGTTACCTCTACTGCTCTAGTGGTGACGGGAGAATCAAATTTGGCCACTACTACTCTGTCTACTCTAAATTCTACCGATGTTAATGGCACAAATTTAAATTTTATTAATGGTAGAATTTTGTTTTTAACCTCCTCAGGAACTGCCACCTTAACCGATTTAACAGTGCTCGGCAGTGGCGTATTAGCTACTACGACTATTGCAAGTTCAACTATCGGGCATTTAAATGTTACAAATACCACTACTATTGGCGGTATGCTGCGTATAACTGGCAATTCTTATTTTGGCACAGTCGCTTCCGGCACTTGGAATGGTACAGCTGTATCTAGCGTGTATGGAGGTACAGGCCAGAATTCATCTGGTTGGACTGGGTTTATAAAATTAACGGCTGGGGTTTGGTCAACCAGTACAATTAGCACAAATGATTTGTCCAATTCTTCAACTTTGGCTTTTTTGGCCGGCAATCAAACTTTTACCGGTAATAATACTTTTTCTGCTACCAGTACTTTTGCAACTGCCACTTTTAGTGGATATCTAGGTATAGGTACCACTACTCCGGAAGAAAGATTGCATATTTATAATGGTAATTTGAGAATAGATGGTCCGGTTAATCCTACGGCGGTTGGGTCTTATAATACTAGCGGCAACGCATTGAACATAAAAGTTTCTGGAAAATACGCTTATGTAGCGGATGGCGCTAGTGGACTAGAAATTTTTGATATGTCTTTTCCTCTTTCTCCCGCCTTAGTTAGTACTTATGATACTTTTGGTATCGCTTATGATGTAGAGATAGTTGGTCGGTATGCTTATGTGGCAGATGATACTAGTGGTCTATTGATAATAGATATAGAAAATCCAGGTATTCCAAGGTTGGTGGGCAGTTATGACACTTCGGGGAATTCGGTCTCAGTGTATGTTTCGGGTAAATACGCTTATGTGGCAGATCAAACTGGTGGTATCAGAATAATTGATGTGTCCAATCCTTATAATCCAATTTTAGTTTCTACTATTAGCGCTACCTCAGCTGACGATATATATATCCGTGGTAAATACGCTTATGTGGCAGATTATGGCGGAGGATTTAAAGTAGTTGATATTAGTGATCCGGTAAACCCTTTTATAGTTACTTCCACTGGTTCGGGGTTAGCCAATAGTGTCCATGTAATTGGGCGTTATGCTTATGTATCTTTCAATACTTCTACCAATAATATTATTGCTTATAATATTTCTAATCCTACTTCCACTGTTCAAACCGATACTTTTTCTACCACAAATGCGGCCCAAGGTGTTTTCTTCTCAGGTAATTATTTGTATGCGATTGACACCACCACTTTTTATATTTTTAATCCCGGCTCTTTTTCTATAGTGGGAAGCTATGCTCTAAATGAAACCAAGTCATTAACCATAGTAGGAAAATATGCTTATATTTCCAATGGTAGTTCAGGTATTAGTATTTTAGATATAAAGGGCGCCGATATAACAGCGGCTAATATTGGAAGTGTGTCGACCAATAATTTGACAGTTTGGGAAAATGTTGAAATAGGAAATAATATATCGGTACGCAGTGGTTTAAATGTTGGTTTAGGTGGAATTTTATCCAACGGTCCTTTATCCATAAATTTTTCTTCCTACACCACAACTTCTTTATTTAGTATTTCCGCTTCCTCTTCTCCGGTAGTAGATATTTTGGGGGACGGAAAAGTAGGAATTGGTACCAGCACTCCACAGCAAAAGTTGCATTTGTATGATGGCACTTTATTGGTAGATACACCAGCTAATCCTACTTTGGTTGGATCTTTGATCTTTGATAGTACGCCGGCGGCCAGATCAGTTTATGTGGCTGGGAAATATGCCTATGTACTTACAAATAATGGTTTGGTAAGTATAAATGTAGATAATAAGGCTAATCCGACTGCAATAAGTTATTTAAGTATTAGTGGAACAACTGGGGCATTTGATAGATCGTTGGTAGTGGCTGGGAAATATGCCTATGTTGTTGCCAATAGTGCAAATACTTTAAATGTAGTAGATATTTCCAATCCAAAATTGATGTCGATTGTTGGTACAGTCACTAGTGATAGCGTCTTAACGAACCCGGCGTCGATGTATGTATCCGGACAATATGCTTATATTGCTAGCAATGGAACAAGTACAGTGGCAGTCGTGGATATAGCCAATCCTGCTAGCCCAAGAGTTGTTGGAAGTGTGAGAGATACTAACAAGCTATCTTCAGTCAAAGGAATTTATGTAAGAGGAAAATATGCTTATGCCGTTAGTAGTGACAATAATTATTTGGTAGTTATTGATGTTTCTACTCCGACAGCGCCTACAATTGTAGGGTCAATTGCTGATTCAACAAATATGAATGGAGCTTATTCAGTATATGTTTCCGGGAATTATGCTTATGTGGCGAGCTTTTTTTCTAAGTCATTGGCAGTAGTGGATATTTCAGATCCGACTACACCGGTGGTATCAGCTGGTTTGATAGATGCTGTAAATTTAGATGATTCTAAAAGCGTATATGTTTCTGGAAAATATGCTTATGTAGCTTCAAATAATGGTGACAGGATCTCTATTGTGGATATTTCTACTACTAGTACTTTAAGGGTGGTGGGGAGTTACAGTAGTAGTATGACAAACGGTCCTTTGTCAGTTTTTATTTCTGGAAAATATGCTTATGTAGCTTCCGTAAATTCGACTAATCTGGCCATCTTAGATATTAAGGGAGCTGATATAAGCTCCGCCAGTATAGGAAATATCAATTCCAACGACCTGACTGTTTGGGAGAATGTTGATGTTGGAAATAATTTATTTGTGAATAGCGCCATAAATGTCGGCGGAGGTTTGAACAGTAATGGTCCTATATCAATTAATACAAATTTAACTGGAGGAGCACTTTTTCAAATTTCTTCCAGTACCAACTCCTCAATCTTTACTATTTTGTCCAATGGTAACGTCAGCATCAATACCACTTCTTTTGGTGGCACTTCTTATAAATTAAGAATAGATGCTGGCGATATAGCTAATGGAGCTATTGGTACCAATGGGTTTATAAGAGCCACTTCCTATATAACTGCTAGCACTACCTTAGACTTGGCTGAAACATATCCTATTAATGGTTCCTGTTCTGATAATGGCAGTTGTCCAACCGACGGTGATGTAGTTTGTAGTGATTCAACGGTGCTAGAAGGTGTAAAAAAGTGTACTTTAAATGATTTGCATCATATTATTGGTATAATTTCTACTAATCCTGGTTTCTTATTGGGTGGAGGAGATTTTTCCAACCCAACTCAAAATCTAGGTAGAGTCAAAGTGGCGTTAGCCGGTCGTGTTCCAGTAAAAGTTTCTTCTTTAAATGGCCCGATTGTTGCCGGTGATAAATTAACTTTGTCCGATGTTGATGGTGTAGCGACCAAAGCTGTTGGCGAGGGTCCGGTAGTGGGCATAGCGATGGAGTCTTATTCAGGAAATACGCAAGGAAGTATTATCGTTTTTGTAAATTTAGGTTGGCAAAATCAACTTTATAAAGTTTTATCTTTAAAAACCGATATTGCAACTTTAGAATTAGGCAGTAGTGAGGTGCCTTATAATTTGTCTTTAAGTGGTGACTTGGTAATGTCTAATAATCTTTTAAATAAACTTTCATTTGGAGGGTCAGCTTTATTTGAAACTCAAACTTCGGCGGCTAATGCCTTTATATTTAATGCTTCAAATTATTCTACTTCTAGTAACCAATATTTATTATCATTGCGTTCCAATAATGATCCGCGTTTTTCAGTAATGTCGAACGGAGACACTCATACTGTTGGAAATATTTATGCTGCCGGCGCTATTTTTGGCACATCCACTAATCCTGGTGATTTGGCTGAAAGAGTAGATCTCGCTTCTGATGACGCGGTAGAGCCTGGTGATGTTCTGGTGGTGGATATACAGAATCCTGACACCTATCGTCGCAGTAGTAACGCTAACGAACAAGCAGTGGCCGGAGTAGTGTCTACCAATCCTAGTATTATAGTGGGAAATGGCAAGACTTCGTATACTACCGTAATGGCCATGGTTGGCCGAGTTCCTTTAAAAGTTTCCAATGAAAATGGAGAAATCAAAAGAGGTGATTTATTGGTGAGTGCTTCTACGGTCGGTTATGCTATGAAATATAATTCACAAGTAGATACAAATGAGAAAGTGGTTGGAATTATCGGTGTGGCATTAGAACCATTTTCCGGAGAAAGCGGCAAAATCATGGCATTAATTCGTACCGGTTGGATCAGTAATAATACATCAGCCTTGTCGGTGGTAAAAAGTGATTTGCAAAAATTGGCAGACGCACAAGGAATGGCTTTGGGATCAAAACAAAATTTAAGTATTCAAAATGTTGGAGGCGCTCTAGCTTATAGTAGTGGAGATTTAAATTTACAAGGAAATAAATTATTAAATGTAGCCGCTATTTTTGGTAGAAATAATCGTTGGTCAATTGATGAACAGGGAAGGTTTATTACCCGTGTTTCCACCTCACAAGGAGAAAAGGATATGTACGCGATGCAGTCAGCAAATTCCGAATTTGTTTTTTCTAGTTCTTCACAATTGATTGCTGGGGAGGTAAAAATTATATTTGACCAGTATGTTCAAGAGATAATAGATCAACAGCAACCAATAAAAATTAATATTACTTTGACTTCTGGTGAAGCCAAAGGTATTTATGTTAGCGAAAAAAATCCTCAAGGGTTTATTGTAAAAGAATTAGGCGATGGCAATAGCAGTGCAAGTTTTGATTGGATAGTGGTAGCTCGAAGCAAGGAGATAGAACAATCGCCAAGCGCTGACTTGATAAATAATTTAATTAACATTAATTCGGATAATTCTATTCCCGGAATTGATCCTGCTACGGCAAGTGCCGATAATTCTGTTTTATCTCCGGTAGAAATATTAGATTCACTCTCACAAACAGGTTCTTCAAGTCCAATTTTAACTTCAGAATCCAATAATGTTGAGCCAACTACTACTAATCCTGCGCCCTCTGTGGAAATTAGCTCTCCAGTTATAGCTCCGCCGGCTGAAGTTGTTTCTCCTGTTTCCGTCCCCGCTGCCGAACCTGATCCAGCCACGGTAGTCGAACAAGTTCCAACTCCGGCTACCCCCTAAGGTATTGAAATTTTTTTAAGTTATGTTATAATGGAAAACGTTGCGGGCCTTTAGCTCAGCTGGCTAGAGCGCTTCCATGGCATGGAAGAGGTCAAGGGTTCAAATCCCTTAAGGTCCACCAATTAAAAAAAGCGGCTTAATAACCGTTTTTTATATATCAAATATGTCATTTTCAATTGGAATTGTCGGACTGCCAAATGTTGGTAAGTCTACACTATTTAACGCTTTGACTCGCAGTAAGCAAGCCCAAGCGCAAAACTATCCTTTTTGTACCATCGACCCAAATGTCGGTGTGGTAGAAGTGCCTGATAATCGTTTGGCTCAGTTGAGTAAATCTTCCGAATCAAAAAAAATTATACCAACAGTGATTGAATTTGTGGATATTGCTGGCCTGGTGAAGGGCGCTTCCGAAGGTCAGGGTCTAGGTAATAAATTTTTGTCTCATATCCGTGAAGTAGACGCTATTGCTCAGGTGGTGCGTGCTTTTAGCGACAGCAATGTGATTCATGTAAATAATAAAGTGGATCCAAAAGATGATGCCGATGTTATTAATTTGGAATTGGCTTTGGCTGATTTGCAGACCGTAAGTAAAAGATTGGATAATGCTAAAAAAGCCGCCAAAGGAGTCGCCGCTAAAGATTTTGCCAAACAAATTGAATTATTGGAAAAAGTTAATGCTCAATTGCAACAAGGAAAACCGGCGCGTGAATTGGAATATGATGAAGAAGAAATGGAAATAATGCGTGAATTGCAATTGCTCACCATGAAGCCAATGTTGTATGTGGTAAATATAGATGAAAGTCAAAATAATGAAAATAAATTTGTTCCCCCAGCAGGTACCGAGATGATTGAAATTAGTGCCAAGCTTGAAGCCGAATTGGCCGAGCTCAGCGTAGAAGAAGCGGCTGAATATTTACAATCACTGGGAATGTCTCAGACTGGTTTGGATAAATTAGTAACCGCTAGTTATAAATTATTGGAATTAGTAACTTATTTTACTTCCGGTGAAGTGGAAACACGCGCCTGGACCGTAAAGAAAAATACCAAGGCCCCTAATGCCGCCGGTGTAATTCACACGGATTTTGTAAAAGGTTTTATCAAAGCCGATGTCTGCGATTGGAAAGATTTTGTAGAATTTGGCGGATGGAGCGGAATAAAAACTAGTGGCAAATTGCGCTTGGAAGGAAAAGATTATATTGTGAAAGACGGTGATACGGTATATTTTCACATAGCGTAATTAGGAGTACTTAAATTTAAAAACAAAACACCTCCTATTTTTTACCTGATAAAAGTTCGCATAATTGGCTATAAATTTTCGTTATGGCCCTAAGGGTAGGGCCATTGTCCCGACTAAGTCGGGACACCACTCAAATTTACTTACGCCAATTAGGGGCTCACTTTTATGCGGTAAAAAATAGGAGGTGTTTTGTTTTTAAATTTAAACTTTCTTAAATCTCCAAATTTCACGGCCTAAATGTTGGGTTTCGCGCCAGTATAGCAGGTGTTTTTCTTCTTCTATTATACAATCATTTTCAAATCCAAGGTCTTCGATTTCTTCCTCACAGTCGATAGTTACCCAGCCATCGCGAGTTTTAAATCTAGGGATGATAAATACTACTACGCCATCATCCTTTAGTACTTTATGAAATTGGGTGAAAGATTCTAAGTATAATCTTTTCAACTCAAGAGCCTGTTGTTCTAATACTAAAGCACTCTCGCTACCGCGCAATGGTTTTCCTAAGTAAGGCTCGGTAATAATTGCGTCCACTGAGTCGGATTTTATTTTTTGAGAAATTCTTGTAACATCTCCCACAAAAATTTTAATATCGTCAGTATTATTTTTTATTTGAAAATTGGTTTTTAGCCATTGCAGATTGAGGATAGTGTCGTTGATAGCCTTATCGGAAATATCCACGGCGATAATTTTTTTATAGCCCATTAAGACCGCTTCACTAATTACAGTGCCTGAACCGCAAGAGGGATCAAAAATAGTTTTATCGGTTTTGGTAGTGGCAAGATTAATCATCATCATGGCCAATTTGGGCGGCAACATACCACTTTCATCGTCGCGTCCTGGTCGGCCGAAATCACGTTTGGAAAAGTCGTCTATTGCTTGAATGGCCGCGGTCATGAAAAGTTCATCCTGGTAGATTTCAATATCGGCTCCGGATTTAATCAGATTATTATAAATTACAGTGGCGGAATTTTTGGCTTCCACATAGCGGGCGGAGCGGCCCATATGTTTGAGCATTTTTTTTGTTTCAATACCAAGCGACACGGAACCGTTTATAGAAAATTCAATTTTTCCTTCAGTAATATGCTCGTTTAAAAATTTAGCCAGCTGAGAGGGGTTTTTTATTTTTCCGATAGAATAGGCAATTTTGATAGTGCCTCCTAATTTTTTTATTAGGTCGTTGGCGTTTGGAAAATGAGCGGCACTAATAATTAGCTTATTTTCTTGATTATGAACAATCTCATAATCAATCTTATTTAATAAAAATAAAGCCTTGATTTCGACAAAAGACAGGACAGTTTCGCGTCCCAAAATAAATAGCCATTTATTTTTTACCGGAGATTGAGCTGGTAGGGGTGTTTTCGTTGCCATAGTAGAATATATTTTTTATTTTGTTATCAATAGTGGGTAAACCCTTTTTTAGCTTGATGGCGGCTTGGGCGCTCTCAAATGAGCGTGCGTCAATCGCGTCAATATTTGCTCCGGAGTTCAGTATAACAATTGCTTGGGCATTGTCCAGGGTGATATAGGTATATAAATATAGAAAATTGACGGTCCACATGATGCTTCCTATCAATAATCCTATAACAACCAGCTCAAAAATCTTCCAGGCGGTATATTTACCCGGTTTTTTGAATAGATTGAGTGATTTAGTTAGATTAGCGTTTAGCGGCATATAATACAAGATCCAAATTTAAGATAGCGGCTTGGGGGTTGTCGGCAGGGGTAGAGAATCCAGGTGAAAAATGGACGGTTTTTACTTGTAAAAAATAAATTTGTTTTTCCAATGCCAGCAGATATTGTAATAAATTTTGATAATTTCCTGTCACAGTCAGCGAAATATGAAGGGTATTTCCAGGTTTATCCAGATCAGTGTTATTTATTTTTTGATTTACTTGGTAGGTGTCCGCTAGATTTTCTAGTTTGGTGATAAGTTGAAGTTCATCGCCTTTAAAAAAGAGATAGTCTTTATATTCTTCAATGGCGGCTTTGTTTTCTTCGATCCTTTGTTTGTAGTTTAGTAGCGAATGACTACTTTCGTATTTTTTATTTAAATATTCACGCAGTTTGCCGGTGTCGTCGCTAATATTTTTTATATATCGAACAGTCGGTAAAAATAAAAGTACAATAACAACAGTAGTGCTTAATAAAAAGAGGGCGAGTATGATAATAGTTCTTCTTTCTAAACTTAAGTTAAATTTCATACTATTATTTATTCGTTAACACTATTATTTCTTGGTTTGGTAATTTCCGGTTCAAGTAAAGGAATATTTTTTATCCTAGCTCTGATATCAAAACCAATGTCCTGTTTTTGAAATAGTTGGGAGGTGGGAGATTGTATCTGATGAATCCAGTCCAGTTTTTGCAGTAAGGTTTGAAAACTAATTAGCCCATCGCGAGTTTTGGCTACTCCGGAAATTTGAAAAGTCCCAGTTGAGCGATTAATATCCAAAGAATTTAATTTTATATCAGATGGTAATTTATTAATAAAATCAATAATTTTTGGAGTGAGTGGGCTGAAACCAAGGCTGGTGGCATTGAGATTTTTTATGGTGTAATTAATTCTTTTCACTTCCTGATTGTAGCGGGAGAACTCTTTATTTACGGATAGGGCGCTTTGGGACAGGGCGGTAAAATGATCTTCGAGTATTATCCATCCCCAAAGTAAGGTCATTGATAAAAAGGCCGAAACTAACAAAACAACTTCTAAAATTTCTTTGCAAAATAAAAATTTAATCAATTTTTCCAAACTTTCTTTTTTTCTTTCTGGTAATAAATTGATCAAGTTCATAGACATATTAAGTGTTGTAGGGGTTGACCGTGGCGCGCATGGCCAAGCCAAGTGCTGAGATCATAGTCAAAGCATTTTTTTTGTTTTCGGGTGTAAGATTTTTGGTCGAAATATTTTTAAAAGGATCGGCAAATTCACAGGGAGTTTCCAAGCGGCGAGCCAAAGTGTCGCGTAAATTTTCCATTTCTGCCATGCCACCACAGAGAATAATTTTTTCTATAATTTGAGCGTTTGGATAATGATCCGCGTAATAATCAAAAGCCTTTTTTATTTCGGCGACTAATCCTTGTGTTAGCTCGTCAATAATTTTGAGGTAGTTGGGAAATTCCTTGATATAATTTAGTCCATTTTTTATTTTCATTTCTTCAATTTTATGGTAGTCGATTTTTAAATTCTGAACTAAAGCGGTGTTGATAATTTCGCCCGAAAAATTAAGGCTGGTGCTAAAGCGTACACCGCCTTGGTCGTAGATGATTATTGCCGAACGAGTGGCGCCTAGATCCAAGATGGCTCCACAGCCAATATTGGTAGTAATCAAGATTCGAGCAATTGCCAGGGCTTCTACTTCCAGAGCCACCGGCTGCAGATTTGCGCTTTGGAGCAGGTAGGTGTATGAATCAGCCGCAATTTTTTCCACCGCTCCTATCAAGACACGAGCAGTCTTTTGCTCGGTAGATTGAGGGATGATTTGCCAGTCCAAATAGGTGTTAGTTAAATCAAAAGGCAAATGTTTTTGGCATTGAAATTCCACGTCTTCCTTTGTAATCTGAGCGGCCGGCATATCAAATTCAATGGAAGTAAGAAAAGTTTTTGGTTCAGGCAAGTCAGCTACCACCCAAGGGGAATTAATTTTTTTGTCATAGCCAACTTTATCCAAAAGTTGGAGCAATTTTTTGCGCACCATTTCCGGTTGTTGAATTTCACCATTTATAATATAGCCTGGCGGCAAAGCAATTCGGCGAGAGTCTCTAATTTTGTAAATGATCTGATCTTTTTGTTTTTTGGCTACGCTAAGCCAGACCAGTTTTAGAGAAAGATCGCCAATGTCTAGGCCAAAAGCATCTTCAAAAGGATTATTACCAAACATATTAAAAACTTTGTGCCAAACTATACATTGGCATGATTACAGCTACGGCAATACCGGCAACCATTAAACCCATTATCAAAATAATTACCGGTTCGATTATAGTGGAAAAATTTTTCATCATCGAGTCTACCTCATTGGCATAATATTCGGACAGCTCTTTAAGCATGTCGTTCATTTTTCCGGCTTCTTCGCCCACCATTATCATTTCGGTCACCATGGGTGGGAAAATATCATGATAAGGCGATAAATTTTGTGACAAGGTCGTGCCACTTTTTAGATTTTCGGCCACCTTTAATAATGTTTCTCGATAAATCATATTTGTTTGAACGCTGGATGTGATTTTTACCGCGTCAATTATTGGAATGGTGCTGTCGAGCAGGGAAGATAAAGTAAGGGTAAAGCTGGCTAGATTTATCTCTTTAATAACTTTTCCAAAAATAGGTAATCGCAAAGTGAAAGAGTGTATCACTCTTTTGAAATTTGGTTTTTTATAAAGATAAAACCAT
Organism: uncultured Gammaproteobacteria bacterium; assembly: GCA_964355175.1. Classification (GTDB taxonomy): domain Bacteria; phylum Patescibacteriota; class Patescibacteriia; order Magasanikbacterales; family GWA2-37-8; genus CAIOJG01. The sequence continues at coordinate 94,901 of CAYHBZ010000002.1, forward strand.
AGAGCTATTAATAAAAATAGTCCGACTATTAATTCAATTCCGTGTTCTTGAGTAAAATCCACGATAGCGATTAAAATTCTGGTTGGTAGTGGCAACTCAGCATTAAAATCTTTAAACATTACTAATATTTTTGGCAATACGAACACAATCATTTCTACAGCAATACCTATAATAGCCACTACTACTACAGCTGGGTATACCATAGCGCCGCGTACATGCGATAATAACTCATGACTTTTTTTCATCTGGCTGTATACTTGCAGAAGTGATTTTTCCATTGTGCCGGCAGCTTCACCGGCGGCGATCATGCTGACGTAAATTTCTGGAAAAATATCTGGAAATTGAGCAAGTACTTCGCTCAGTTGTCGTCCTTTTTCTACTTCATTTTTTATTTGAGCAATAATTTTTCTGAGTTTTTTATTTTCCATTTCTTCACTCAAAATTTTTAGGGCCGCCACAATTGAAAGTCCGGCTTTGATCATGATTTGTAAATGGAAAACAAAAAGCATTTTATCCACGAAAGAAATTCGGGAAAAAACTTTTTCAAATAAAGCATTAAGTTTTTGCTCTAGTGGAGAGAGAGTTTTTATTTGAGAGTTTTCCATTTTGATAGCAATTTATGATTTTATTCTTTGGTAACGCGTAAAATTTCGGCAATACTGGTAACGCCCATCTTGGCTTTTATCAAGCCATCTTCAAGCATGGTAAGCATACCATGTTCGCGAGCATATTTTTTTATTTCATCGCTGGTGGCGCGTTCGTTTATTTTTTTTACCATGCCTTCGTCTATTTCCATCACTTCATAAATTCCTTGTCGGCCTTTGTAACCGGTTTGGCCACAGCGGTTACAGCCTTCGCCGCGGGAAAATGAAAGAGTGTTGGTGCTACTCTGAAAATCTTTTATATTTTTTTCAAATATGTCAGATAATTTTTTGATATCAAAAGTGTGGGCCAACTCATCAAGTGCCGCCCCTTCTAGGGTAAATTCTTTTTTACAAAATTGGCAGATGCGGCGTACTAGACGTTGAGCAATAATAATATTAGTAGTATAAGCCACTAAAAATGGCGGCACTCCCATATCTACCAGACGAGGCAAGGCGGTAGGAGCGTCGTTGGTATGTAAAGTAGAAAGCACTAAGTGGCCGGTCATGGCGGCGTTGATGGAAATTTCAGCCGTTTCCTGGTCGCGGATTTCACCGACCATTATAATATTTGGATCTTGGCGTAGTAGGGCGCGCAAACCGCTGGCAAAAGTGAAGCCAACTTTGGCATTCATCTGGCTTTGGTTTACGCCGGCAACGCGATATTCAATAGGATCTTCTACGGTGGAGATATTCACTCCCGGCTGATTTAATATACCCAAAACAGAATATAGGGTGGTGGTTTTACCAGATCCGGTCGGCCCAGTAACCAAAATCATGCCGTGAGGTTTTTTGATGGCACTTTCCAGCTTTTCACGGGCATTATCTAGAAAACCGAGCTGATCTAAACTAAGAGGCTTGGCACCTTCATGTAATAGACGCATTACTATTTTCTCTCCATCATATACAGGCAAAATAGAGACACGAAAAGCCATTTGTTCGTCCTGAATATGAACTTTAAAACGTCCGTCCTGAGGGATCATATGTTCGTCTAATTTGAGGTTAGACAAGATTTTTATACGGGCAGTCAGGCCATTTTGAACATTTTTGGGTAAATTCATTACGGGTTTCAAGATGCCGTCGATACGGTAGCGAATGGTGACGTCTTTTTCTTCAGGTTCAATATGGATATCCGAGGCCCCTTCATATACGGCGTGTTCTAGAATGCTGTTGGTCATTTTGATGATGGAAATCTCTTCTGCCGCCTTTTTTAGGTCGCCGTCGGCGGCTATTTTTTTGCTAGGCGCAGAAGAAAATTCGTCTTTTAGTTCGGCGTGATATTTGTGGAGAGCATCTTTTATATCACTGGGAGTAGTGATGAAAATTTTGGGATTTAGTCCAGTTTTACGATGCAAAAATTCAATAGTTTGGATATCTGTCGGATCAGTCATGGCCAAAAGGAGGTCGATCTCATTATTTTCAAAAGCCACTACCTGATGGGTACCAGCAACCAGGCTAGGAATAATGGCGAGGGTGTCTTTTTCAATTAATTTACCCTTGAGGGTGGTGAAAGGAAAGTTCAAAAGTTCACCAACCCCTTTGTATAGGGCGGTTTCATCGACAAAACCATCGGATACCAAGATTTCCTCCAAACTTTTACTCTCAGTTTGAGCTTTTTGTTTTATCTCAGAGAGCTGTTGTTCGCTCAGTGGGAGATTGAGATTTTCCAAGACTAATTTTAGTGTTTTTTCCGTAAGCATAAGTAACCAAAAAATAATTTGGCAATATAATTATAGCATATTTTTCACTTTTCTTCCAAAAGAGTCTAGACCTTGACTTTTTCTGCTTTTATGCTATTATATTGAAGCCTAACTACAAAGTATCTAAGAGGTAAAATTTAATATAAATCAGTCTAGAAATAGACTAAAAATTATCATTTCATAAATTGTTATGAAGAAATACGAATTACTATTGGTCTTACCTGGTACTTTGGATGAAACCGAAGCCCAGACTCGTTCCAATGAAATTCTTTCTTTTGTGAAAGAAAACAGTGAACAAGCCGAAATCAGCACAATGGGAAAAATGCGTCTCGCTTATCCTATCAAACAAATTCGCTACGGATATTTTTATACCATAGTGTTCAATGCTGAAGTGACTGGTCTTAAAACATTACAGAATAAACTTGGTTTGATGCGCGACTTGTTGCGTGCTATGTTTACGGATTTTAATGTAGCCTATAACCCAGCTCACAAAGCTACTTATGGTGCTCCTTCCGTAGATTTTGCTTTGGCTGAAGAACCAACCAAACCAGAACATCATACTCCTGTCGCCAGAACTGAAAAACCGGTGGCTATAGAAAAGCCAGTGGAAAAAGTGGATATGCAAGCCATTGATAAAAAATTGGATGAAATATTATCTGGTAATATTATTGCCGGCGTTTAATCCTTAATTTAAAAATATGGATTTAAATCGTGCTACTATCATCGGTCGTCTCACTCGCGATCCAGAAGTCCGCACTACTCCTACGGGAAAGTCCGTAGCCAGTGTGTCGGTAGCTACTGGCCGCGCTTGGACCGATAGCAACGGACAAAAACAAAAAGAATCTGAATTTCATAATGTGGTGATGTGGGGAAAGTTGGCTGACGTAGCCGGACAGTACTTGCGTAAAGGCGCCAAAATGTATGTGGAAGGTCGCATCAAAACTCGCGACTGGACCGGACAAGATGGTGTCAAACGTTATCGCACTGAAATAATTGCCGAAAATATGATCATGCTTGATGGTCCTGCCCGCAGTGGTAGCCCATCAAATGTGACAGAAAATATTGCGCCGATTTATTCCAGCAATAGCCACGACGAACCGTCAGCGGTAATCGAAGAAGAAATTAAAGTTGAAGATATACCATTTTAAACTATGAATCACAGTAACAATAAAAATACTACCAACACAATTAAGAGCTGTTTCTACTGCATCAATAACAAGACGATGGTAGATTACAAAGATGTTGCCAACTTGCGCCGTTTCGTATCTTCTTATATGAAGATCGCTCCTCAGCGCCGTAGCGGCCTCTGCTCCAAGCATCAGCGCCATGTAGCTACCGCTATCAAACGCGCTCGCCAGGCCAGTCTTATGGCCTTTCAGCCAAAATAAAATAAAAACTTCCCTCGACTCAATCGGGGGATATTTTTTTTCGGTATGTCCAATTGGATAGAATTAAAAGACAATCCGCGATTAAAAAAAATATACGAAACTCGTTTGCAGATTTTGCGTCTGATTCGGGAATTTTTTTGGTCGCAAAATTTTGTAGAAGCGGAAACTCCGATCGCTCTGCGTTTGCCCGGACAAGAGCCGTATTTGAATCCAATGCCGGTAGAATTTTTGGATCCGCGTCTTGAGTTGCATAGATTTTATCTGCGCACTTCTCCGGAATACGCTCTAAAAAAATTATTGGCTACCGGCTATGAAAAAGTTTTTGAGATTGGAAAATGTTTCCGCAATGAAGAAAGCTTTGGTGGTACCCACAATCCTGAATTCACCATGATCGAATGGTATCGTGCGCCCGGCACTTATATGGATTTCATGGATGATGCGGAGAAATTGTTTAAATATATCGGTAAAAAATTATCTATTGGCAAATTAAAGTATAAAGAATTTGAAATAGATTTGTCCTTGCCTTGGCAAAGAGTAAGTGTAAAAGATTTGTGGCAAAAATATATTGGGGTGAATTTGGATGATTATTTGGAACTGGAAAAGATGAAAGAATTAACTTCTGAATTGGGATATCAAGTAAGTGATAGTGATGAATATGAGGACCTTTTTTATAAAATATTTTTAAATAAGATTGAATCCAATCTTGGTATCGACACTCCGATTTTTGTTTACGACTATCCAGCTCAAATGTGCTCGCTTTCCAAAAAGTGTGATAATAATTCGCACTACGCAGAGCGTGCCGAGCTCTATGTGGGTGGACTAGAATTAGCCAATGGTTTTGGGGAGTTGGTGGACGCGGCGGCTCAGAGAGATAATTTAGAGAAAGATAAAGCCTTGCGTGCGCGATTAAATCGGCCAACTTGGGAGGTGGATAGGGATTTTATCGCCGCTTTGGAGTCGGGGATAAAACCAGCTGGGGGTATTGCTTTAGGGGTGGATCGTATGGTATTATTGTTTACCGGCGCACGGGATATCAACGAGGTAATCTTTCAAAGCGCCCAAGATCAATTAAATTAATTTCTCTCATTTATTTTCAATATGGCATCAACATCAGACGTAAGAAAAGGAGTAGTAATCAAACATCAAAATGATCTATTCGTAGTGGTGGAATTTCAACATATCAACCCAGGTAAGGGTGCGGCTTTTGTCCGTACTCGTATGAAAAATTTGGGCAATGGTAAGGTGATTGAAATCACTTATAAGACCAGCGAGAGCGTGGATATTGTGAGCGTTATGTTTCAGACAATGCAGTATCTCTACAAGAGTGGCGACAATTACGCTTTTATGGATATGAAAAGCTATGAGCAGATTGAAATGGACGGTGACTTGGTAGGAGATGATGGCAAATATCTCAAAGAAGGTTTGGATGTAATCGTGGGTGTATACGAGGATCGTCCGGTCAGTATCCAGATTCCAAAAAAGATTCAATATAAAGTAATCGAAGCGGCTCCAGCCGTAAAAGGTGACAGCGCCGCCGGCAATGTGACCAAGGAAGTAAAATTGGATAATGGATTATATATTCAAGCTCCGATATTTATTAAAGAAGGCGAAGAGGTTTTGGTGAATACTGAAACTGGGGAATACAGTGCTCGTGCTTAAAATTTAAAAACAAAAAACACCTAGGAATTTTTACCTAGGTGTTTTTTTAAATTTTATTCGACTTCTTCTTCCTCAGAATCTACTTTGCCGCCAGATGGCCAGCTGTTATCGGTGTCGCCATCGCCATAATCATCGGCGCCAAGTCCATCTTCGAATTCGTTTTCTTGCAGATCTTCAAAACTATCCTTGCTGTCCTTTTCTTCGTCTTTGTCTTCGTCCAATTCTCCGCCAGGAGAAGTATAAAAAAGTTTCATAGAAAAATTATTTTAATTGTCACCGTATGGTACGGCTAAAATAATAATATTATTATTTTAAATAAAAGTCAATAATTACCAAAGCATTAAAGCATAAATTTTAATTTTGTCAAGGGTTAGAGAGTTGACATAGGGCTAAAATTGATTAAAATTAGAATAAATTGGCCAAGGGGCCAATGAAGGAGAAGGTCATGAATTGGCGTGTTATCTTGATGGGTGTGTTCTTGGGATCTCTATTCTGCTGTCCCGTTCAGGCTTCCGAGTCGGGCGTGGAGAGCGGGGTGAATCTAGGGCCCGTCGCCCAGATCAAGGTCAACCCCCATGCGGAATTGACGGATAGTCTGGGTGCTACCGGTACTTTTCATCTTGGAGGAGGTGCTGTGGAGATGCACACTTCAGTCTGGGTCAATGTGATCGGGCCGATCGGTGGCGGAATCGGTGGTGGCACTATCCATCACCTGAATCATTACTTCCTTTTGGGCTGGGAAATCTCAGCTGAGTACGAAAAAGAGGAAGTGGAGGAAGTGTGGTTTGTGGGTGCCGGTCCGGTCTTCGAAGCCTGTGCTACGGAGGAAGTGCACCTTTTTTTGAAGGTGCCTGTGGGCTGGGAGCATACGCACCATCGTGATCATCTCGTCTGGTCAGTGGTGGCAGGAGTCAGCATTTTCCTGTTCCACTAGTTTTCCTGCACGGGAAAAACTCTAAACAAATGTTCTTATAAAGGAGGATAAGAATAAATGGGGGGGGTCGACTGCGTGCACAGTCGAAAACTTCCAATGATTAGAAAGTATTTGTATTCATTGGAAGAAAACTCACAGCTACAAAGAGTGTGAGATTTTATATAAAAAACAGGATTATAATTAGGTCCTGTTTTATTTTTTTGCCTAAAATTTAAATTTTTCTGCCGCTAAGTAAAAGTTTAAACAATTTATATCCGCCCCAGATAAATAAAAACCAAGTAACGGTCATGCCGGCCATATTAAGAAGATTTTCTTTGTCCAATAAGGTGTTGGCCAAATCGCCAGCCAATAAAATAGGATGAGCTAAAAAATCCCAACTATTGCGACGCATATAGCGGCCCAGATATATGCCAAAACAAGATAAAAATATGCAGATGTTTATTAGGATTATACTTTTTTTCGCGGTAGTAATTTTTTTCAAAAATTCTTCTACCAAAAAGATAGAAACAAATCCTAGTATTAATCCATTCCAGGCAAAACTGGTAAATAAGATAATGTCATACCATAGTGGTACTTTGTACCAGTCAGAAAGATGAGTAAAATCAGTAATCAGATAAGGGGCGTTTGGTAAAAATAATAACCACAAAATAAAGATAGTGGTTTGGATGTAAACATTTTTTTTGGTTAAGTGGAAATTTAGCCAATAGGCTAAAAGTAGTGGCATCCAAGCCAAGAATAAATTCCAAGCGATAAAATAAAAAGCCCAGTCGGTAATAAAAATTATTCGTCCCATTAAAAGAGTCAAAGATATGCTGGAAGAAATTAACAGGCTAATAAGTAATTGGTGTAAAAAATTAATTTTCTTTTTGGAGGGCATAATTTAAATTTTAAATTCCAAAATAAGTGGCAGATGATCGGAGAGTGGCAGGTCGGGAACGGTATAATTTTTCACCTTTATCCCAGGTGAAACAAAGGTATAGTCGGCAAATTCTTGGAAACCTTCCGGTTCTTTGTCATATTCTGGGTGGAGCTGTTTTACCAAGCTACCCCGTGTACTGGCTATGTGAAAGTCTTTGACTAAATTATTAAAACCGTTTTTTTCAAACATTTTTATACTCTCTGTATCTGGGAATAAATTAAAATCACCAGTAATAATTTTTTCACCAGGTTCATTATTAGCAAAGTTTAATATTTTTTTAGATTGTTCAAGTCGCTCGTTAGTATCTTGTTTGTTTATTGGGAAGGCGGTGCCGTGAACATTGCAAATGGTAAGTATTTTGCCGTCAATTAAAAGTTTTAGGTATTGGGTTTTAAATGGTAGGGTGGTTGCTTGGCTGGGTATATGGGAATGTTCATCGCCAACAACAAAAAAATCTCCGCTATCCTGAATATTAAAATTATTTTTTATAAATATTCCCAAACCAAAAATAATATCGGCGGTGGTATTGCCGGCAGGATATGCGCCCGGTTGGACAGGAGCAAAAATAGCTTTAAAATTCGGTAAGGCCCGTGAGATTTCTGAGAAAAAATTAGCGCGAAATTGTTCAACTTGCGCAGTGTCTTTTGGGGTATGGAGTAATTCTTGAAAACAAAAGATGTCGGTGTCTTGTGAATTTTGTCTGATAAATTCCATCAGGTTATCAAAAAAGCGTCCGCCGTAGGTATTGAGAGAAATAAGTTTCATATAGACACTATTTTATCGCAAAAAGGCTTTGCGGTCTATAGTAAAATTAAAAATATCCCAAATGATTTGGAATATTTTAACTTGAGCGGGCGACGGGAGTCGAACCCGTGTCACGAGTTTGGAAAACTCGGATAATAGCCGTTATATGACGCCCGCGAAATGAGTATTGAGCTGTATAAATTCTTTTAAATATTACACAATTTCTCTTTAAAAGTCAATATTATTGGCATTTACGGCAAAGGCCAAAGAATTCTAGGGAATGTTGTAGTACTTTGAAATGATTTTTTTGCCAGATCTTTTTTTCTTGCTTATCGAGATCGTTGTCTAGGTTGATGTCTTCAATTTTCTTGCAGTTTTGGCATACCAAATGATGGTGATGGTCTTTGGAAGATAACTCATAGCGTTTACTGCGATCGGAAAAATTTATTTCTTGGATTAGGCCAATTTTTACCAGGATTTCCAGTTGGCGGTAGACAGTAGTTTTGTTGGCCATTAGTCCCTTTTTTTCTAAATAGGCCAATAGCTCTTGGGGGGTCTGTGGTTTTGGGTGGTTACAAAAATTTTCCAATAAGGCACGGCGAATTGGGGTAATGCGTTCACCGGATTTTTTCAACACCTCAATTAATTTTTTACTTAAATTTTCCATATTAATTTTGTTGAATGGAGAATTTTTTATAAAATAAAGTAAGAGAGAAGATTGCGAGCATGAGTAGTACGATAGTACCGCCCGGAGATAGGTTGAGGTAGAAAGAAATTATTAATCCGATCATTACGGAGAATAGGGAAATTATTTCCGCGATGAGCAGAGTAATTTTAAAGCTCTTTTTATATTGTAAAGCGGTGACAGTAGGTATTACCAGTAGAGCCGAAATTAAAAGTATGCCGATGATTGGAATAGAAATAGCGATCATGGCGGCGGCTAATAGTATAAAGAAAGTGTTGAGGGTTTTTACTTTAATGCCGCTCACTTGAGCCGATTCTTCATCAAAAGAGATGTAGATAAGTTCTTTGAAAAATATAGAAATCAGAACAATGATAATAATACTTAAGATGGAAATAATATAAAGATCAGTATTTTTTACTGTGACAATACTGCCAAATAAGTAGCTGAAAATATCGACATTAAAACCGTGTGCCAGACCGATAAGTATAATGGCTAGGGCTAAACTTCCAGAAAGGAAAATTGATAAAGCGGTTTCTCCGTAGATTTTTTTACTGGTGCGGAGTTTGTCGATAATTACCGAAGAAACAGTGGCAGCCGCTATGGCGGTAATAAGCGGATTTATTTTCATCAATAAGCCTACGGCGACGCCAGCCAGAGATACATGTGACAAAGTGTCGGCAATTAATGAGTAGCGGCGTAATACCAAAAATATCCCGATAAGTGGGGCAATGGCGCCAATGAGCAATCCGGCTTCAAGCGCTCGGATTATGAAATCGTAGTGGAAGAGAGATCCCATATTAGTGTTTATGAGAAGTTATGTTAATGCATTTATCTTCTCCGTAAAGTTTTTCAATATAATTTCCGCGGATACAGTTGGCAGGATTATCATGGTAAATCAGGCTTTGGTTGACGCAAGCCAGCTCGGTAGTCTCTTTGGTCATTACTTCCAGATCGTGAGAAATCATTACTAAGGTCAAATTCAATTCGCGATTTAATTTTTTTAGTAGTGTATAAAATTGTTCCTGAGTTTTGGCATCTACCCCAACGGTGGGTTCGTCCAAAAATATTACCTCTGGTTCGGCCGCCAGGGCGCGAGCGATAAAGACGCGCTGTTGCTGTCCGCCACTAAGATCGCCGATAAGTCTGTCTCGGAAATTCCACATCTCTACCTGTTGGAGTGATCTTTCTACTATCTCGTTATCTTTTTTGTTTATATTTTTAAATAATCCTTTACTGCCGTAGCGTCCCATTTCTACTACCTCTTGCACTGTAGCTGGGAACAAGTAATCAAAATTAACTACCTTTTGAGAAACATAGCCCAGCTTATGCCAGTCTTTGAAGTTATTTAAAGTTTGGCCAAATAGTTTTATCTCACCTTGGGTTGGTTTGAGTAATCCGACCATTAGTTTTAATAAAGTGGATTTACCGGATCCGTTTGGTCCAATAATGCCTAAATAATCACCCTGGTGTATGGTCAAGGTGATATTTTTTAGGACGGTAGTGTTTCCATAAGAGAAAGAAACATTTTTGACCTCTATTATATTTTTTGTGTGGTCTACTGGCATTCTAAAGCAATTTTAAGATTTTTTAAATTGTTTTCCATTTCGGAAAAGTAGCTTTTTCCATCTTTAATTTCTTCGTCGCTCAGACCTTCAATTGGGTTTAGTACCAAAGTTTTTGCGCCAATTTCAGAAGCAATAGTCTGAGACAGTTTAGGAGAAATTAGGGTTTCAAAGAAAATATATTTTACTTGATTCTTTTTAGCAAATTCAGCTACTTGAGCTAATTGTTGCACAGATGGTTCAGCGTCAGGAGACAGTCCTGAGATGGCCACTTGGTTGAGCTTGTATTCTGAAGCCAAATAACCAAAAGCGGAATGTGAGGTAATTATATCTTTGTTTGCGCAACTATTCAATCCTTGGCGAAATTGTGTGTCCAATGTGTCTAATTTGGCCAAAAGTATGTTGGCATTGGTTTGGTAGAATTCACTGTTGGCTGGGTCAATTTGGGAAAGTCCGGCAGTGATCAAAGTCACTTCTTTCTTGGCCAGAATTGGATCAAGCCAGATGTGAGGGTCTTGAATTTTTTCTCCATCCTCTATCATTTCTTGGTTGGCGATGGTGTCGCCCACAGTTAAAATTAGAGTTTTTTTATCTTTTAGATTTTCTTTTATTTTGTCGCCCCAAGCTTCGAGTTTGCTGCCATTAAGTACTATCATAGCGCTGTCTTCGACGCGGGCCATATCTTGAGTGCTTGGTTCGTAGTCATGAGGCTCAGCTCCGGCTGGAGTAACATTGTAGACATCGGCTTTGTCCTGAGCAATTTGGGAAGTGAAGAAATATAGAGGATAAAAAGAAGTTACCACCTGTGGTTTGGTAGATGTGTTCTGGTTACTATGAGTTTGGCGGATTTTTGTGGTTAAAAAATAACCGAATAAAACCAATATAAGTAGAATCAGGCCTAGGCTAATAAGTTTATTAATGTTGATTTTCATAATTTTAACTAGGTAATAATCTTATGCAACCGAGTTGCACTAAGAATTAGTATAAGGTATATTTTGTATCCTGTCAATAAGCCGCCTGTGGATAAAAGCAACTGAGTTGCATTGGCAAATATGAAGTAAAGTTAGTCCGCCCTGGATAGTAAGTCATTTTTATGGTATAAATAAAGGAATAACTTATATGAAAAAATACTTATTTAGATTATTACCGGTTTTAGTTTTGGCCATGTTGGCTCTACCAGGTATTAGCAGGGCACAAACTGATATTGTGAGCAATACTAATATTGCCGTTGATTTTGATATTAATAATACGCCCGTCAAAGAACTGCCCGATGTATACTATCGCGCCAAGGTGGTGAAAATTTTGGAAGATGGATTTCAAGAGGTAGACGGACAAATACAGGAACATCAGAAATTGCAGTTGGAAATTATCAACGGTGATAAAAAGGGTGAACAGATTACGATTGATCATGGTGGTAGTTTTGCTATTACCGCTTATCAAAAAGTGGTAGAGGGTGAAACGGTTATTTTGGCTCATCCGCCTCGTTCACCAGGCGCTATTCGCGATGTTTATTATATAGTAGACAAGTATCGCTTGCCGGCTCTTGGCTGGATGACTTTAATATTTTTTGCTTTGGCGATATTTTTTGGTGGACGTCGGGGGTTGACGGCTATTTTTGGTTTGATATTTAGTATTTTAATAATTTTTTATTTTGTAATTCCTAATATTTTAAATGGGGGAGATCCTCTGAAAATTTGTTTGCTTGGATCGTTGGCGATTATTTTAGTATCTCTTTATTTATCCCACGGTTTTAATAAACGCACCAGTATTGCCGTTTTGAGCAGTATTTTATCCTTGGCTTTGGCGGTGGGTGTGGATTGGTTATTCGTACATTTTGCCAAATTATCCGGTGCTGGCACGGAGGAAGCTTTTTATTTACAATTTGATAATTTTGCCGTGAATTTGCGTGGTGTATTGCTCGGAGGAATTATCTTGGGTGTACTTGGTGTACTTGATGACGTCACCACCGGACAAGCGGCCGCCGTGGAGGAGATTCACTTGGCCAATCCCGGACGTAGTTTTGCTGATTTATACAAACGTGGTTTATCGGTAGGGCGTGAACATATTAGTTCTTTGGTAAATACATTGGTTTTGGCATATGTTGGGGCATCTTTTCCGTTATTTTTGCTCTATAGTAGTCAAAAGTTTCAACCACTTTGGATTATTATAAATAGTAATTTTATTGCCGAAGAAATTGTTCGTACCCTCGTGGGAAGTGCCGTGTTGGTAGTGGCCGTGCCACTAACCACTTTTTTTGCCGCCACTTTTTATTCAAATAAAAAATAGTATATGTGTTTTTCTGCCTCCGCCAGCTTTGCGGCCAGTGCTGTGTTAGGGATAATTGGAGTCTATACTATTAGAAAGGCCAAAAAGAATCATGAGCTACTTTTGGCGGCCATACCTTTTATTTTTGCTATTCAACAATTTATTGAGGGTTGGCTGTGGGTGAGTATGGGGAAAAATGTTCAGGTGGTGGCGGCTCTTACTTCTCTATTTTTATTCTTTGCTCTTTTTTTATGGCCGGCATACATTCCAGCAGTGTGTTATTTTTTGGAAAAAGATAAGGGGAGGAAAAATGTTTTATTGATACTTTCAGTGATTGGTTTCATGCTTGGTATGTACCTGTATGGCAATTTTATGTGGAATTTTTCTCCGGCCGCGGTGATTAACCAGTGTGTTTTTTATAGCAATCCTTTATTTTGGCCATTTAATCTGATGCTGTGTTCCCTATATGCGGTGGTGACGGTAGGTGCGCTAGTATTCTCCAGCGAGAAGGCAATAAATTTATTTGGTCTGTTGGCCGGTTTCTTGGCAATACTATCAATGTGGGTTTATCTGAAAAATTTTGTTTCAGTTTGGTGCTTTTTTGCGGCGTTAGTCAGCGCGGTTCTATATCTTCACTTCAGGCAAAAGAATAGGTAGTCAGATTTTGGTTTAACTTCAAAAAATAAAAAACACCCTGTAATTTTTACCGCATAAAAGTGAGCCCCTAATTGGCGTAAGTAAATTTGAGTGGTGTCCCGACTTAGTCGGGACAATGGCCCTACCCTTAGGGCCATAACGAAAATTTATAGCCAATTATGCGAACTTTTATCAGGTAAAAATTACAGGGTGTTTTTTATTTTTTAGTCGCCACTAATATCTACAGTATACCTGAAGCCAAATAGGTTTAGTGTCCAATCGATGATAATTTTGAGCTTGCGTAAAAATCCAGGTACAAACATTACATATACGGTACGGCGAATCCACCAGGCCAAGAAGCCGCTTAGGACAAAGCCATTTGGAAATATTATTATGCCGTAGTTGTCACCGATTGGCATCAGCGTGCCTTTGGATTTGAAATAGAATGGCGGCAGGTCTTTCTTTGCTAATGAGTAGACCAGGTGCTTGCCGACATATAATCCTTGGCTTTCAGCCGCTTCACCAATTTGTGGGTAAGTGCCGGTTTCATTTTTATTTGTGCCACAAATAATATCGCCCACACCGTATAGGTTGTCATACATAGTATGTTGTAGAAAATTATTTACCGGCATGCGGTCGCGTTCGCAGTAGGAAGCGTTCATCATATAGCTAGCTACATTCTCCACACCGGCGCACCAGATAGTAAAGTCGCTATTAATGGTTCCGGTATTCAAAATAATTTCTTCGGTTTTTACCTCCGTCACTTTGGTGTTAAGAAAAATTTTTACTCCGATTTTTTTCAGACGAGCCCCGATTTTTTCTTGGGCTTTTGGGGGTAATTGCGGAGCCAATTTGTCTGTGGCCTGCAGAATGCTGACGGTAAATTTTGTTTTGGAATAAAGTTTTTTTAGATCGTGGCTGATTAGAGATGAAATTTGTCCGGCTACTTCAATGCCGGTAAATCCGCCACCCACGATGTTGATATTTAGTTCTCGATCAAATGCTTCCAATTTTTTTATAATCGCGCTGCGCAATTGCATAGCGCCACGTAAAGTGCGGACAGAGTAAGAAAATTCAGCGGCGCCTTTGACATTATAATAATTTACTCCGCTCCCGATTGCCACTATACAATATTCGTAGCTAATATCTCCAATTGAAGTTTTCACTTTATTTTTTTCTGGGAATATTTTTTCTATTGTGGCTTTGAGGTAATGATGAGGTGTGTTGTAGACCAATTCTTGTAGTGGAATAGTGGCGTGGCCGGGTTCAATAGATCCGGAAGCCACTTCGTGTAAAAGTGGAGTAAAGGTAAAAAAATTATTAGCATCAAGAATAGTGATGGTTTTGTTGATATTATTTTTTTTCAATTCTTTGGCCAAATTTTTGAAAGCGGCATAGCCGCCGATGCCGGCCCCTAAAATTAAAATGTCGGCTTTAATATTTTCAGTCATAATTTATCGGTGTTGATAGCGGTTATTAAACCAGTTTTTTAAAGTTTGAGTTACGATGAAGTAAAGTATTATCATCAACATAAGTAGTATCCAATATAGAGATGGGAGGGGGGTAAATTTGAGTATGTTGGCCAGTGGAGAAAAAGGCAAGTAGCAACCTAATAGAGCGATTGATAAGGTGGTTAGTAGTAATGTCTTTGAAGGCCGGCTCTGAATAAAAGGAATTTTGTTGGTGCGAATGATATAGATAATAAGTGTCTGTGAGACCAGCGACTCCACAAACCAGCCGGTTTGGAATAATGATGGGTTTAGGTTGGCTTTGAATACATGCCACATTATGGCGTAGGTGGCAAAGTCAAAGATCGACGAAATCGGTCCAAAAAATAGAACAAATTTTTTTATCAGACTAATATCCCAGTGACGCGGTTTGGTGAGAAATTCAGGGTCCACACTGTCGGTCGGGATAGAAGTTTGTGAAATGTCGTATAGTAAATTATTAGTCAAAATTTGAATAGGCAACATTGGCAAAAAGGGCAGAAAAATACTGGCTCCGACCATGCTAAACATATTGCCAAAATTTGAGCTGGCGGCCATCTGAATATATTTTATAATATTCGCGAATATTTTGCGGCCTTCGAGTACGCCGTCTTGGAGTACCGCTAAACTTTTTTCCAGTAAAATAATATCTGAAGATTCCTTGGCAATGTCGGCCGCTGAGTCTACGGAGATACCGATGTCGGCGGCGCGTAGAGCCGGGGCGTCGTTGATACCGTCGCCCATAAAGCCTACTGAATGCCCCAGGCTACGTAGGGAGAGAACAATTTTTTCTTTGTGTAGAGGAGTGAGTTTGGCAAAGATTTGAGTTTTAGTCACCGCTTCTTTTAGTTCGCTTTCGTTCATTTTTTCGATATCACTTCCGAGTAGAATATGTTCAGTTTCCAATCCCACTTGGGAACAGATTTTTTTACTGACTAATTCATTGTCGCCGGTGAGTACCATGATTCGAATGCCATTTTTTTCCAGGTTGGCGATAGTTTCTTTGGCTGATTCTTTGGGTGGATCAAGAAAGGCCAAAAACCCTATAAGAATAAGATCGGATTCATCCGCGGATGAATAATGATGTTTATCGTTTTTTTCTTTTTTGTAACCAATCGCAACCACGCGGAAACCTTCGCCGTTTAGTTCTTCTTCAATATCTTTTTTAATACGATTTTTATCTTTGGATAAAGCGGTAATCTTATCGCCAATCTGGATATGAGTAGAAGCGGCCATGATTTCTTCAAACGCACCTTTGCAAATTAAAATATTCTCATTGTTTTCATTTTTTACTACCACCGACATGCGGCGTCTGGAAAAATCAAAAGGGATTTCATCGATTTTTTCGTAATTTTTTTGAATGTTTAATTTTTTATTTACTTCGCTATGTTTCAAGATTGCTTCATCCATTAGATTATTTAGCCCGGTTTGAAAGTAGCTATTGAGGTAAGCATAGTTTAAAACATTTTCATCTTGTTCGCCGGCTACATTTAAAAATTTTTCCAAAATTACTCGTCCTTCAGTAATGGTGCCGGTTTTGTCGGTGCATAAAATATTCATTGATCCAAAGTTTTGTACAGAATTCAGGTGTTTGACGATTACTTTTTTATTAGACATTTGGAGTGCTCCTTTGGATAGATTCACCGCCACGATCATCGGCAACATTTCCGGTGCCAAGCCGATAGCTACAGCCAAAGAAAACAAAATAGCATCCAGCCAGTTGCCTTTGGTAAATCCATTGATGATAAATACCAGAGGCACCATCACTAAAATAAACTTCATAATGAGCCAGGTAAAATTTTTGATACCCAGATCAAAGGTAGTGGGAGGCTCTGTATCGCTGAGTTCTTTAGCGATGCTACCCAGATAAGTGTTTTTCCCAGTGGCCGCCACGATAGCGGTGGCACTACCTACTTCTACATTGGTGCCCAGAAAGCAGATATTGGACAGCTCCAGGGAGTTGCAATTTTGATCCTCGTTTACTTCAATTTTTTTCTCTACCGGCAAAGATTCGCCGGTCAAAGCGGATTGATTGATAAATAAATTTTTGTAAGATAATAAAATTAGATCAGCCGGTACCATATCGCCAGCTGATAATTTTACAATATCCCCTGGCACTAGGGCTGATAGGGGTAAGCTGACCAATTTACCATTGCGGATCACTTTGGCGGTGGTATGCACCATCGCTTTGAGCGCGTGCGCCGCTTTGTCGGCCTTTATCTCTTGGAAAAATCTCAGGAACACACTGAGCAGTACCATAGTGCCGATCATAAAGGTAGCTCTGGTATCGCCCGTAAAAAATGATACTGCGGCCAATACCACCAAAAGCAGGCTTAAAGGATCGCGAAAATTATTAAACAAAACTATTGGCCAAAAAAGTTTCTTTTCGGTGACAGCTTCGTTTTTACCAAATTTTAATAAACGCTTGTGGGCTTCAGAAGTGGTCAGGCCATGCTTGGCTGTAGTATTAAATTCTCGGAGTAGCTTAGTCTGAGACAAACAGGCTAGCGCGCCAATTTTAGAAGCGGTCGCCAAATTCAATAGACTGTCCTTTTTTGCCTGTCTGGCACTGTGAGAAAGTAAGTGTTTAAATTTCGACATGTTAGCTCTATTATAGTTTTCTGCGAATTTTGAATATTTTGGAAATTTATAAGAAAGAGCAAATTCGCTCTTGTCTTATTGCTTAATATTATAGCAGAAATCAAAATAAAAAAATACTACTTTAGCCAATGTTTTTATGGCTGTAAGGGTTCATAAAAGGATTTAGTGGGTGATAATAGGGGTTGACAAAAAATGAAAATAATATATAATTATCATCATCATGCGGTAGTAGTTCAGTTGGTAGAACGTCTCGTTGCCAACGAGAAGGTCGCCGGTTCGAATCCGGTCTGCCGCTCAAAAAAACAGTCCCGACTAAGTTGGGGCTGTTTTTTGTATATTATCGATTTTTTTGTTATTATTAAAGGATGTAATAACTATAATTATGAAAATTCCAAAAGAATTATTGATGGTATTAAAAAAGATTTCGCCCAAAGAATGGGTCGAGATAGAAAAGAGTCTAAAAAATCAAAAAGAAAGAATCCGATTATATAAACAAATTAGTAAGGCCATAATCGAAGTGAAGCGCCAGGGCGAAGATGAAGAAAAAATGAAAAATATTAAAAAGAAATTTAATATTAAATAAATATGATTGAGAGATCAAAAAGAGGTTATCCAGGTCTTGAGCATTCTGGACACTCGGTGGAAACTCAGAAAGCTGTGCTCAAAGGGATTGAGTCAACAAAGGTGGCAGAAACCGCTGAAAAATTGGACAGTACGGAAAATCAAGCGAGAGTCGATGTGTTGGCAGGTATTCGTGGAATTCAATCAACCCGTGAATTACAGCGTTTTGCAAAACTATTAAAACCAGTTGAAGGGGTTTTGTTGGTGGCTATCTTGGCCGGATTGGCCGGCGAGGTGAAGGCCAAGGAAGTGATGAATTTGGTCCAAGAGCAAGAAACAATATCCGGTCCACAGAGCTTGGATGCTGGTACAATGATAGATATCGATGAAGGATCGCGCGACATTGAGCGCTCTCCTCATTTTGAAGCGGCCGCCAATGAACATAAGCATGTTCAATTAATAAAAGAATTTTTGGATAATGTTAAACAAAATTTGGTTAATCAAGGTTATAAGGTAGGTGAAACCAATCTGAGAATTATCGAAACCGTTGGAGTAGATGCTCAGGGTGCAAAGGGCAAAAGTGTCGCCGAATCAGATGTAAAAAATCAGTCTTTGCTTGATAAGCGCGCATTGGAAGCGGTGGAAGGCGATGAAAAAGAAATCGCGAAAATGGGCGGCGAAGAAGGAATGGAAGCAAAAGTGGCGGTAGAGTCGCGTAGTAGAGACATGAATATTTTGATAGTCAATAACGCTGACGGTAGTGTGCGTGGAGAAACAAAGAATGAATATTATCAAAAATTAGGTGTTACTTCTGATCAGGCTAATAATTTTTTCAATTGGAAAAATAACAAAGGCAAAGGAAAATATAAAAAATTATCTACTGAACAGGTGGCCGGACTGGAGGCAATAAATCAGGAAGCCATGAGACAAGGTCTAACCACTGCCGAAATTTCTGTAAAAGTTGGTATAGAATCACCAGGACAAACTGGTACAATATGGACCGCTCATAATAAGAAAGTATTGGTAGTAGAGCGTACTCAAAAAGATCATCGTTGGCTGGAAGTGGTGCCACTCACTAGCGCCGATAGTGCGCAAAGACCGTTGCCACAAAAAAAGTCACATCCAAAGAGAGAATCGATTCAGATTCCGGTGGCTAAACCAAGAGACACAGGAACTAATTTATCAAGAAGTCGCCGTACTTCATATGGCGGACCAGGCGGCGCCAATGTCGGTGGAGTGAGAGGATAAATAAAATTTAAATATTGTGCAAGTTGACAATACCCCAATTTTCATATAGACTAAGGCTATTCTGTATGAATATATCGCGGGGTAGAGCAACCAGGCAGCTCGCAGGGCCCATAACCCTGAGGTTCTCGGTTCAAATCCGAGCCCCGCAACAAATTAAAAAACCATCCCAATAATTTGGGATGGTTTTTTTGTTTTTATATTTAAACTAGCCCATTGTTTTTATCCAAATCTTTTTTATAATACTCATCATACATTTCCCAAAAAGCTAGCAGTAGCGAAGCTATTACTGGTCCAATAACAAAGCCGGAGATGCCAAAAGTCGCGATACCTCCCAAGGTAGAAAATAATACGAGCAGAGGATGCATTTGAGTATCTCGTCCTACCAATACCGGGCGAAGGAAATTATCAATAGTGCCAATAACTAGCGCTCCAAATAGAATCATCGCGATACCGGTACCGGTGTTGCCAATAATGATTTCGATAATTGCTACCGGCAACCACACAAAGTAACATCCCACGGCCGGTATACAAGCCATGATGACCATGAGTACGCCCCAGATAGCCGCGCCTTTAATATCAGCTACCGCAAACATCAAAAAGCCAAGCAAGCCCTGAATTAATCCTACGGTCATTGTCCCTTTGATGGTAGCGCGGACAGTGGAGGTAAATTTTTCATAAAGGATTTTTTCGTAGCGATCGCCCAGAGGACATAGGTGCATTATTTCTTTGAGTAATCTTTCGCCGTCTCGTACAAAGAAAAATAAGGCATAAAACATCATAATAAACATGGCGACAAATACCACTGAGTTTTGGGTAATTACTCGAACGCTAGTCAATATAAATCCGGTAAAGGCTTGGGCAATTTCGGTTAATTTCTCTACCGAAAAAGCTTGATCGAGATGTAATTTTTGGCTAATAGGATTTTTTTGTGCGGCATTCAAGAAATTTTGTATATCGCTAGTAATCTGACTGGAATTGGTGGTGGCCGCGTCATACAAGTCTACCGCTTCTTTCACTACCAAAGCGCTGATTAAAATTAAAGGCAATACAATAATCAATAAAATCAAAACCAAAGTAAGCGAACTGCTGAGATTTGGTGATTTGGTTTTATTTTTGAGTTTTTTATAAGTTGGATAAAAAATACTGGCCAAAATCGCTGCCCAGAATAGCGGATAGAAAAATGGTTTGAGTATTACAAAGAATCCGTAGGTGACAGCTGCCAACAGAATAAAGAACAAGAAATGACGCATTTTTAAAAAGTCCATATAATTTTTATTTACACTTATATATTATCAAAAAAACCGATTTTACTCAATTGGCTAGGAATAATTTCTCGGATAGTATCGCGGGAAATCACGCGTAACAGCAATATCAATATAGTATAAATTAAGCCGCCTATAATTATTGAGATCAGCACATGAGGGGCAGGAAAGTTGATTATGACTATATACATTACTAAGGAAGCAAAACTTATTTTGGTTAAAGCGCGCAAACGCGGTATAAAGTGGCTATAGTAAGCGACAATAGCCAGCAGACAAAAACCTGCAAAGAATTCTGAGAATATTGTCACGCCCGCGGCTCCATAGATGCCAAAACGAGGAATGAAAATAAAATAACCAATGACGCTGAGAATAGCGTCTATTAAATAAATCCAAACCGCTTGTTTTTGTTTGTTTATGGCCAAAGCGCTGTAACCAAACACCATACCAAAGCAGATTCCAAAAATTGCTAAACTTAAATAACTCAAAATTTTTCCGGCATTGGCGAATTCGACGCCGCCGATGAAACTCATAATTTGGTTTGATAGCGCGATGGCGCCCAGCATCATAGGAATCAGAATTATGGCTACCAGGTCAAAGGCCATTTGGAGGCGCTGTTTGAATTCAGCGAGATTGGCGCGCGACCAGGAGTAGGTAAGTAATGGTGCCATTATCCCCATGATCAAAGCGGACATCTGAATAATAATATCCAATACGCGATAACTGGCTCCATAAAAAGCGACATCACTAGCTGGCGCGTATAAAGGAAGAATCACACGGTCGCCTTGCAGATAAAAAGAGTTGAAGATAACGCAGAGCGCGGTTGGCCAGATTTTTATAAATAAGGCGCGGGATATTTCTTTATCAAAAGAAATATTTACCGGTGGCATTTTGTAATAAAGATAAATTGCGTTTAAAGTGGCCGCGACCGAAATCAAAGTCATCATCGGCAAAAATTTCGCGTTGAGTCTGACCAACATCAATACTCCAATCAATAAAACTACACGCCCGATCAGTTCGCCGGCAGTATTAATATAAGTCTTGAGCTGTTGTTGGTAATATCCGGTAAAGACATTGCTGACACCGACCGCAAAAAATGATACCGAAACAATAGCCACAGCGATTTTAACTTCAATTGGGTAAGGGAAAAGTAAAAATAACAACGGCGCGGCGCCTTGGAAAATGGCCGCCGTAATCAAACGCCAGGTAAAAAGCGTGTCGAGCAATTTTTTCTGATCAAAGCGCGGTTCGGCCAGCATGTTGGCGGTAGTGAGGATAAATCCAAAGTCTGAAAAGATTCCAATAAATTGCAAAAATCCCACGGCCGTAACATACCAACCAAATTTGTCTACCCCGAGGCTTCTGGTCATCACAAAAACCGTGATCAAGCCCAGTAGGGTGCTCAAAATTTTTCCACCTAATTGGATAAGTGTATTGTGAGCAATTTGTTTTTTGAGAGTCATAAAATTTTCTATAGTATATCACGGCTTTAAAAGAGGGGCAATTTATGATATAATTGACTTCCTATAAATTCTGGCTTAACTCACCGATATTAATTATGCAAAAAATTTTAATTTTTCTAAGTTTGTTTTTTGTCCTCCCGGTTCATGCCCAAGAAGTTACCTCAACCATTGGGGGCTTTGTGGATCCAACCAGTACTATTAAGGCATATGGAGAAGTTGTTTCTGGTGGTTTTGCGGAAAGCTCTACCGCTTCCACTGCTTCTACCACTGATTATGGTGTGAAGATTGACAGGGAGCTGATTGTTGAGCCAAATATCCGAGTAGGATTGAAAAAAACCAAAGAAGTTATCAATTTTGTGTCTGATCAGGATTATCAAATATTTAGTAAGGGTGAAATGGCGGCAATATTGCCGGCTGATGAAAAGGGTAAAATAAGTTATAAGAATGGCATTTATTTTTTTAAAAGTGAAAGCCTGGATTTGGAAAGCAAAACTTTTTGGCGATTTGAGCCTATAGATTCTGAAAGTATTTTTAATATTCCTGGCTGTAAACTCAGCTATACCGGACGCAAAATTGAGTACTGTGCTTATCGCGGTACCTTGGAATATCGCTATAGCCCCAAAAGCGGTATGCTGTATCTGATAAATGAATTGCCGCTTGAGGATTATATGAAAGGAATTGCTGAGACCGATAATAATTCAGCCGAGGGCTATATCAAGGCGGTGCTGGTGGCCGCTCGCAGTTATGCTTACAAAAATATTTCGTCTGCGCCCGCTACCGACAAACGTATGTTTGATGTGTATGCCACCACTCAGGATCAATTATATTTAGGTTATACTTCGGAACAAAAAATTCCACGCGTAGCGAGATTTGCCCAGGATACCGCCGGTGAGATGGTCACCTATAATAGTAATGTGGTGACCGCTCCTTATTCTAGTCGTAGCGGCGGCGCCACCAAAGATTGGGAAAATTCCAAAGGTGTAAATGATCGACCGTGGCTCAAGAGTGTGGAATGTGTGTATGATAAAGGTAAGAAAAAAGCTGGGCATGGAATAGGTATGAGTACGTATGATGCGCTGATGCGTGCGACTAAGGATAATTGGAAATATGTGGAGCTACTTACCTATTATTATTCGGATACGCAGGTGGAGAAAATTTACTAAAAACAAAAAAATCCCTCGATTAATTCGTGGGATTTTTTTGTTTTCCTCATTATCCAACCTATTTAGCTAGTGAGGTGGTTTTGGGGACGTTGACGAGTTTTGCTCGCACGGTGTCCCCGAACCGTTTTGAATCGGTTGTTAATACTTTATCGCGAGAATTGCGCGCGATAAAGTATTAATGTTCATTGCTGAACATGTCGATTCCGACTGTCCCGGAGTAGTGGATTTCCACCTCTGCCGCGAACTTGTCTCCGAACATTACGATGCGACTGTCTTCCCGTCTAGATTGGGGATGAACAATCAGCATCGTAATGGCTTTCCATTTAGGCCGTTGGGGGCGTGCCAGATGTGAGGTCGGGTCACGCACGAACGGGTGTTGGCCGTTGCAACGTCTGCAAAAACCAAATTTGTCCATGACATGCTCATCGGTCGTATGACCGCAGGCGCGACAGACATGTCTGAAACTAGTTTCCCCACTGCGAAGACGCTCTTCTGCTCCGCAATGAGGGCAATCGTACCAGTCACCACCCAAGTAGCTCATGACGTTTTCCTTGTGTTGGAACCACAGAACCCCTACTAACTTAGGAGGGGTTCTGTGAAGATATTTCAAAAATAGTGTGACAATAGGCAAAGCCAACTACCCAGAAATATCTTCGCAGAAATCTTCCTAAACAATTTTGCCTATTGTCGTTATAAATTGTACGCAATAAAAAAGCCACTCTATCTAGAGTGGCTTGGAAATTTATTTTTAGAAAAACAAACCTAGCACACCTCTAGAACAGAGTGGCTAAAATAATACATTACAGATTGTTGAATTTGATTTTTCATATATTCACTCTATCAGATATTAGTTCTAATGTCAAATTTATTTGTAAATGGTTATTATGCAAAATCCTTATATTGAAATTTAAAGTTTTTGAATTTTAGGCATGAAATTTTTTATCTTCCGAAGACAGATCCAAAATTTGTTGTCGTAATCGATCAGGGGCCGGGACATTCATCAGGATAAATTTTGGTACCGGGCCGGCAGTCTGTAAGTAGACATTGCCGTAGTTGAAAATGGTTGGGAACAAACCCTTCACTTCTGATGAAACATCTTGGATTTGGTACAAGTCCACTTCTGCCACTGTGCGGGCGAATAGAGAAATTTGGCGCACATCTACCAAGCGATCGTTGGTGATGATCCAATAATCCAAATAGAATTCCACAAAAAAGGAGTAAAAGAATAAAGCCAAAGCCAAATAATAAGAACTCGCAATCAATATTAGTATCGGTGTGGCGGCTGGACCCTGTAGAGTGTTGGTGAAGGCCGCTTCAAATAGAAAATAAGCAATTACCGGAATGCATATTAAAATTAAAAAAAGAAAAACATATGGTAAGAATGTTACCCCGTGACGGCGTATTACATTTACTATATGTTCATAACTTTTTGTTTTCATTATAGATTTGGCAACCATATTAAAAATTGTTTAAGGTTAAAGTATCGGAAATCCAAGAGCTGTTCCAAATAGTAATAAGTTGTTGCCAATCGGTGCCGATGAGTAAATTAAAAGTCAGAACAAAATTTCCAATCACAAAAAGCGCTACAAAGAGGGTAAAAACAAAGCTGGTAAAAGTGAGCATCCCGCTGTGATAAATGTGGCCAACATTGATGAAAGAAAAAATGGCGAATACCGCCAAGAAGGCGAAGTAAATGAAGAGTATTATGTACAACGGGATTGTGATCATAAAATATTATAAGTATTAATACTACCTCTACGCCCCTCCAGCTATAGTAAAGTCTGAATTTTAGGAGCCTCAAAACCTAGATGGACATACGCCGCCGGCGTGGCTTTGCGTCCACGCGGTGTGCGTTCTAGGAATCCAATTTGTAATAAGAATGGTTCATAGATATCTTCGATCGTATCCATTTCTTCGGCTATTGAAGCGGCCAAAGTATTAAGCCCCACTGGTCCGCCCTGGAATTTTTCTATCATGGTGGTGAGCAAGCGGCGATCGATTTCATCCAAGCCAAATTCATCTACCGCCAACATATTCATCGTGTCAGAAGCGATTTTTTTATTTATACTTTTTTCATTTTGTACTTGCGCCATATCGCGGCTGCGTTTGAGGAGGCGGTTGGCGATACGAGGGGTGCGGCGCGCGCGACTGGATAGGAGAGTGGCGGCTTCTGGTTCTAAATTTATTTCCAATATGCCGGCATTGCGTTGGATTATTTTTTCAATATCTTCTTGTTCATAAAAATTTAGATGAAAGACATGACCAAAGCGATCGCGCAGTGGTCCGGGTAGTAGGCTCATCTTGGTAGTAGCGCCAATTAGGGTAAATTTTTCCAAAGGCATGCGAATAGTGCGGGCGGCTGGGCCTTGGCCGATGATAATATCCAGAGCGTAGTCTTCCAGAGCCGGATATAGTACTTCGGCAATGGTTTTGTTGATACGGTGAATTTCGTCGATAAATAAAACATCACCTTTTTGAAGGTTGGATAATATGGCGGCCAGGTCGCCTACTTTTTCTAGAGTTGGACCGGAGGTCACTTTGATATTGGCGCCCATTTCGCGACTAATAATATGAGCTAGCGTCGTCTTGCCCAACCCTGGGTTACCATATAATAGTATATGTTCTAGCACATCTTCACGCTGTTTGGCGGCGGCAATAGAAACATTTAGGTTTTGTTTGATATTGGCTTGGCCGACAAAATCACCCAAATGGCTAGGCCGTAGAGTCATCTCAATAATATTTTCTTGCTCGGATACTTCTGAATTTACCAGTCTATTTTCTTCATCCATAGTGTTAACATTATACTATAGTAAGGTTGTGAAAGTCCAATAGTTGGCAGGGTATTTTTTGAGTGTGGATAACTTGTTCAAAAACTGTTTTTAACTTGGGTTTTGGGCTATTTGGCAGTCATTTGACGATGTGGTATAATAAGTTGGCTAAAATAATTATTACTACATATTGTGTTAGACATGATATACTAACACAATCAGTAGTGATAAGTATCAGCCACAAAGAAATTAGATGCGGGTGGAATTTTGTGTCTTTCCACATTTAATTTTTTTAAACTTTTAATATGCAGACTGCTACTGCAACCAAGACTTTTAAAGTCGACGACGAGTTCAAGTACTCTCCAAAGGGATTACGCTTTCCCCGACATTATACCAAAGATGGCGTCAGCCCTTTTGATATGTTTACTTATGAGCTGCGCTCTTCAATAATTCGTCAAACAAGCGGACAAGTAATCTTTGAAATGCACGATGTGGAAGTTCCAAAGCAGTGGACTCAAGTAGCTACTGATATTTTGGCTCAGAAATATTTCCGCAAAGCCGGTGTACCTCAGTATGATGAAAATGGTGTGGCCAAAATGAAAGCTGACGGTACAGTAGAAACAGGTCCAGAAAAAAGTATGAAGCAGGTAGCGCATCGCTTGGCTGGTACTTGGCGCTATTGGGGAGAAAGATATGGTTATTTTGCCACCGCTTTGGATGCCCAGGTATTTTATGAAGAATTGGTCTACATGCTTATCAATCAAATGGTAGCTCCAAATTCTCCGCAGTGGTTTAATACTGGTTTGTATTGGGCTTATGGTATTAATGGTCCAGCTCAAGGTCATCACTATGTAGATCCAGACAATGGTATTCTTACTCGTTCCAAAGATTCTTATTCTCATCCTCAACCACACGCTTGTTTTATCCAATCTATTAAAGATGATTTGGTAAACGAAGGCGGTATTATGGATCTATGGGTGCGCGAAGCTCGCCTTTTTAAATATGGCAGTGGTACTGGTACTAATTTTTCTAATCTACGCGGTAACGGAGAAAAACTTTCTGGTGGTGGACGCAGTAGTGGTCTGATGAGCTGGCTCAAAATTGGAGACAGAGCCGCTGGTGCTATCAAGTCCGGTGGTACGACTCGTCGCGCTGCGAAAATGGTAATTTTAAATGTAGATCATCCAGATATCGAAGCCTTTATTGATTGGAAAGTAAAAGAAGAAGAAAAGGTAGCCGCTCTGATTGCGGCCGGATACGAAGGCGGATATGAAGGTGAAGCCTATCTCACCGTTTCTGGTCAAAACTCGAACAATTCCGTGCGTGTTTCCCAAGACTTCATGGAAGCAGTAGTAAAAGACAATGGTTGGGAATTAAAAAATCGCACCGATGGTGGTGTGGCCAAAAAAATGAAAGCTCGTGATCTTTGGGATAAAATCGCGGTGGCCGCTTGGCGCTGTGCTGATCCGGGTGTGCAATTTGATACGAATGTAAATGACTGGCACACTTGTCCAGCTTCTGGTCGTATCAATGGCAGCAATCCTTGCAGTGAATATATGTTCCTCGATGATACTGCTTGTAATTTGGCGTCCATGAACTTGGCTCATTATTATGATCCAGAAACTGCCACTTTTGATGTGGAAGGTTATAAATATACTACTCGCGCTTGGACTGTAGTACTTGAGCTTAGTGTATTGATGGCTCAATTCCCAAGTGAAGAGATTGCTCAGATGAGTTTTGAATTCCGTACTCTTGGTTTGGGCTATGCTAATATTGGTAGCTTGCTAATGACCGCCGGTATTCCTTATGATTCGCCAGAGGCTTTGGCTTTTGCCGGTACTGTCACCGCTCTCATGACTGCTCAGTCTTATGAAACTTCCGCTGAGATGGCTAGCTACTTGGGTACCTTTCTACGCTACGGAGAAAACCGCGAACACATGTTGCGTGTAATGCGCAACCACCGTCGCGCCGCTTTCAACGCCCATGAAGATGAATATGAAAGTCTGGCTATCAAACCAGTCGGTATTGATCCGCAGTATGCTCCGGCTTATTTGCTCGTAGCCGCTCGTGAAGCTTGGAATAAAGCCCTAGAGATGGGTGAAAAATATGGTTACCGCAATGCTCAGACTACCTTGCTCGCTCCTACCGGTACTATTGGTCTGCTTATGGACTGTGCTACTACCGGTGTAGAACCAGATTTCGCTTTGGTGAAATTCAAAAAATTAGCTGGTGGCGGATATTTCAAAATTGTAAATGAAGCGGTGCCGGTGGCTCTAAAAACTTTGGGATATAATGAAAGTGAAGTAAGTGATATCGTAGATTACCTCAAAGGCCGTGCTACTCTCAAAGGTGCACCCGCAATTAATCCTCAGAGTTTGACTGCCAAAGGATTGACCGCGATTGATTTGGAAAAAATTGAAAAATCATTGCTCAGCGCGTTTGAATTACAATTCGTATTCAACAACTGGACTTTGGGCGAAGAAACCATGGCTCGTCTTGGATTTAGCAGTGAGCAATATTTGGACCCAAATTTCAACTTCCTCAAAGCGATTGGTTTTAATGATGATGAACTCGAAATTGCTAATGAGTATGTTTGTGGCGCGATGGCCATCGAAGGTGCTCCACATCTCAAGACCGAACATTACAAAGTATTTGATACCGCCAACAAAAATGGTAAAAAAGGCAAACGCTTTATTCACTATTTGGGCCACATCCGTATGATGGCCGCGGTACAACCTTTCTTGTCCGGTGCTATCAGTAAGACTATCAACATGCCAAATGAGGCCACTGTGGAAGATGTAAAAATTGCTTATATGGCTTCCTGGAAATTGGCTCTCAAAGCTAATGCAATTTATCGCGATGGCTGTAAGATGTCTCAACCTTTGGCTTCTAAATCTGATTCTAAAAAAGATAAAGTAGAAGAAGTAAAAGTTGAAATGGTAGAAACAAAAACTGAAGTAATGAATGAAATCAAAACTTCTGAATCTACTGTTTCTGCTCACAAAACTTTTTCACTTTCCAGTCAGGATCAGAGTGTGGTAAATCAGATGGTAAGTGAAGATCATGCTCAAATAAAATACGCACATGATGGCTCTAGCCAAGGAACAAAAATTTATGTGCACGGAGAACAGCGTCAGATGCCGTACAAACGTAGCGGTCTCACTATCAAAGCCAAAGTAGCCGGACAGAAAATTTTCTTGCGCACTGGTGAATATCCAGATGGCCGCCTCGGTGAAGTATTTATTGATATGTATCGTGAAGGCGCGGCTTTCCGTAGTATGCTAAATTTGTTTGCAATTTCTATTTCAACTGGTTTGCAATACGGTATACCGCTCGAAGAATATGTCGACAAATTTACTTTCACTCGCTTTGAACCAGCCGGCATGACCGATCATCCAAATGTTCGTTCTTGTACCTCTATTATTGATTTCATCTTCCGCGTACTTGGTATGGAATATTTGGGACGCACTGATTTTGTCCAAGTCAAACCAGATGGTATTCAAAAAAATCGCGCGCAGCAATTGGAAAAATTGTTTGCTGAAGCCAGAGGACAAAAAACTTTGACCTTTGATGATAATAAAATGGAAACTCAGATTGCTCAAGTTACTGAAGTGGATGAAATTGTCACCAAGACAACCACAATAAAAAATACTGTTTCCACCGCCAATGCCGAAACTAGTGGAGCGGAAAAAATGTTGTCGTCGATGATGGGCGACGCGCCACCATGTCCGACTTGTGGACATATCACCATTCGCAACGGTAGCTGCTATAAATGTCTGAATTGCGGTAGCACCACCGGTTGCTCTTAAACTCACGGAAAAACGCTTGTAGTGGATCCCCCGACTAAGTCGGGGGATTTTGTTTTAGAATTTGCTTTCGTAAACTATTTTTGTTAAGATGAAAATCTATACTAAAATCTATGACTAAAATTTATACAAAAACCGGAGATAAAGGCGAAACCTCATTGCTGGGCGGTGTGCGCGTCAGTAAAGATTGTATTACCTTACGAGTGGTCGGAGAAGTAGATGAGCTCAACTCGGTGCTTGGCCAAGTGGTTGCTCATTTATATGGTGAAGAACCAGCCGAATTTTTGGAAAAAATTCAGAGTGATTTGTTTAAAGTGGGAGCGGAGTTGGCATCTTTGCAGATGGTCATGAATTCAAAAATTTTAAAAGTAGAAGAGGAAGAAATAATAGAATTGGAAAAAACTATTGATGAATATACCGAGCAGTTGCCGGAATTAAAGAATTTTATTTTACCAGGCGGTATTATTGCCGGCGCTACACTGCACCACGCCCGCACTATTTGTCGCAAAGCGGAGCGTGAGTTGGTTTCTTTGGGAAAAGAGCAGTCGGTGCGCGTTGAGCTGTATCAGTATTTCAATAGGTTGAGCGATTATTTATTTACTGCGGCGCGATTTGTAAATGCCCAAAATGGCGTGGAAGAAACAATTGTTTAGTAGAAATTATTCACACTTGACAGGGAGCATTTTAGCTTCTACAATGACAATACTTTTTTCTCTACAAAGCTGCGGTAGAACTGATGTATTAATCGGATCGGATTCTGAAAGCATTCTCTCTCTGGCTACTTTATGATTCGTTATCTAGTAGTCGCGTTTTCTAGATTTGATTCGCCAATTGAAACATGCAATTCTTCTCGCAGCTTTGTGGAGAAAATTTGCTCGGGTGGTGTAATGGTAGCCACAAGGGACTTAAAATCCCTCGCCGAAAGGCATGCGGGTTCGAGTCCCGCCCCGAGCACAAGAGTAAAGTCACTTTAAAAAGTGACTTTTTTATTTTAGGTTAAAGCCGCAGTAGCCACCATTATCAGCTATTTACAAATTTTTGAATTAGGAGTATACTTAAACAAGTATTTAATTAAACAAGTAATAAATTAATATAACTTATGCTCAGTGAGAAAGAAATTCAAAAGAACCTCAAAATTCTCAATGATACCGATAAAAGTATGGCGGCGACATTTAAGGTGTTAAGCGATGTTAATCGTTATCGAATTTTCCGTATCTTGGTAGAACAGCCAAGACTCTCTGTTAGTACTATTGCTCAGATTTTGAACATCTCTCTACCGCTAGCCTCACAGCATCTAAAAATTTTAGTACAGGCAAATCTTCTACAAAAGGTAAAAGATGGTAAAAAAGTTTTCCCTATAATTGAGCAAAGCAATCCTTTTGTTCCAGCCATTCTCAAGACAATCAAACACGCGTATAAAATGCGAGTTAAATAAAAATTAATAAAATAGATGAAAAAAATAATTGTACCAGTAGTTATATCAGCGTTGGTAGTTTTTTTGATAGGTTATTTTCTATGGACAGCTGCTCCACGCCAAGTAGCAGTGCAAAATCCGGTCAAACAGCCATCGTCACAACCGATTCAAAATATTTATAAAAATGAAACGCATAATTTTTCATTAATTTTTCCTCAAACATGGGATAATTATAATGTTGTTGAACAAACAAACGATGATTTTGATACTGTTTGCTTTAGTTTTAAACAGCCACAGCCGTTTTGTATATTTAGTATACTTAAATTAAACAACAATCAATGGGAACAAACAAAACTAAAACAAGAAAAAAATATTATATTAAAAACTGAAACGTCTGTTTTTCTTTGTGATGGATGTTGCAAACAAAGTGATGATATGTCTGGCGGTGGTCAATTTAATGATTTTCATACCAAGAGATGTGGTGAGGCACCAGAGATTCTTGAAACATTTAAAATTATAAGTAGTTAGTTGAGTAGCGCCGCATTTTATTTATTCTAAATTTATATGAAAAAAAATCTTATATTTGGCGTTATTGCAGTCGCTATCACTATTTTATTGGCTTATAGCATTCGGTTGGCTGTGCAAAAGAAAACAACTTCTCCGGCGCTAGCATCGCAGCAGTCAGCTCAGCCGATCGATTGTATTGATGAACCAGAAGGAAAACCGGTGATTACTTCGCTATCTGTTACTTCTAGCAAACAGGGGACAAACATAGAAATATTTGGTTGTAATTTTTCTGGATTTGAAGGAGATAAAAAAGCATGGATCGAAAATGAGAAAGGAATAAAAGGAATTTTCTTTGTTTATGATGGGTCAACTTCAAAGCATTTAAGAGTTACATTAGAAGAAAAACTTTGTCAGATTGATACGATGTATTCAGGCCTACCTTGTGATACTTGGCTTACCCTTGTTCCGGGAGTATATAAAATATTTGTGGATTCTTGGGGAAAAGCGAGTAATAAAATTGAATTTACCGTTGATCAATTAGTAAAAAAAAGCACTCCTATTACTTATTATATTCTCGATAAAACAAATACTAATCAGACTTTTTGTAATGGAGCTGATATGGACAGCGTTGGTTTTAAGGCTGCTTTAACTAAAAAAATTGATATAAATGTTCCTGATAATTTAACAACTGAAGAAAAAATTATCAAAACCCTCAGTTTGGCCGCCGCCGCGAATTCTTTTAATAAACCTTATACTCGTATTGAAGAAATTTCTTATAAAAATAATATTGTCTACATGGGGCCAAACGAAGGGTGGGCAGGTTCATCTATTTTTTATTGTGCTTGGAAGCCGTTTGTAGAAAAGAATTTGGAACAGTTTGTAGATGTAAAAGAAATTGTTTGGGATGCTTTTCCCGCGGTTTTACCCAAAAAAACAGTAAAAATATTTTTTAATAACACAAAATTTGATCCAGGTTTAACAGATTGCTCTAAAGTATATTCGGTGAATCGTTTTATCGAGCCTACTTCGGCAGTAGCGCGCGCGGCCCTAGAAGAATTGTTCAAAGGGCCGACAGCTAATGAAAAAAAAGTTGGTTACCTTAGTAATTTAAATAGTGGGGTAAAAATTCAAAAACTAACCATTGAAAATGGGATTGCCAAAGTGGATTTTTCCGCGGAATTAGAAAAAAATGTAGGAGGATCTTGTCGGGTTGCGGCTATAGTTGCTCAAATTAAGGAAACTTTAAAACAATTTCCCACTGTTCAAGATGTTGTAATTTCAATCGACGGTCGCATTGAAGATATTTTACAACCGTAATAAAAATAAAAAAGTATGAATATCTTTAAAACCTTGAAAATTTTTGGTGTTATATTAGTATTGATAATTTTATCCGGTGGAGCATCTTTCGTGTTTTCAAGTGATTTAAAAGATGATAGTGAGAGCTGTGTGCCTGTATTATATGCAGAACAAGATGCGGGAGGGAACAGCGCTTATTTGGCAAACGGTGTTGTGTCTTTGAATATTGGTCAATTTTTGGATGACACTTTGGGCTCAGGAAAAAAAAGGAAAAAGGTATCTCAATTTCAGCTAAATGGGCCTTGGAATAGTTGTGATATTTTAAAGGAAGTAACTGTGCATCATCTTGGGACAGGCGCTATTTCCGATATTGATAAAATATATATTACGGATGAGTCAATGAATATTCTCACTCCAATTCAAAATTTTTACGGTAATAGATCGGTCAAGCTGGTTCTAAAATCTCCGTATGTTATTGCGAAAAATTCATACAATAATTTTTTTGTTGTTATAAATACGGCAACGCAGTCGTCCACAGGCACACATCAGATCGCTATTTATCCTGACAATAATGGAGCGAGTGATTTTGTCCTTAGTTCAGTAGGACATATAGTGGCTGGAGCAGAAAATGTTATTTCCACTTCGTTTACCATCATTCCTTAAAATATTAAGTATCTATGAAAAAATTATTTTTTGCGTTTGTTGGATTAATTATTTTAACAGGAGCAGGTTGTAATAAGCAAGATTATCAAATACCACAAACCATATCTTCCACTAGTACTTATTTGTACAGCGATGATTACAATTCGCTTCAAGTAGACGTCAATGGTGACGGTAAGGAAGAGTTAATTACGCTTACAGTGAAACGTTTCGAAGGCTATGTGACTACCACTCTATATGTGAATGATCTCTCTGTAATTGTGCCTGGGTATGATCCAGCTGGATATTTTGGTATGGTAGATATTGATAGTCAAGATAATATAAGAGAGATTGCGGTCATTGATGTTGGACCAAGCGATGATTATACAACCAATTTTTATTACTTCAACGGCACAAATTTATTGTTTATGGGTACTATTCCATGGGTATATAAAGATATGACTTTTGATGGATTTGGCAAAATAATTACAAAAACTCGTGGTAAAATTTTGGATACATGGTTTTATGATGATGATTTCGTTATTTCCAAAAATCACGAGCTTGTTCATGTGCCAAAAAATCTTTATGTCAGAGATACTACAGTAACGCTTTTAACTGCGCTGCCTCTACAGATATCTCCTTTAAATTCTAAAATAATTACCAATTTGAACAAAGGCGAGATCGCAAAAATTATTGGCTGTGATGATATAGCTTGGTGTGTTATAGAAAAATCCGATGGCGTTCACGGTTGGTTTGCAGTAGAAAATTTTGATATTGTGAAAGGTGTTGGGCTGCACGCCGGGGATGTTTTTTTGGGATTGTCTAATGCGGATTAGATTATTGTGCTATCGTTTTTTTATTTTTTATCTAAAATTTTATAAAAAATGGATTGACAAAAGGCGTTTTTTGTGCTATAATAAGTACATATTTGGCTAAATTAAGCTAAATTTATATTTTTAAACTATAAATATATGGTAGAAGGCAAAGGTGGAAGTTTATTTAAAAAATTAGTTTTAGGTGTTAGCTCACTAGCCGCATTAGGGGGGGGCACATGAAGTTGGTAAAAGTGCTGGCCACGACAGTGGCTACGAAGCTGGTGAAAAAGCTGGTAAAGCTGCCGGAACCGAGGAAGGTAAAAAAGTTGGTCTTAAACAAGGTGAAGAAACCGGTAAAAAAACTGGTTTTGCAGAAGGTAAGATAAAAGGAACGGAAGAAGGGAAAACAGCCGCACACGAAGAATTAGCCAGAGCCGCTGATCCAAAAACTGAACAAGAAAAGAAAGAACAAGAGGCTAAGGAGTCACGGAAGTTTCAAGAAGATCAAGAAAAAACAAAAAAAGGATTAGATTCTTTGCAGATTAATAAAGGTGAAGAGAAAAATTTTAAAGCTTCAAAAGAAGCGGCCGAAGTTTCCGGAAAAGCATTTGAATTGAAGGTAAAAGAAGATTTGGGCAGCTATCCAAGTTGGTTGCGGGTTGGAAATAGTCATGAAATTGATAATTCTGCTGATGTAATCATCTCAATGACGCAGACTGAATCGGGTCTGAAGTTAGTTAGAGAAAAAGTGAGGGCGGATAAAGATTTTAAAGTAGTGTTTGAAAAATTATTTGAAAGACTTTCTAATTTAAGAGATAAAATTAGCCAAGATGGAAATAACCTAGAAGATGGAGAGGTTTTATATATAGAGGATAAAGATTCGTGGATGAATCTTGACTCAGAAGAAGACGAAAAAGGCCATGTGACCTATTCGGAAACAATTCAAAATTACAACGAAGCAACAGGAGAAACAAAAGAAGAAGTTAAAGTTATTACTGAAAAAGAAAATGATCGAAGATGGAAAATCTATAATAAGGAAAAAGATAATGAGGTGAAAAGGAAACAGGAAAAAGTAAATATTTTAGCTAAAGTTTTAGCCGAGAATGTTGTAGAGGTAAAATAACTAATAAAAAAGAGCGGTCAGGGCCGTTCTTTTTGTATTTGTCATGGGATTGTTTTTTTGGTAAGATTGTACACAGTTGTATTAGTTTATTTTTATTGTCATAATTTTTATGTCAGCAGATAAATACACTGCCGTGTGGGTATCCCACACCTCCATCTCAGATTTTCTAAAATGTCCTCGCGCTTATTTTTTGAAGAATGTTTATCGCGATCCATCTACGCGTCACAAAATAAAATTAATGACGCCGGCTTTGGCGCTGGGACAAGCAGTGCATGAGGTGTTGGAATCTCTTTCTCAATTACAACGCGGCGCTCGCTTCAATGAGCCGTTGCCGGTAAAATTTGACCGTGCTTGGGAAAAAGTAAAAGGTGAAAAAGGTGGATTTCCCAACGATGAAGTAGAATACAAATATAAAAAACGCGGCTTGGATATGCTCGCGCGCGTCTATAATCATCCGGGGCCAATAAATAATTTGTCCGTAAAAATTCAGATGGATCTGCCGTACTATTGGCTGTCTGAAGAAGAAAATATTATTTTGTGTGGCAAAGTAGATTGGCTCGAATATCTGCCGGACACCGACAGTGTTCACATTATTGATTTTAAAACCGGTAAAATTCAGGAAGAAGAAAGTTCGTTGCAGCTCCCAATTTATAGTTTGCTTGTTTCCAATTGTCAGAAAAGAAAAACTACCAAAGCTAGTTATTGGTATTTAGGTGACAGCGACGCTCTCACCGAAAAAACTTTACCTGATGTGTCGGATGCGGAAAAGAAAATTCTTGATATTGCCAGACAGATAAAAGTGGCGCGCCAAATTAACAGATTTAAATGTCCACAAGACGCGGACGGATGTTTTGCTTGTCGCCCGTTTGAAGCTATTTTAAAACGAGAAGCCAAATTGGTGGGTCAGGATGAATATGGCGCGGATATTTACATCATCGATAAAACGGAAGCAGAAAATCGTGAAGGTGAAATTTTATAATATGAATTTTTTAGGATATATTTTCGCGATTGGCGCGGCCGTTGCTTGGGGGATGGTATATACGCTAGATCAAAAAATAATGGACAAAGTTTCTCCGCTCAGTCTACTATTTTTTTCTTATGTTGTCTCGACCTTAATAGTTTTGCCGTTGATGTTTTTGGAAAAAGGGTCGTTTCAGTCAATCATTACTTCGGGAAAGAATAATTTAGGTTTATTGTTTATTTCTACTTTTCTCACAATCTTGGCCAGTTTTTTGATTTTAAGCAGTGTTAAGATTTTGCATGCTCCGACCGCTTCGGTGCTGGAGATCTCATATCCGCTATTTGTCACCCTTTTTGCCTTTTTACTATATAATGAGGTTATCACCTGGCAGTTTGTGCTAGGGGCAGTATTGGTTTTTTCCGGGACGGCTATTATTATCCGCTTTCATTAGCTCTATATTTAAACAAAAATGTGGATAACTTTGCGCTAAAATCAGCATAAAATTGTACTTTTTGGCTAATATAAGGCAAAAGACGGTAAAATGCTTGACAAAATCTAGTCACCTCGCTCCATTTGACAAATCTTTCTTTTTATTGTACTATTTAGAAACTTTCAAAAGCGTGGATCGCACCCAAGAAAAGCGCTAAGATAAGCAAAAAAGTGGCGTTTATTTGACAAAATAAACTACTACTTGCAAGGAAAATCAATAAAACATTTTTCATGTCAACCTTGCGTTTTTTCGCTAAAATATAACAAAAAAGCTCAAAGGACCTGTTATTTTGGTACTTTTTTTGTTTGCATTTTTCAAAAATTATTTATTTTTTTAACATTTTTTAAATAAATTTCCTTTTATGCCTATATTCAAGCGCCAAGCTCTCAAGGAAAAGGATAGAAAGTTTTTTACAAAAGTAAAAAACGCTATTCCGCTTCCTAACTTGATTGAGATCCAAACGGACTCTTACAATTGGTTTACCAAAATTGGTATCAAAGAATTGTTTGAAGAAGTTTCTCCAATCACTGATTTCTCCGGACGTAATTTGGAATTGTATTTAGAAGATTATTATTTGGACGAACCGCGCTTCGATGAAGTGACTTGTAAGAAACGAAATGTTTCTTATGAAGCTCCTTTGCGTATTACTGCTCGTCTTTTGAATAAAAATACCAAACAGAGTAAATCTCAAGAAATTTATTTGGGTGATATCCCAATGATGACACAGCGCGGTACTTTCATTGTGAATGGTATCGAACGCGTAATTGTATCTCAGCTTATCCGCTCTGCCGGTGCATTCTTTACTGCGGAAAATGTTCGTGGTCGCCGCTACTACGGTGCCAAAATTATTCCAAATCGCGGTGCATGGCTTGAAATTGAAACTGACCAGAATAACGCACTGTGGGTAAAAGTAGATCGCAAACGTAAAGTCGCCGTAACATCTTTGTTGCGTGCTTTTGGCGTTGAAAGTGATGAAGAAATTATTGCCGCTTTCAAAAAAGTAAATACTCATCCAACTATTGATTTCATCGACGCCACTTTGAAAAAAGATTTAGCCAAGAATATGGATGAAGGTTTAATAGAAGTTTACAAACGTATTCGTCCGGGTGATTTGGCTACTCCAGATAATGCCAAAGGTTTAATCCACGCCATGTTCTTTAATTTTGAACGCTATGATTTGGGACGCGTGGGTGTTTACAAATTCAACAACAAGTTTGATGTGGAGTCCAAACCGGAAGATTATGACAACAAAGAAAATCGCGTGTTGTCTTCCGAAAAATTAATCGCGGTAATTTCCGAAATTATTCGCCTCAATGTGACTCAAGAAGAACCGGATGATGTAGATCATTTGGGTAATCGTCGTATCCGCGCTGTGGGTGAATTGGTACAGAATAGATTCCGCGTGGGTCTGGCTCGTATGGAACGTATCGTGAAAGATCGTATGAGTACCTATGATGTAGAACAGCTCGTACCAAACAAAGTAATCAATGCTCGTCCGGTAATGAGTGCCATTCGTGAATTCTTTATGAGTTCTCAGATGTCTCAGTTCATGGATCAACACAACCCATTATCTGAACTCGAACACAAACGCCGTTTGTCCGCACTTGGACCTGGTGGTTTGTCTCGTGATCGCGCCAGTTTTGAAGTGCGTGATGTGCATACTACTCACTACGGTCGTATTTGTCCGATTGCTACACCGGAAGGACCGAATATCGGTTTGGTAAACCACCTTTCCAGTTTTGCTCGTATCAATGAATTTGGTTTTATTGAAACTGCTTATAAGAAAATTTTGCGTGAAGTAAAAAATGACGCCTCTCTCACTGAGGGTGAAATTTTACGTGGCGATGTTGGTGGCTTTAAAGATGGTACCGCTATCACCAAAGAAGTCGCTGTTAAATTGGCCAAAGAAAAATTAGCTTCTATCACCGTTAAATCCCGCGTGACTAATGAAGTAGTTTATTTGAGCGCTTTTAAAGAAGAAAAATATCTCACTGCTTCTGCTCGTACTCGCGTGGATGAAAAGGGTTACTTCCTCGATGAACGCGTACCAGCTCGTGTAAATGCCAAACCAGGTAATGCTCGCACTGAAGATTTGGATTTCATCGATGTTGGTAGTGCTCAGATTGTAAGTATTGCTACCTCCTGTATTCCATTCCTCGAACACGATGATGCTACCCGCGCTTTGATGGGTACAAACATGCAGAGACAAGCCGTACCATGTATTCGTCCAGAGGCTCCTTTGGTCGGTACCGGTGTGGAACACGAAGCCGCTAAATATTCCGGCCAGGTTGTGATTGCTCCGGAAGATGGCGAGATCGTAGAATGTGATGGTGGTCATATCGTACTCAAAGGTAAAAAAGATACTTATACTTATCAATTAAATAAATTCGTTCGCGCCAACGCCGCCACTTGTATCAACCAACATCCGACAGTGGTGGTTGGTGAGAAAATAAAAAAGGGTCAGATCATCAGTAATGGCCCAAGTATTGCCGACGGTGAGTTGGCACTTGGCCAGAACATGTTGGTCGCCTATATGGCTTGGGATGGTTTCAACTATGAAGATGCCGTGATTCTTTCCGAGCGCGTAGTGCACAAAGATCGCTACACTTCTATTCATATTGAAGACTATACTATTGATGTTCGTGAAACTAAACTTGGACCGGAAGTAGTGACTTCTGATATCCCAAATGTTTCTGAAGAAAAATTAAAGAATCTAGATTCCGAAGGTATTGTCCGTGTTGGTGCCGAAGTAAAATCCGGTGATATTTTGGTGGGTAAAATTACTCCAAAAGGTGAAACTGAATTATCCGCGGAAGAAAGATTGTTGCGCGCCATCTTTGGTGAAAAAGCTCGTGATGTTCGTGATTCTTCTATGTATCTTGAACACGGTGAACACGGTAAAGTAATTGGCATCCAAGTATTTTCCGAAGAAGCCGGTGATAAACTCGAACCAGGTGTTATCAAAGAGGTACAGGTTAAAGTGGCTGATATGCGTAAAATTCAGGTGGGTGATAAAATGGCCGGTCGCCATGGTAACAAAGGTGTTATTTCCAAAGTTGTACCTTCTGAAGATATGCCGTTCCTTGAAGATGGTACTCCTATTGATATTATTCTTTCCCCACTTGGTGTTATCTCCCGTATGAACTTGGGTCAGTTGCTTGAAACTCATTTGGGTTTAGCGGCCAATGCTTTGGGATATAAAGTAGCTACTCCAGTGCTTGATGGTTTGACCGAAGATCAAATTTACGCTGAATTGAAAAAAGCCGGTTTGCCAGTTTCTGGTCAGGCTCAGCTTTATGATGGTCGTACCGGTGAACCATTTGATTACCACACTACTATTGGTTACAACTACATGCTGAAGTTGAACCACATGGTAGAAGATAAAATTCACCAACGCAGTATTGGTCCTTACAGTCTTATCACTCAGCAGCCGCTTGGTGGTAAAGCTCAGTTTGGTGGTCAGAGATTTGGTGAAATGGAAGTTTGGGCTCTGGAAGCTTATGGTGCCGCTCATACTCTGCAAGAAATCCTCACTATTAAATCCGATGATGTTCCTGGTCGCTCCAAAGCTTATGAAGCGATTATTAAAGGTGAGCCAATTACTCGTGTAAATATTCCTGAATCATTCAACGTATTGGTTC
Organism: uncultured Gammaproteobacteria bacterium; assembly: GCA_964355175.1. GTDB lineage: Bacteria > Patescibacteriota > Patescibacteriia > Magasanikbacterales > GWA2-37-8 > CAIOJG01. Next base: position 135,276 of record CAYHBZ010000002.1, read on the forward strand.
GTGAAATTAAAGGTCTTGGTCTTGAAGTGGAATTATTGAAGAAAACAGCTTCTGGAGAATTTCGTCCAATGGAAGAAGTGAAAGCTGAAGAAGAATTGCAGAATAAGAAAAACGAAAACGCGCTCAACGATATGGGTGGCGTAAGTGAAAATAATCAATAATTTCTTCCTATATGCAAAAAGATTCTTTAAGAAACACTGATTTTGACGCGATTCGCTTGCGTCTCGCTTCGCCTGAAACCATTCGTGGTTGGTCTTTTGGTGAAGTCAACAAACCGGAAACAATTAACTACCGTACTCAGAAGCCGGAAAAAGGTGGTTTGTTTGCCGAAGAAATCTTTGGGCCTACCAAAGATTGGGAATGTTACTGTGGTAAATACAAAAAAATTCGTTACAAAGGAATTGTCTGTGACAAATGTGGAGTAGAAGTTACTACTTCGCTCGTACGTCGTGAACGTATGGGTCACATTGAGCTCGCTGCTCCGGTAGCTCATATTTGGTTCTTGCGTTCCGTGCCTTCCAAGGTTGGTTTAATTTTGGATGTGCCGGTACAAGCTTTGGAAAAAGTAATTTACTTTGCTTCTTTTATTGTGTCGCATGTTGATGATGCCGGTAAAAAATTGGCTTCTGATCAAATGCGTCAGGAATATAAAACTAAGAAGAAACAAATCGAGCAGGAAGGCGAAGCCGCTTTGAAAAAAGGTAATGATGAAAAAGCTTCCGCCTCTGCTCTAGAAAAAATTCAGCAAGAAACTGAACGTAAAGTTTTGGCTTTGGAACAAGATTTCACAGCTGCTGAAAAAGAACTCAAAGAATTGCAGGTGCTCAAAATTTTATCGGAAAATCGTTATCAGGAATTGTCTTTGCGTTTTGGTCATTTGTTTGAAGCTGGTATTGGTGCGGAAGCAGTTTACGGATTGCTGGAAAGAATTAATATCGAAGAAACTATCAAACAGATTGCTGATGAACAGACTACTTCCAAAGGTACAAAATTGGAACGTCTGATTCGCCGCCGTAAACTTCTCAACAGTTTGCGCATTAACAAGATTCGTCCAGAATGGACAATCATGAAATGTATTCCAGTTATTCCTCCAGATTTGCGTCCGATGGTAGCTCTCGACGGCGGTCGTTTTGCTACTTCCGATTTGAATGATCTTTATCGTCGTGTTATCAACCGCAACAATCGTTTGCGTCGTTTGCTTGAACTGGATGCTCCAGAAGTTATTTGTCGCAACGAAAAACGTATGTTGCAAGAAGCTGTCGATGCTTTGATCGACAATAATGCTCGTCATAGTAAAACCGTTTTGGCCGCTACCGGTCAAAAACGTCAGTTGCGTTCCTTGGCTGATATTCTCAAAGGTAAACAAGGTCGTTTCCGTCAGAACTTGCTCGGTAAACGTGTTGACTATTCCGGTCGTAGCGTTATCGTCGTAGGTCCTCAACTTAATATTGATGAATGCGGTTTGCCAAAACGTATGGCTTTGGAATTGTTCAAACCATTTATCATGGGTGAAATTATTAAACGTGAATTGGCTCACAATGTCCGCTCTGCTTCTCGCTATATTGAAGCGGAGCATGACGAAGTATGGGACATCTTGGAAGAGCTTACTCAAACTACTCGCGTATTTTTGAATCGTGCTCCTACCTTGCATCGTCTTGGTATTCAGGCTTTTCATCCGCGCCTCGTAGAAGGTAAAGCTATTCAATTGCATCCGCTTACTTGTACTGCTTTTAACGCCGACTTTGATGGTGACCAAATGGCCGTCCATTTGCCGCTCACTGCCGAAGCTCGCTGGGAAGCTGACAATCTCATGGCTGCGGAAAAGAATTTGCTCAAACCAGCGACTGGTCAGCCGGTAATTACTCCAAAACAGGATATTGCTTTGGGATGTTTTTATCTCACTCACCACAAGAGTACTGATACCGCTCCAGTAAAAAGATATTTCTCTTCTCCTGCCGAAGCCAAATTGGCTTACAAGATTCGCAATATTACTTTGCACGAAAGAATTAAAATTCGTTTTACTCCGGAAGAAATGGCCGGTAAATTCCCAGAAGGAACTGATAAATTAATTGAAACTTCTTTGGGACGTATTTTGTTCAATGAAATTTTGCCACCAAAAATCTCTTTCTACAATGACACTATTACCGTTAAGAAATTAGCGGAAATTATTCACTTGTGTTTGGAATTTTATGGTCAGCAAGAAACCGCTTACTTCTTGGATGAATTGAAAAATCTTGGTTACCGCTATGTTACTAAATCCGGTTACTCTCTTGGTGCTTCAGATTTTCCAAAGATTGAGGAAAAACCAGCTTTGATCGCTGTTGCCGATAAACAGATTGTAGAAGTAGAAGAACAGTATCAAGAAGGTTTGCTTACTCAAGCAGAACGTCACGCGAAAATTCTGGAAATTTGGACCGCTACCAAAGATAAAATTATTGCTAACAACCAACAGACTTTGGATAAAAACGGTCCAGTATACGCCATGATCGAATCCGGTGCGCGTGGTACTTGGGGTCAGCTTGGTCAGGTTATCGGTATGAAAGGTTTGGTAGTGTCCCCATCTGGTGATATTATCGAATTGCCGGTAAAAGGAAACTTCAAAGAAGGTTTCGATGTGCTTGAATACTTTATTTCCTCTCACGGTACTCGTAAAGGTTTGTCCGATACGGCTTTGCGTACCGCTAACGCCGGTTACTTGACTCGTCGTTTGGTAGATGTGGCACAGGATGTAGTGGTACTCGAAGAAGAATGTGGTGATACTACCGGTGAAATCTTCTCAATCGCTCAATCCAAAGAAATGGGTGAAAAATTATCCGATCGTGTTTGGGGTCGCTATACTTTGGCCGATATTAAAGTAGACGGTGAAGTAGTCGTAGAAAAAGGCGGCGTGATCGATGGTAAAATTACTCGTTTGGTAGATGAAAATAAAGTGGATAATATCCATGTACGCAGTGTGCTACAATGTAAATTACCAAAAGGTGTGTGCCGCAAATGTTATGGGTTCGACTTGGCCCACAACAAACCGGTAGAATTTGGTACCGCTGTAGGTATTATCGCCGCTCAATCTCTAGGTGAACCTGGTACTCAGCTTACTTTGCGTACCTTCCACTCTGGTGGTGTAGCCGGTGGTGATATCACCCAAGGTTTGCCTCGTGTAGAAGAATTGTTTGAATGTCGTCCTCCAAAACGTAAAGCAGTGTTGTCTGAAGTAGACGGTACTGTGGAAATTGAAGATGCGGATGGTAAGATTGTTACTTCTTCTACCGGTAAGAAAATATTTGAAGGCCGCCGCGGTCAGAAGATCGTGAAGGTGCATTTCGAAGGTATGGATGAAATGAAATTGAAGTTTGATAGCGGTGATGAAGTGATGGTAAAAGATGGCGATCAAGTATTGCCAGAACAAACCATCTTGGTTCGTGGTACATCTGGTGAAGAGATCAAAGCTAAATATGAAACCAAGGTGAAGATTGTGAAAAACAATATGACCCTTTCATATGTTGGTCCAAAAATTCGCGAATATATCATCCCGTTAGGTTATAAATTGTATGTCAAAGAGGGTGATAAGGTAGTGAAAGGTCAGATCATGACCGACGGTAGTATTAATTTGCAGGAATTATTTGAACTATCCGGTCGTCCAGCTGTACAGCGCTATATCTTACAAGAAGTACAGAACATCTATTCTTCTCAAGGTCAGAAAGTAAATGACAAACATGTAGAGTTGCTTATTTGTCAGATGTTTAGTCGCGTACAGATCGAAGAAGCCGGTGATACTGAATTATTGCCAGGTGAAATCGTAGAAAAAGCTCAGATCAGATATGCCAACCTATTGGCCAACAAGAATAAAGGCAAAGAGGCTACCTTCAAAGAATTGCTCTTTGGTGTCAGCCGCGTATCGCTCTCTACTCAGAGCTTCCTCTCCGCCGCTTCCTTCCAGGAAACAGCCAAGGTGTTGATCAATACTGCTCTTACCGGCAAGATCGATTACCTCGAGGGTCTCAAAGAGAATGTGATTATTGGTCGTTTGATTCCAGCTGGTACTGGTTTCAAGAAATAAGATTTTTCAAAACACCCCGACTCAATCGGGGTGTTTTTTTGTTGTCATCCTGAGCAAAGCGAAGGATCCCTTCATGCGCTTGATTTTTGGTTAATATATGTTAAAATTATGTTATTATCATTCTCCACGAAACAATTATTTTTTAACAGTGAAACGTTCGCACAATTTGCAACTCCTTCCGCTCTGGCCGTGAACTCGTCGTTTGGCTCCTCAAACAGCACGGCCAGCCACGCGTCAGGACTCACAAATTGTCTGCTCACTTTTTCAATGTTAAAAAATAATTGTTTCGTGGAGAATTCTAAATTTATAAGTTTATGTCAGGACATTCAAAATGGCACAATATTCAACAGCGCAAGGGTAAACAGGATGCCAAGCGCAGTAGTATGTTTTCTAAATTTTCTAAGGCGATTACTATCGCCGCACAGCGTGGCGGCGGTGATCCCGACTCTAATTTTTCTTTGCGTATCGCGATAGATAAAGCCAAAGCGGTATCAATGCCAAAGGATAATATTGAGAGGGCTGTCAAAAAAGGTATTGGTGCGGATGGTGGTGCTCAGATCGAAGAAGTGTACTACGAAGCTTTTGGTCCAGGCGGTACAGCAGTGATTATTAAATGTCTCACTGATAATAAAAATCGTACCGTGGCTGATGTAAAACATATTTTGACCAAAAATGGTGGCAGTATGGGAGGTAATGGTAGTGTGATGTGGATGTTTGAACAGTGTGGAATTATTCAGTTTGAAAAGTCTAAAATACCGGGAGGTATGGAGCTTTTTGAATTGGAAATTATTGAAGCTGGAGCGGACGATATATCTATTGAAGGGGATCAAGTAGAGATAAAAACTAAGGTAGAAAATTTTGGCAAAGTATCTGGTAAACTAAAAGAGCTTGGTATTGAAGCGGACGATGCTGGTCTGCGCTACGTCGCCAAAGAAGAAATGGCCATAGACGAAGAAGTGCGTGAACAAATATCCGGATTATTTGAAGCCCTAGAAGAAAATGATGATGTGGATGATTATTATACCAACGCCGGTTAAACCTTATGTCATCCCGAACGAACGTGAGGGATCTTTCGTTGCACTCAAGATGACAAAATAAATATGATTCTAAAAACCGAAATTATACTTGGTATTGATCCTGGTTTTGGCCGTATGGGTTTTGGTATTATAGAAAAATTAAAAACAGGGGAGTGGAAAGCGCTTGATTATGGTTGTATTGATACATCGCCGAAGAAAAAATTTACCGATCGACTGTTAGAGATTAGCAATTCCATAAATTTTCTGATAAAAAAACATAAACCAAATAGAATGGCCGTAGAAAAACTTTTCTTTTCTAGAAATGTAACTACCGCTATTGAGGTGGCGCAAGCGCGCGGAGCAATATTATTATCAGGCGCGCAAGCTGATTTGGAAATTGATGAATTTACACCACCGCAAATAAAACAAGCTATCACTGGATACGGCAGTGCTGAAAAACAGCAGATGCAAAGAATGGTGGCGATAATTCTTGGAATAAAAGGTAAAATAAAATCCGATGACGCGGCTGATGCTTTGGCGGTGGCACTCTGTGCTGGACAAAGTGCGTGGATTAAAAAATTAAGATAATTTTATATGAATTATATTATTTTAAACAATGGAGAAAAAATGCCAGTATTGGGATTAGGTACTTGGAAATCTCCCAAGGATAAAGTTGGGCAAGCGGTCAAATATGCTATTACAGAATGTGGTTATAGGCATATTGATTGCGCTGCTATTTATGGAAATGAAAAAGAGATAGGGGAGGTTTTTAAAGAGATCTTTTCAGAGGGTAAGATAAAAAGAGAAGATATTTTTATCACTAGCAAATTATGGAATGATTCACATGCTAAAAATGATGTAGAGGCTGCTTACAAAAAAACTTTAATTGATTTGCAACTAGATTATTTGGATTTATATCTTGTGCACTGGGCCGTGGCCTCGCCGAAAGGTTTGGGTGGGGACCCGGTTGATGAAAATGGCGTCATTATTATTGATCCAATTTCTACTCAGGAAACTTGGCAGGCAATGGAAAAATTACTGTCAGATGGGTTGGTTAAATCAATTGGAGTTGCTAATTTTACTGGTCCGTTGTTGATAGATTTGCTGACGTATGCCAAAATTATTCCTGCTGTTAATCAGATTGAATTACATCCGTATAATCAACAGTCTAAATTAGTAGATTTTTGCAAATATAAAAAAATCGCAGTTACCGCTTATTCGCCTTTGGGTTCGCCGGCCAATAACAAAAAACAAGAAAATCCACCTAGATTGTTTGATGATGAAAAAATAAAATATTTAGCGAATAAATATAATAAAATTCCAGCACAGATTTTAATTAGATGGGCAATCCAACGCGGTACAATCGCTATTCCAAAAAGTGTTACTCCGGAAAATATTAAAAATAATATTAAAATTTTTGATTTTGAGTTATCCGATGATGATATGGATGAAATATCAAAATTAGATAAACGTCATCGTTTTATTGATCCGAGCCAGTGGTGGGGTATTCCATATTTTGATTAAATTATGTTAAAAGTTTTATACGAAGACAATCACCTAATCGCTGTATTCAAACCGGCCGGTGTTTTGGTACAAGGGGATGATACCGGGGATGAATGTCTAATGGATGAAGTGAAAGATTATATCAAAGAAAAATATAATAAGCCTGGGCAGGTATTTTTGGGGCTTTTGCATAGATTGGATCGTCCGGTGTCGGGGGTAGTTTTATTTTCCAAAACCAGTAAGGGAGCCGCTAGATTATCCGAGCAGATTCGTAGTCATACAGTGCAGAAAACTTACCGGTGTCTGGTAGAGGGTAAGCTTAAAAAAGAAAAAGGCACTTTGGTAAATTGGCTCAGAAAAGATGAACAAAAAAATAAGACCACTGTTTTTGATGTAGAAAGAGGGGATGCAATGTATGCTGAATTGGATTACAAGGTATTAAAGACTGATGGTAAAAATTCACTGCTGGAAATTAATCTCAAGACCGGTCGTCCACACCAGATTCGCTCCCAGCTGGCGCATCTAGGGCATCCGATAATTGGCGATCTAAAATACGGCGCCAGATATGCCAATCCAGATAAATCCATTTCACTTTGTTCAACTTCTTTCACTTTTGAAACCGCTACTGGTGGAGAAACAAAAACAGCGACTGTAGAGCCGCCGTTTTCTCTATAACATTTTGTCATTCCCGTGAAAACGGGAATCTAATGAATTAATGTGGATTCCCGTTTTCACGGGAATGACAAAATGTTATATTTTCTCAAAGAGCGGTTTATATATATCTTCCTTGATATCTATTTTTAATTCTGTGTGATTTATCTTGTATGTGAATTCTATTGGCGCGTCCGATATTACGCAGAGCGGTTGTTTTTCTGTGCCTTCGCCCATCACCAGTACGGCGGCGGTAGCCAGACTATCGGCAATATCGGTTTTGGAAAATTCAAATGGTCGTCCGAATAAATCCGGTTTACCAATATAATTTTTTATCCCTTTGAACCCGGCGTATCCTAGAGAGATGCCGACCACGCCGGCGCGTAGAGGCAATAGGCGACTATCGGTAACGATTACCCCTAGTTTTTTGAGACGATATTTTTTTCGTATGTGATCACGAATTATTTTGGCACTGGCGTAGCTATTCTGTGGTAATAATATTAATTTGCCATTGGCGTTGGATTCGTCCACGCCGGCGTTGGCCAATACATCACCATCTTTTATCGTAAGGTATACATATTTGGTTTTTACACCCCAATCACTTTCTTTTTTTATGATAGCGTCTTTTTCTTTTTCATTTTTTACCACACAAAATCTGCCCTCTGATAAAGCAATAATTTTGGAAGTTACTACTACGACATCTTTCTCTTTTATTTTGGGTAAATATTTATCCAAAAAATCCAAAAGATTTTCGTTTTCTTTAAACAGTTTGGTTTTGAACGGTTGGACTAGCATTTTCTTTTCCTTTTAATAAACGAATACCGACATAGCTGAAAGGAGTGAACAAGAAGCCCATCATTACTTTGTAGATCCACCATGGTATGATGATCATAATCAAAGTTTTGAGCGGATACACGCCGTAGAAAGCCACAAACATGAAAATTACAGTATCAAGCAATTGAGACCATATATTGGAAAGATTGGCGCGGATCCAAAAATATTTGGCGCCGATATTCTTTTTGAAGAAAAAGAAAGACAATACATCCTGGTATTCACCGATAATATAAGCCAGGAGTGAAGCGATAGAAATACGAGCAGAAAGGCCAAATACGGTATCGTAGCTTTCTTTGACCCATAGCGCGCGACTACCCCAAGGAGCAATGTAGGAAATGCCAGAGTAGATCAAAAATAGTAGAATGCTCAGAGCGCCGGCAATTACGAACATGCGAGCCGTTTTTTTGCCGTAGACTTCACCGATGACATCGGTGGTCATAAATACAAAAGGGAAAGAAAATACCGCTACCGAAATTTGTGTACCCCACAAAAACGGCATAAGTTTGGTGCCCAAAGTATTGGAGGCAAAAAGCGATACAATATATATAGTTAAGGCGATTACTAGTTTAAGTGAGAATTCCGTTTTTTCCTGTTTGGTTTCCATCATAGGATTTGTTTTAAGATATTATTTATAAAATTAAAGTCTCCATCTTCTCCTATTACTACATCAAATTTTGGCGCAAATTTTTCTTCCAGTTCTTTTTTGTTGGCAAAAGCAATGGTGAGAAGATTGGTATAGTCAAAACCCTCAATCATGCCCAGGTCGTCAATTTGATCGCCAAGTAAAATGACATTTGTTCTTTCTTTGAGCTTTTCAAAGAAAGGGAATTCTCGCAAAATTATTTCATATTTATTTTGTGAATGAATAATAGGTTTTTTGTAATTTATCATGTAGTCTTCAGCGTCGTATTCGTAATAGTTGGCTACAATATGAACATTGTCGGTAAGTATACCGCACAATTTCAATTGTTTTTCAATCATATAAGCCACACCACCCGACATTATTATTACCGGCACATTGTATTGGTGTAGTAGCTGAAAAGCTTCCACCACCCCAGCGCGTAGTTGGAGGTGTCCGGCCGCCATGGCGGCATCCATATCACGCTTGTTGAGCTTGGAGTGAATTAGGAGCTCGCTATGTTTTATCCACCATTCTTCCATTTTTATTAATCGCTCAGCGCGGGGGATAGATTGATCATGTTCAAGCGGATGATATTTCTCAAAAAGTTCATAAGATGCGGCGGCGTATTCGGGTGTGAGGTGGCCGCCGGCGCGCAACAGACCAATAATTGATCCGACCGGCTTTCCATCTATATAGGCCACTTCGCTGAGGGTCTTATCAAAGTCCGCCAAGATATGCAGTTTAGGGGCTTTGCCTTCAGCCATCTTTTTTATCACGGCCGCAAGTTTTGCTTCATTATATATGAGATTCATACAAATTGACCGAGCTTACTATATATAGTAGAATTATTTAACATCCTAACCGCCGTATATTAGCTTGAATTATAGAGAAAATCACCCTTTTGGTCAATATGATAAAGCGAATTGTCGACCTCCATATCCATTCTAAATATGCGCGTGCTTGCTCGCCTTTGCTTGAAATTCCCAATATTGCCAAAGCTTGTGAACAGAAGGGCATAAATATTTGTGGTACCGGGGATTTTACGCATCCTTCTTGGTTTGCGCATTTGGAAAAAGAACTAAAAGAGATAGGTAATACCGGTCTTTATGCCTGGAAAAATGGCCAGAGTCCGACTAGGTTTATTTTGACCAGCGAGATTGCTTGTATTTATAAACATAAAGACAAAGTACGCCGTATGCATCTGATTTTGGTTGCCCCTAGTTTGGAAGCGGCCGCAAAATTAAATGAAGCTTTTGTTGGGCGTAAGGTAAATTTGCGCTCCGATGGCCGCCCTATCATGGGTTTGCACGCCAAAGAAGTGCTCAAAATGATGATCGCGATAGACAAACGCTTTATGCTCATTCCGGCCCATGCCTGGACCCCTTGGTTTGCGGTGTTTGGATCTAAATCAGGGTATGACAGCCTAGAAGAATGCTTTGAAGAATTGACACCACATATCAAAGCGATAGAAACTGGGCTATCTAGTGATCCGACTATGAATCACCAGCTTCGCCAGCTGGATAATATTGTGCTTATATCCAATTCAGATGCTCACAGCTTGGATAATCTTGGGCGTGAAGCCAATGTATTTGCTTTTGAAAAAGAAAAAGATATCACTTATGATGGCGTACGCGACTGTATCGAAAGCAATGATCAAAAAAAGTTTTTATATACTATCGAATTTTATCCGGAAGAAGGTATGTATCATGTTGATGGTCACCGTATCTGTAAAGTAAGTATGGAACCAAAAGAAACCAAGAAAAATAAAAACATTTGTCCGGTATGTAAAAAATCATTGACCATAGGCGTATTGCATCGGGTGTCGGATCTGGCCGATCGCGAGGTCAAAGATATTAAACCCGGTAAATTTATCCCACATAAATATATTGTGCCGTTGCGTGAGATTATCGCGGAAGCATTTGAAGTGGGTAAAGGAAGTAAAAAGGTAGATACCGAATATAAAAGCATGATAAGTAATCTTGGAAGCGAATTTTTTATTTTACTCGATGCGAATTTGGAAGAAATAAAAGAAGTTGTAAGTAATCCTAATATTTATATTGGTATAAAAAATATGCGGGCGCAGGATGTGGTGGCTACCCCTGGATTTGATGGCCAGTATGGTAAAGTAAAAACTATTAAAACCCCTATAAAAACAGCCAAACAAGCGAAATTGATATAATATAAGTACAAAAATAAAAAGCAAATAAAAAATCCGCAATTAAGCGGATTTTTTTGAAGAACTATTTCTTCTTTTTAGCAGCTTTCTTTTTCTTTGGAGCAGCTTTTCTCTTTTTAGGAGCAGCTTTCTTCGCTTTAGCTTTTTTTACTTTTTTAGCTTTTGGCATAATGTTTCACCTCCTGGGTACTCTCTTTAAAGTGAGAGTCTTTTAATTTTTTCTACTCGCGAGTGCGAGAAAAAATTTTTTAGAAGAATCTTTTTACAAGACAAGCATTGTTGTAAAAAAATTTTTTCTTTCGACCTACATATATTATAATCTTTTCCTTTGGAAAATGGAATAGTATTTGGGAAAGTTATACACAGGGTGTCAATGGAATCTAATTTATAAAATATTTTAATTTATTTTTATACTTTGCTTCGCTTTGGACAAATTGAAAATTTTTTCTTTACGTAAAATGCATAACTCGCTTCGCTCAAACAGATGCATTTTACTAAAAAAATTCTCAATTTGTTTCCAAGAGCTTCGCAGAGTATAAAAATAAATTAAAATATTTTATAAATTAAAAAACTTTATTCTTTAAATAAAAAAATAACACTTTGTAGTGTTATTTGTTGTGCCCTCGGCAGGAGTCGAACCCACATCCCCAGGTTCGAAGCCTGGTGTCCTATCCGTTGAACGACAAGGGCGTAAAACCCTCGTCAATGCGAGGGTTAAGTGGGCCGGCCGGGGATCGAACCCGGGACCTTATCCTTAAGAGGGATCTGCTCTACCAGCTGAGCTACCGGCCCGAAAGGTGATTACTCTGAATCACCGGTTTGTTTTTTCATTATTTCAATCTTTGGTCCTTTCCACGCTTTTATTTTTAGCGCGGCTTCGGCCGCTTCGGTTTGGGCTTCTTGTTTACTGCTACCCATGCCCGAGGCAATTAATTCTTTTTCTAAAAATATACCTACCTTAAACATTTTGTCATGATCTGGTCCACTTTCTTCAAGTACTCTATAGGTTGGAGTGACACCTATTAATTCTTGAGCGGATTCTTGGAAGCGACTCTTGGCGTCCATATACAGACCATTTTCTAAAATGTAAGGTAATTTAGTAAGAACATAGCGGGCAATGAATTGCTTGGCACCATCATATCCTTGATCTACATATATGGCACCCACTACTGCTTCGAAAGCATTCGCCATGATATAGTCTCGAGCTTTGGTGCCAGCGTCTTTGGCTTCACCGTGGCTGAGAAATAGATATGGCTCCATGCCAATTTCATACGCGACGCTGGCCAGCATTTTGGCATTTACCAGAGCGGCGCGCCAGTTGGTGAGTTCACCTTCTGGATTTTCATATTGATTGTAAAGATATTCAGTGACGACTAATTCTACCACAGCATCTCCTAAAAATTCAAGTCTTTCGTTTTGGCCCAGAGCGAAGTCATGGTGCTCATTGAGATAAGAGCGGTGCACGAAGGCTTGGTATAAGATGTTGATGTTTTTGAATTTTACTCCTAGTTTATTTTCTAGTAAGGGGAAATTTTTTTCCTGTACTTCGGGTAAACTGTTGATGTCCATATATAGTGAGATTGCTCACTTATCGTATAGCGCGCAATAAATGGGCGATAGAGGATAAGCGATAAATTAAATAAGTGAGAGAAGAAGAAATTATTTTTTCTTTTCAGTTGGCGTTTCCACTTCGGCAATTGGTTCGCCGTTTGGGAACATATCTTTGTATAGAGAGCCAAGTACTCCGTTTACAAATTTGCCGCTAGCTGGGCCGCCGTAGCTTTTGCCGAGCTCGATGGCTTCGTTAATAGCTACTTTTGGTGGTACTTCGGGATTAAATTTTAATTCCCAGATCCCAATGCGTAGAATATTTCTATCAACGATAGTGATTTTTTCCAAAGGCCAGTTGGGCGCGTATTTCACGATGATTTCGTCAACTTCTTTTTGATGGTCGATAACACCGTCGACGATTTGAGTAGCAAAATTTTTTTCACTGCCAAGACCAATACCAAATTCTACAATATTATGTTCCAAAATCGCCGGTAACCCCGCGCTTGGCTGGCCACGAAAATCCCATTCGAAAATGGTTTGCATGGCGATAGAGCGTGCCAGATGACGATTGGACATAAAAGGAAACACAAGGCCAATAGCAAAGCTATTGGCCAAGAGTTAATTATTTTTTATTTTTACGAGTCGTACGAGTGGTGCGTTTTGCAACGTCGAGAACTTGACGTCCGCGATATGTGCCACAAAAAGCGCAAGCACGATGTGGACGGATAGTTTTACCGCATTTAGGGCAGATAGTAGCAGCCGATTCTTTGAGTCCGTGTTGAGCGGCGCGGCGGCGTTTATCACTGCTGGTACGGCGATGGCCGGGTAAACCCATAGGGATTAACGTTATTTAGTAAAAAAATGAACTTGGAAAGCCAAATTACCCCTATATAATAGCATAAAAAGAAGCTTTTGTAAAGACCCCGGTTGATTTTTCTGCTCATTTGAATTAAGATAGGGGTGTTATGATAAAAATTACTCAAATTCAGGACGAAAAACAGTGGCAAGAGGCCACTTTGAAGCTCGCCGCTCCTTTTTCCCATGCTTGGGACTGGGGTCAGATTTTGGTGGCTGAAGGTAGAAAAGTGGAAAGATTGGTAGCTCAGGAAGATGGTTCTGTAGTGATGACTGCTCAGGTGATCTATATGCCTATGGGCCTAAGCTTTAAATACGCTTTTTGTCCAAAAGGGCCGATTGGCAAAATGAATGAAGAAGTTTTGGAAGCCTTTGGCGATTATTTTAAAACCAAAAAAGTTTTGTTTTGGCGTATTGAACCAACACAAAAAATTGAAAATAAAAATATAGTGAAAAGCCGTGATATCAACCCTAGTGCCACGATGATTTTGGATTTGCAAAAAACCGAGGAAGAAATTTTGTCCGGCATGCATAGTAAGACCAGATATAATATTAATTTGTCACACAAGAAAAATTTGGAAATAAAGAATGAAAAAAATCTTCCGGTGTTTTGGGAGCTGATGAAAAAAACCGGCGCGCGCGACGGATTTCGATTGCACGAATCCAGACACTATCAGGCGATAGTGGATTCGCGTTTTTCTACACAGATTACAGTATATATTCACGGCAAAGCTATCGCTACTATGGTGCTCGTGGGATATGGCGACACTTTTACATACTTATTTGGAGCGAGTGATCATGATTATCGCGCGATGATGGCGCCGTATATGCTGCAATGGAGCGCTATGACACTAGGAAAAAATAACGGTTATAAATTTTATGATTTTTTTGGTGTGGCGCCAAATATTTCCGATAATGAACATTATGAATACGACAGCGAACATCAGTATGGTGGTGTGAGTAGATTCAAAAGTGGTTTTGGGGCCCAGTATACCGAGTCGCCAGGAACATTTGATTTTATTATCAATAAGTTTGGGTATAATTTATATCTGCGGTTGAGGAAGTTGAGGCAGATGATTTAAAATTATGAAAGTTATTTTATTTGATTTTTTTGGAGTACTGTCTACACCCGCGTATATGGAAGTAATAAAAAAGTTTATTCCTATTACGCAGCAAGATAATTGGATTAAAAAGCTCGATATGTTGGATTCGGGTGATATCTCTGAGGAACAGCTGGTTGCAGAGATTTCCGCTTATTCACAAGCTTCTTCAGCGGAAATTTGGTTTGTGGCCAACAGTTCTCCGAAACTTAATCACAAATTAGTTAATTTTATTAAAAGTGATTTGAAAGCCAAATTTCAGGTTGGATTACTTACCAATATACCCAAAAGTTTAATAGAAAGAATTTTAAAACAAGAGCTAGATTTATTTGATTTTAAATTTATTTCTTCTGAATTAAAGTTGATAAAGCCAGATAAAAGAATTTTTGAGTTGGCGGTATCCAGAGTGGGTTGTCCGGTCAATGAAATATTATTTATTGACGATGGACAGAAAAATATAGAAGTTGCACAAGGTCTGGGAATAAATGTTATCTTGTATGATAATTTTAGTCAGTTGTTGAAAGAAATAAAACAATATATTTAAATAAAAATTCCCGACTAAGTCGGGAATTTTTATTATCTTCCAATAAATGGCGTAGCTGAATCCCAGGCCATATCAAACATTGTTTTCATCGTATCAGCAATTGCTTTTTCTTCTATGCGCACGGCGAAGACATTATGTCCTTGGATTTTGAAAATGACCACAATGTCGTCGTAGATAGCATTATCGTTAAAAATTCCTGGAGCTTTAGAAGCGATTCTAGAGGAGTAAGTTTTGCCGGCGATAGAAGCATAATGTTTAGAACTTTTTTGTGCTTCGGAAGTGTCGGCAATAATTTCACGGGTGCGGGTTTCATTTTTATTTACCGCTTCAGCGATTTTTATAAACATTTCTTGGAAGTTTTTTTCTACGGCGCGCAAATCGGACCAAAAGCGAATTTGGTTCGCGTTGCATATTTCTTGGTAGATTTGTTCGAGTGCTTCGCGTCCTTCCAAAAAAGATATTTTTGGCCGTCCGGACATTTGGTTTTGGATAGCCTGCAATTCGGGTATTAAATTTTTTGCTTCTTGTAATTGGCGCTCAATCCTTTTTTCTAGCATGATTGGGTCCACGGCTTTGAAGGTTTCTTTTTTGCCAGAAGGGTATTTTTCTAGTAGGCCGTCTTTTACCAATTCTTCTACATATATATAGGCGGTTGGGCGCTTGATTTCAGCTTTTTTGGCTATATCTTGGATAGAGGCAGTGCCTAGAGATAGGGTAGAAAGGTATATTTTTGCCGCTTTTTCAGATAAGCCAATAGATTGGAGAGCTTTTAATTCCATAGGTTTGGATATTAAATAATTGTATTTATTATAACATAAATATATAAATTTGTCAATACTTTTGACAGATTATAAAAATAGAAATGGCTAAAATAAGCCATTTTTTAATTTATAAAACTTAAAATTAGGTAAGATAGTTTTACAAATCTGACATTTCTGGTATAATGGCTTGTTACGCTGATAACCCGCAAAGAGTGGGTTTGGCCTCTGACCGGACAATAGCGTCCGTCGTTCTTTCCCAATTGGCAGCTATGCCTTAAATAGTCAGAGGACAAGATGAATTTGAAGGATTTCGCCAATCAGTTCGGTATCTCGGCCATCGCTCGTCGGCACTTCGCCTATCGCAAGCCGGTGTCCGATGCCGAACTGGGCGGGTACTCGACCCGTGGTGCGTTGACCTATATGCGGGCGCTCGAAGCGTCGCGCATGGGTCTGTCGCACCTCGAAGCCCACAAGGCTTTCGAACAGGGTCGGCAGTTGGTGGAGCTGGGCATCACGCCCGGCTTGATCATCACCGGTTGCGATCAGCGCAACCAGGATGGTGGCCACGCCACGGCTGAAGGCATCTCCTTGGCGGGTACAACGCAGCCCTCGGTGTTCACCAGTCCCGCCGTCACCTATCCGCACTACACCTCTTTCGAGATGGTGAAGTCGGCTCTGGAGACGCATGGCGATCTGGCTGTTCACCGCGTGCTCGCTGGCCAGCTCCACGGTATCTGGTCCGAGCCGGCGTTGGTCTTCGACGCTCGCATCCTCGCTGCGGTTCAGGCGGATTATGGGGTCGACGGCCCCGTTCTCTTTGACCTGAATTTCGAACAGATCACGTTGCTCTACTTTCGCCTTGTGCGGAAGTTGGAGCTCTGCGAGATCCCGTTCGATGACAAAGCGTGGATGCCGAAGTTGGGCGGTGGAGTCGTGATCTCCGCTGACCGCAAGACCGCGATGGAATTCGCGGCTGACCTGACGGTCGTTGAGTAGATTTTTATACTCGATGACAGTTGGTCAAGTTAGGGGCTGTTAGTACGCTTTCGTACTCTCAGCCCTTTGACCTTTAGTTTATTAATTCTATTAGTAAGCTGAAGGTGAAATAAATTATATATTATGAATGATAAAAAAATATTGTTAAAAGGTCTTGGTGCTAGTCAAGGACAAACACAAGGGATAGCTAGAGTAATACTACCAGGAGAAAGCTTTTCTGATTTTAAAGAAGGAGAAATTCTGGTCACTACTATTACTGATCCAACGATGGTAATGGCGATGGTGAAAGCCACGGCAATTATCACAGACTTGGGCGGAATTACTTCTCATCCAGCCATTCTTAGTCGAGAGATGGGAATACCATGTATAGTAAACACTAAAGACGCCACTAAAAAAATTACTAACGGCCAAACAATTTTCATTGATGGCCAAAAAGGAGAAATTTATGTCTTGGATTAAATCTTTTACACACAGTTCGTTCAATTTATTTGCTGGTAATATTTTGGACGCTTTCCAGCCGCTTGATTTTTTTCACTTTTATCCTTTGTGGCATGATTTGTGGGTGAAAAGAATTGCTGCAGTGATAAAATCTTTGGATTTGGAGAATAAAAAGTTTGCCGAAGTAAAGCATATTTTGCCGCCGCCTTCCAATATGCGCGCTATCTTGCAAAAGTTGATCCCGTGTTACCAAGGTGTGCAAGAAAAAAATATTGAGGAGTATAAAACAGTAACCAATTTTTTTGCGCGTATGTTGTCCGAGGCTTGTCCGACCGATCCTTTTGCGATGAATTCAAATATTGCTCATTCAGAACAAGAAATTGGTGAAATGATAAAAAGTATTCAATGGAAATTTGGCGATTCGTATTCTGCTAAAAAGATCGGGCGTTTAATTACAGCGGCCGGTTCATTGGTGCATGGATTATATAATGATTTGGCTACAGATTTTGGTTGGGAGGCCTATGGTCCTTATATTACTGGAGAAAAAGAAACTATCTTGATCAGACATTTTCCTGATTTGCGTCCGCTTGATCTTTGGTCAGAAAATTTTGTGGCTTCAATAAAAGATTTGGCTATTTACACTTGGTATCAAGACGTAGATTGGGAAATATCTTTTGTAGGATGTCATACTCTGGTAAAAAATGGCGATCCAATAAGCGGTATGAAAAAATTTGCTGTGGTCGCTGATGGCCGAGTATTGTCGGTAGAGGAAATCGTTTCTTTGGTAGATATATTGGCACAAAAAGCTGAAACTCTTTACAAAGAAATTCGTATCAAAGACATTGAAGAGACTAAAAGGATGATTTTGAGACAAGAACATTATCAGTTGAAAAAAATGTTTGATGCGGCTGGGTTGGATTGGAACACGACCGCTGAGATTCATGCCCGTGTAGAGAATAAGCCGTTGCTTGATAATTTTTTACCGCGTGGGAAAATTTTAGTTAGTGTGGAAGAATATAAAGAGGAATTTGGTATTAAGTATTTTGCTAAAGAAGTGTTAGAGGTGGACTTATAAAAATAAAAACCTCCGTTTGATAACGGAGGTTTTTTGTTGAAGATCCCTCACTTTGTTCGGGATGACAGTGTTTGTGTGGAATGACAATTTTTACAGCATCGTCACACTTACCACTTTATCATCAGTCTCTTTGAATCTCATCAAGCGTACACCCTGAGTGGCGCGGCCGGAGGAGGAGATGGATTTGAATGGCAGACGGATGACTTGGCCTTTGGCGGACATGATCAAGAGATCTTTGTCTTGCTCCAGTACCGAGTCTACGACTTTGGCAAAGGTGAGGTTGCCGGTCTTGGCGGTGATTTCAGCAGTTTTGATACCACTACCACCACGACCCTGGACTTTATATTCATCCAGCTCGGTGCGTTTACCGACACCGTTTTCACCTACGGTCAAAAATTCTAATGATTTATTTTTTGGATCTACCACATCCATGCCGATTACTTCGTCGGTGCCTTTGAGGCGCATGCCGCGCACACCGCCGGCAGTGCGACCCATTTCACGCACATCTTTTTCTTTGAAGTGAATCGCTTGGCCTTGTTTGGTGGCTATCATCACTTCGTCATTGCCGGTAGTTGGTTTGACCCATTCAAGGTTGTCATCGGCTTTGAGTTTGAGGGCAATCAATCCACTGCGGCGGACATTGGCAAAATCTTCTAAGGCACATTTTTTGATATTACCGCGAGTGGTGACCATTACCAAATATTTAATGTTGGTGAGATCATTCATGCCAAGTAAGGCAGTCACTTTTTCATTTGGGGCAAGCTGTAAGAAATTTACGAGCGCTTGTCCTTTCGCAGTACGAGAAGCCTGAGGAATGTCATAAGCCATGAGCTGGAACACGCGACCACGGTTGGTGAAGAATAAAATGTTATCATGAGTATTGGTGCTCAAAAGATTTTGCACACTTTCTTCTTCTTTGGTGTTCACTCCGATCACGCCTTTGCCACCGCGAGATTGCTGGTGGAAAGTATCCGGTGGCAAGCGTTTGATATAGCCATCGGTGGTGACCATTACTATAGTTGGTTCATTTGGGATCAAATCTTCGGTAGTAAATTCTTTTACACCGTGAGCCACGATCTTGGTGCGGCGTTCTTCACCAAATCTTTCTTTGATCTCCGCAGTTTCAGATTTTACAATTCCCAAGATTTTTTTGGCCGATGCCAAGATGCTTTCCAATTCTTTGATGATAGCGCGTTTTTCTTTTAATTCATCTTCGATTTTTTGTCTTTCCAAGTTGGCCAACTGTTGGAGTTTCATTTCCAAAATGGCAGTGGCTTGGCGATCCGAGAATTTAAATTTAGCCATCAAGTTTACTTTGGCTTCTTCTTTATCGCTACTAGCGCGAATCAATTTGATGATCAAATCAATCTTGTCGAGCGCCATGGATAAGCCTTCTAATATATGTTCACGATCTTTGGCTTTATCCAAATCAAATTGAGTGCGACGACGAATTACAACTTGGCGATGTTTGATAAATTCTTCCAAGATGTGTTTGATGTTGAGAATTCTTGGTTGGATGCCATCTACCAAAGCCAAAGAATTGTAATGGAAGGTAGTTTGTAAATCAGTTTGTTTGTAAAGCTGGTTGAGAACTTTTTGTGGGTAAGAATCTTTTTTCAATTCAATCACCACACGTACGCCATCTTTGTTGGATTCATCGCGCAAGTCGCGGATGCCTTCCATTTTTTTCTCTTGTACCAAGTTGGCGATCTTTTCTATCATCTCCGCTTTGTTTACTTGGTATGGTACTTCCGTCACTACGATCTGGAACATGCCGCTCTTTTTCGCTTCTTCAATTTCAGCCTTGGCACGCACTACCACTCCGCCTTTACCAGTAGCGCAAGCGGCAAAAATATCTTTCTTATTATAGATGATACCGCCGGTTGGGAAGTCTGGTCCTTTGATAATATCGCAAAGTTCTTCGATAGAAGTATCTGGATTTTCAATAAGCTGGGCGATACCATCACAAAGCTCAGAAAGATTGTGTGGAGGAATAGAGGTGGCCATACCAACTGCGATACCCATTGTACCATTGAGCAGAAGATTTGGCAGTTTGGTTGGCAATACAGTTGGCTCATTGTGAGAGCCGTCGTAAGTAGGGATGAAGCTAACAGTATTTTTTTCAATATCAAAAAGCATCTCTTCGGCAATGGAGCGCAAGCGAGCCTCGGTATAACGCATCGCCGCCGCACTGTCGCCATCCATGCTACCAAAGTTACCTTGACCATCTACCAACATATGGCGCATGGAAAATTCCTGAGCCATACGCACCATCGCTTCATAGATGGAGGAGTCACCGTGCGGATGGTATTTGGCCATCACTTCACCGACTACATGGGCGGATTTACGGTATTTATTGTTGTGACGCAAACCAATATCCCACATCGCATAAAGAATACGGCGGTGCACTGGTTTGAGACCATCACGCACATCTGGTAAGGCACGAGAAATAATAACACTCATCGCGTATTCCAAATATGATCTTTGCATTTCACCGACAATCGGGGCGTTGATAATTTTTCCTATATCGTTGGTTGGTATATCAAGTTTATTTTGCATATTAGTTTTTGGTAGTGGTAGGAATAGTGGATGTATTAGAAAGGGTGGAGGTAGTGCTGGTCGGTGTGGTAATGGCGGCGCTGGTGGCACTAGTAGTATTAGTAGCTGATGACGCAGTTTGTTTTTTTAGTGCTTCCGCCAGTAATTCTTTTATCTGTAATTTTGTCAGTTGATTTTGCAAATCATTTTGTTTTTCGGTTTGAAAAGCTTGATTGAGATCAGTAGAAGTTTTATCTATGATTTTTTTCTCTTCAGTTTTTTTCCAATTAATAGTGGTGAAATTGGACCACAGTGAATATCCCCAGAAAAATACTATCGCCACTAGCAGTACGGCCATGCCAGCATAAAACCAATAAGTCATCTTGTTGTGGTGCGAGAGTTGTTCGGTCACAAATTTTTCGCGGATGCTTTGTTTTGATTCAAATTTTTTTTCTGGAATTTTTACCGGCGGTTTTTCTATCACTGGTTCGGCTTCTTTTTCTGCCGGCAAATCACGCGTCATGCGGATATTATTATATATCAGCGACGGCATTGGTTTTTTTTCCGGTTCCCCTAGATTTTCTTTTTTCTTTTTGCCTCCTTTTTTGGCTGGCATATTTTAATAATTTTTTTCTAACACCATTAATTTTGTTTCGCCACTTGGTAAATCTTTTTTCTTCAGAATTAATTTTTTGTCAGTCAGTTCGGCCTTGAGTCCACTCACTTTGATGAAATCAGAAAGCGGACGTACTTTTGGATCAGTGTCACATTGGTAGCCCATTGGGATCACAATACGTGGTTCGATAGCAGTAATCAATTCCGACGCTTCTTCTGGTGACAAATATTCTTTGCTATCGCCAACGGCAATAATCAACACATCTGGTGTGCCAAGTTTTTCAATAGTAGCGTCGTCAATTTTTTGAGTAATTTTGCCCAAATGCACGACGTTCAAATTTTCAGCATTGATTTTAAAAATCTGTCCGCCTTCTACCGGCAGGGAATAGCACATTACGCCCTTGACTTCGCATTCACCAAAAGTAGAGATAATAAAAGGATCTTGAGAGGTAGTAGCCGCACCATCTAGGCCATGGCTGTATAGGGCCATTTGGGGAGTGAAACTACGAGGAAATTCGCCATTATCGGGTTTGTAAGCATCGATTAATACCACGACCTCTTCGTCTTGGTTTTTGGTCTGCAGGCGCACGCAGGTTTGTCCGAGCCAGGAAATGTGCATATTTTGCTGAAATTAGCGTTTAAAATGGATAAAAAATGACTAGTAAAATTATACCATAAGGCCTTTTTGGGCGCAAGGCTAAAATGACTGTTTTTGGGTTGACATTTTGGAGATTTTATAGTAGTTTTTAGTCATGGCCGCAATCCCGCGGTTGGAGATTACAAGTCATGATGCCTGGGGCTGTGAAAATTCTTCCTGAGTGGATAGGTTTTGTAGTTGATTTCATCATCGATCATCCCAAGAAATTGGGTTTTCTGATCGGCCTGCTGATTGTAGGAGGCGCCGTTTGGTGGCTCTGCTCTTGAGCCTCCATCCGTCAACGCGCTCCCCCGACTTGGTCGGGGGCGGGAAGGAAGTTAAAACCACCCACTACTCACTTTGGGGCTAAGATTTGGCCATAGAGTGAGGAGGATTTTCGGGTGGTTTTGCTTTCTTGACAAAATAGCTCAAAAGGTATATAATCACCTCATAAAATTAAACATTCAAGCCAGCCCAATTTAGTGGCTAGCACTCTATCCTGACTAAGATCAGGAAGGGATAAGCATTGTTTTTTTGTTATATGACAGACGTAAACAAAAATGGCGCCAAGCAAGACTTCAAAACCTTGTTACAAAACATGGCGATCAACGTGCCAAAAGTTGGCGACGTAGTAAAAGGAAAAGTGCTTTCCGCTGATCGCGGTGAAGTGCGTATTGATATTGAAGGTGTGACTACCGGTGTTGTCCGTGGTCGCGAACTTTTTGTAGAATCCCGCGAATATGCCAACCTCAAGGCTGACGATGAAGTGGAAGCTACAGTAATCGATCTTGAAAATGAAAATGGTGAAATGGAATTATCTTTCCGTATCGCTGGTTTTGCCCGCGCTTGGGATAATATGCGCAAATGGATGAAAGAAAGTCTTACTATCAAAGCTAAAGTTTTGTCCGCCAACAAAGGTGGTGTAATGATGCAGGTGGGTGCGATTGCTGGTTTTATGCCAGTGTCCCAGCTTTCTCCTGATCACTATCCACGCGTAACCGGTGGCGACAAAAATCGCATCTTGGATAAATTGCGTGAACTTTCTGGTAAAGAATTTGAAGTCAAAGTAATTGACGTCGATGAAAAAGACGAAAAATTAATCGTTTCCGAACGCGCTGTTTGGGAAGATTCTCAGAAAGCTGTACTTGAAGCTTATAAGATTGGCGATATCGTCGATGGCGAAATATCCGCTCTTACTTCATTTGGTGCTTTCATGAAATTTGGTGATGGCCTGGAAGGCTTGGTCCATATTTCTGAAATCGCTTGGCAGAGAATTGATCACCCGAAAGATGTTCTCAAAGTTGGTGATCAGGTAAAAGCTCAGATTATCCAGCTCGATCACTCCAAAATTTATTTGTCTTTGAAACGCTTGGTAGATGATCCTTGGAAGCAGGTAAAAGAAAAATACAAGATGGGTGAAAAGGTAAAAGGTAAAGTGCTCAAAATTGAACCGTTTGGTTTGATGGTAGCCTTGGATGCCGATATCCATGGTTTGGCTCATATCTCTGAACTTTCTGATGATCCAATTTCCAATATTCACGATAAATTTAAATTGGGACAAGAATTGGAATTTGAAGTGGTTTCCTTGGAACCAGCCGAACATCGCTTGGGTCTCAAAGTGGCCGGCGTGAAAGGCAAGGCTAAGAAAGAAGAAAAGAAGCCGGAAGCTAAAGAAGAAGCTAAGGTTGAATAATATAAAAAATTAGTTAAAAACCGTCCTAAAGTTAGGGCGGTTTTTATATTGACTTTTTATTATTTTTGTAGTACTATTTTTTAGGTTTCGTGGTCTAATAGTGGGGGTGGTATGCAAGCGAAAAGGATGGGTCTAGCGTCTGATCGTCTCGCCGGAATCCTGTATCCAGTGGAATCACTGGTGGTGCAAGACAAGCCGGTGTCCGCAAACTTCGGACTGGATCGAATCGAGTTCGTTCCGGTTCTCAAACAGGAGGAGAGTTGTATCAGCGGGAAGGAGTTTTTAGGACGCGTGAAGACCTTGGGAGGTGAATTCGGTCTCTGTGACATTGAGGTGTTGATCGGTGACCAACAGAACCTGTCGACGGATCTGCGTGACAAGGAGATCTACTTCGTCGCGGCTCGAGTTTTTAATCCAACCACGCAAGAGATCAGCATTCCCTACATGGCGTTCAGCGAAAATCGCCAGAGTTGGGTCGTCCGTTTCCATTCGGTGGGAATCTATCGTGGCGATGGCGATGGCTGTGCCGTCATGGTCTCGATTTTCTACTCGAACAGTTTGGTGCCCAGGTTTAAAGCCTGAACCACCAAATTAACCCCATTCATATGTTGAGTTTGCTCCATATGGATGGGCGGGATTTAAAATCACCCACTATCGCTATTTAAAAATATTTTAATGTTTTTAAATAGCGTGGGTGATTTTTTATTTGAAAAGGCCTTTACTCTTGATTATTTGGAAGTTTTCAGGTAGAATCATTGTATTAATTACTACTATATAATAGGATAGTAAAGCGACTGATTTCCTATCTAACTTAAATTTATGAAAAACTTTTTAAAGAATTTTTTGGCTGTATTTCTGGTACTACTTGTAGTGGCGGGAGTTTTGGGTTTGACCCGTACTGGCCAAGATAAAAAACCAGAAAATGTGGATATAGCAAAATTGGTACAGGAAATAAATGCCGGCACGGTGAAAAAAGTAACAGTGCAAGGTGATACTCTGACTGCGGAACTGAAAGATCCAAATGCTAAACCACAAGTGGTAAAAAAAGAAATGGGTGAATCTTTTGGTGATTTAATGAAAAATTACGGCGTGTCTGATGCCGCTCGCGCCGGTGTGGCCGTAGAAGTAAAAGATGAAAGCTCTTGGAAATTTTGGGCGGGGAATTTATTGCCGGCAATTATTCCTCTGGTTATTATCATGGTATTTTTATATTTCATGACTCGCAGTGTGCAGGGCGGCAATAATAAAGCCATGGGTTTTGGTCAGAGCAATCCGAAACAATTTGATCCGGAAAACAAAGGTAAGAAAACTTTTGCCGATGTGGCCGGAGCTAAAGAAGCCAAACAAGAATTGGAAGAAATTGTGGATTTTCTCAAAGATCCAAAAAAGTTTGCCGATATTGGCGCTAAAATTCCAAAAGGTGTATTGCTCATGGGATCTCCGGGTACCGGTAAAACTTTGATGGCGCGCGCTGTGGCTGGTGAAGCCGGTGTGCCATTCTTCCATATGAGTGGTTCGGAATTTGTGGAAATGTTTGTGGGTGTGGGTGCTAGTCGTGTGCGTGATCTTTTTGCCAAAGCCAAGAAAGCCGCTCCTGCCATTATATTTATTGATGAAATCGACGCTGTCGGTCGCCGTCGTGGTACTGGCTTGGGCGGTGGTCATGATGAACGCGAACAAACTCTCAATCAGATCTTGGTAGAAATGGATGGCTTTGAAGCCAACCTTGGTGTGATTATTATGGCCGCTACCAATCGTCCGGATGTGCTCGACCCAGCTTTACTTCGTCCTGGTCGTTTTGATCGTCGTGTGACTATTGATATGCCGGATATCAAAGACCGTGAAGAAATTTTGAAAATTCATGCTCAAGGAAAACCAATGGAGCCGGAAGTTTCTTTGGCCAAATTAGCTCAGCGCACTCCGGGATTTTCCGGTGCGGATTTGGATAATCTTCTAAATGAAGCGGCCATATTAGCCGTACGTCGTGGCAAGAAAACTGTGGGTGAAAGTGAAGTGCTCGAAAGTGTAGAAAAAGTATTATTGGGACCAGAAAGAAAAAATCGTGTTACCAGCGAAAGAGATAAAAAGATGACTGCTTATCATGAAGCTGGTCATGCCGTAGTTGGCCATTTTATGGCACACTGTGATCCGATTCGTAAGGTGTCGGTAATTTCTCGCGGTTCAGCCGGTGGTTATACCTTGCACATGCCGATTGAAGATAAACATTATCAGACAATCGCGCAGTTTAAAGATACTTTGGCGATGATGATGGGTGGGTATGTGGTGGAAAAAATGATTTTTGGTGATGAAATGCTTTCTACCGGACCAAGCTCAGATTTGCGCAACGCTACCAAAACTGCCAGAGCCATGGTGATGCATTATGGTATGAGCTCCAAGCTTGGACCTCGCACTTTTGGTGCGCAGGAAGAAATGATTTTCCTCGGTAAAGAAATTCACGAACAGCGTGATTATAGTGATGAAACCGCTCGTCAGATTGACGCGGAAATAAAAGAGCTGCTCGATCAAGCCGAAAAACGCGCGCGTGAGATAGTGGTAAATCAAAAAGCAAAAATGGAAGATTTGGTGGCTGAATTGATGGTCAAAGAAACGGTAGAGCAGGATGATGTGATCAGAATTTTGGGAGACAGACCTCAGGTTTAAAGAGTATGCTGCGATATTTAAAGATGGCCTAATAAGCCATCTTTTTATTGTTTTATATTGACATTTTCATGTAATCGTGTTATTGTGCTTTGTTGTTCTTTTAATTGGAGCAGATACATATAAGAAGATTTTTTTAGTCTTTTTATAAGTGTCTGTTCTGGTCTAAACCCAACGCGCTGTGTGCGCAAATTTCTAGGAGCTTACCGTGAGCAAGCAACTGTGGATCATGTGTCTGGTGGCGATCGTGTCTGGCGGTTGCGCTGACTTCAGCGTGCCTTCCGATCTTCATTTCGCCTGTCCTGAGCAGTCGTCAGATTGCAATGGGTCGGCGGACTGCCAGATTGGTCAGGGTGACATCGTGTCGCACGACACGACCGGCGACATCCAGCCGGTGCAACTCGGCAACGAGTGTACGCAGAACACCGACTGCGACGACGACCAATGCTGGACCGGCGACTACTGTGTGCTGGGTAAGTGCAAACACGCAGGCTACGGCGGTTGTGGCGGTGGTCCAGGCGAGTGTGAAGTCAATTCGGACTGTGATGACGCCAACACCTGTACTACCGACAGTTGCTTCCCGCTGTACAGCTCCTGCCAGTATCAGGCTTTGCCGTTTCAAGTCTGTGAGGACGGCAATACTTGCTTCGCTGACAAGTTGTGCACCATCGAAGGTGTGTGTGCGGGTACGAACCTGTGCGATGACGACGACCCCTGCACCTACGATTATTGTGATGATTTCAAGAAGTGCGCGCACAAAGGGCCGATCACCGGCTGTAACCCCTGAACTACTGCTTTGGGCAATAAAGAAATTGAGCCCAAACAGTGTAGGGAAGCAGCGGGATCTTTAAGAGACCGTTCGCCAACCTACTTTGTTTCCAAATTTTTGGTGACAGAGTAGGGCGAACGGTTTTTTGTTTTTCAAAAATATGCTATAATAATATTCAAGAGGGCAAAGTTAATTGCCAATTGTTATTGCATTATGCACGAGCCAACTTTTCGCCAAGCGTTGTCACATTCTTGGACACTGGTGAAGCAAAAAAAGTCTTTATGGATTTTTGGTTTGTTGTCCGCGGTGATTGGACAATGGGGACTCAGTGATTTTTTGGGAGCATTTTATCGCACCGCGAAAAATGGTTTTTATTTTTTTAATCAACAAACATTTTCTTCTTTTTATTTAGGTTTAGACTGGCATAAGTTGGTAGTGATTTTACTGTCTTTATGGTTGCTTGGAATAATTTTATTATTGGCAATCAGTTTGGTGTTTGTCGCCACTGGCGCGCGCGGAGCCATTATTTCTTACGCGATTCATTACTATAAAACCGGTAAAGTTTTGGCACTGCACGATGCTTGGCATAAAGGTGTAAAGAAATTTGGCGCGTTGTTATCCGTCACGGTGTTGAGTAGATTTTTTCAAGTAGTTGATTTGGGATTGTTTTCAATTTTAGCACGAATGATTTTAAGAAATGATAATTTTGCTTCCAGTTTTTTGGTTGTGATGGTGGCCGCTTTGGCGATATTGATCGCTCTGTTGCTTGAGGCCACGGCAATTTATGCTAGTGGATATATTTTGCTTGAGAATAAAAGTATTAAAGAGTCTTTGAAAAAAGGCTGGGCACTTTTGTCGGACCATCTCTTGGTTTCGCTTGAGCTTGGATTGGTTTTGGTGCTTTTAAATGTATTATTTTTGGGTGTGGCGGTTTACGGATCTTTTGTGGCTTTTGTGCCGTCGCTTGTCGTGTGGATTATTGCCGGTTTGACCGGGTTCAATGCTTTGGTTGCTTTTGGTATGTATACCGGCATGGTGTTATACACCGCCATTATTTTGGTAGCTGCCGGTATTTTCAACGCCTTTGTTACTTGTGCCTGGGTGTATTTATTTATGAAGATGCATCACGAAGGATTGCCTAGTCGCACCATCATTTTTTTGAAAAAGTTTTTTAGAATGTAATAATTATGTCCTCGGATTTTCCCTCTATCGGAAATTTACTCCAGAAACCCGCTGATGATAAGGCGCCTGCGCAGCCTGTGGCCGCTGATAAAGACAACACGGCTAAGTTTACGCAGAAGATGAAGAAAATTGAGCTCAAAGAAAAAGAAGAAATTACCGCGCAAAACGCGGCCCAACTCGGTCTTCAGTATATTGATCTCAGTGCTTTTCCAGTGTCAGCCGAATCTCTGCGTAGTATTCCACAAGATGTCGCTCAAGAGCGCGGTGTGATTTGTTTTTATTCTACGCCCGAGGAATTGAGAGTGGGTATACTTGAACCGAGCGAAGAGCTCGGGCAATTTATTTTTGATTTAGGCGAGCGACATCATGCCAAAACTACAATTTATTTGGTCTCTGAAAATAGTTTTGAACATGTTTTGAAATTATATGATAATTTGCCGATTGTAAAAGAAATCACCAAAGATATTAGCATTACCGATGATGATTTGGCGAAGTTTGGTGAAGATATAAATAATTTACAAAAATTACAGGAAAAATTTGTGGATGTATCCGTGACCGATATTTTGATTTTAATGATTGCGGCCGCGTTGAAAATTAATTCTTCCGATGTCCATGTGGAAGCCGAAGAAAGCGGTATCGCGGTGCGCTATCGTATTGATGGTATTTTGCACGATGTAGCCACTTTGCCCAAAGAACAATGGAAGCGTTTTGTATCGCGTATTAAATTACTGGCCGCGTTGAAAATTAATGTTACCGATAAGCCTCAGGATGGTCGTGTAACCTTGCGTTTGGGTAGTGGGACTCTCGATGTGCGTGTTTCTACTTTGCCGACTATTCATGGCGAGAGTGTGGTAATGCGTATTTTGCACAGTGGTAGCAAAGGTGTTACTTATGATGAGCTTGGTTTGCGCGGCGAGGCTTATGAGAAATTGAAAAAAGAAGTAGAGCGACCAAATGGCATGATTATTACCACCGGTCCTACTGGTAGTGGTAAGACTACTACCCTATATGGTATTTTGCGTACGCTAAATAAACCAGGTGTGAAGATTATTACTTTGGAAGATCCTATTGAAATTAAAATGAATGGTATTAACCAAAGTCAGGTGGATATTTCTCGTGATTATACTTTTGCCAAAGGTTTGCGTAGTATTTTGCGTCAGGATCCGGATATTTGTATGGTGGGTGAAATCCGCGACCTAGAGAGTGCCGAGATCGCTATTCAGGCCGCGCTTACTGGTCACTTAATGCTGTCTACTATCCATACCAATAGTGCCTCTGGTGCTGTTCCTCGTTTCCTGTCTATGGGTGTGAAGCCATTTTTGTTGGCTCCGGCTCTCAACGCCGTGATTGGTCAGCGTTTGGTGCGTAGAATTTGTCAGAATTGTGTAGTGGAAGATGCGGTGGGACCAGAAACTCTGCGCCAGGCCACTGAATTGTTGGAAAAAATGCCACCAGCAGAAAAAGCCAAGGTAGATATGACTAATTTGCATTTTTATAAAGGCGCCGGGTGTGAGCAGTGTAGTGGTCTAGGATATAAAGGCCGTATTGGTATCTATGAAATCTTTATTATGACCAAAGAAGTAGAGCAGATTATTTTGAGCGCCCAAGTTTCTGAATATACTATCCAAGAAATTGCGGTAAAAAATGGGATGGTTACTATGGCCCAAGATGGTGTGCTCAAGGCGCTTGATAAAATTACTTCGCTCTACGAAGTATTTAGGGTAAGTCAGTAGTCGTTTTTTTGATTTTGTGGTATAATTATTTTAGCTTGTAAAATATTTTATTTTAAATATGCGTGTTCGTCACACTGAAACCAGAGAGCTATATGCTCAGCCCTCGGTTGGTTTCTATCGTACTATTGCACTATCATTTTTGGTTTTAACTGTAGTGTTGCTCGGAGTAGTGGTGCTAATTACTTCTAAAAAAGCGACTATTACTATCATGGCCAAGGAAGATACGCGCAGTGTGAATATGAATGTGAAAGTAGCCGCTATTGCTGACGGCAAAGAAACAATCTCCGGTTTGGTTTCTTCAAGTGTGGTAAATTTTTCTCAAAAATATTTTCCTACCGGTTCCAAAACTATCGAAGGTATAGCCGGTGGTGAGGTAATGCTTTTCAATAAGACCAACGAATCTCAAACTCTGGTAAAGACTACACGTTTATTAACTCCAAGCGGAGTCTTGTTTCGTTTGAGTGATAAAGTAACAATACCTGCCAATGGTGAAATAAAAGTGCAGGTCTATGCCGATAAGGCCGGCAAGGATAGTAATGTTGGCCCAAGTACCTTTACTATTCCTGGTTTGGCCACTGACAAACAAAAAGTAATTTATGCTCAGAGTACAGTGGCGATGGACAACGCGGTGCGCCAGGTAGGTATTCTCACGGAAGCAGATGTTCAGGCGGCGCAAAAAGATTTTGAACAAAAAATTAAAGAACAATACGCGGCCAGCTCTACGGACTCAATGTATAAGGTGGTATCAGTCTTGAACCTCAATCCGATAGTAGATAAAAAAGTGGGTGATGAGGTGGATGGATTTTCTCTAAGTGGCACTAGTACAGTGGTGGTAGTGAGCTATAATAAACAAAGTCTAAATGATTTGATATCCGGAGCCGTATCTTCCAAGGTGGATGGCAGTTTGGAAAAAGTGCTCAATATTACCAGTGATCCAAAAGTGGCGATGGCTTCATATAATGCTGTTGGTAATAGTGCGCAGATCTCGGTGAACCAAGATGTGATGGTGACACTTGATGCTAACGCTGAAAAACTTTCCCCACAATATTTTATGGGTAAAACAAAAGATGAGATTGAAAGGTATGTTTTTGAGCTTGATCATGTGGCCGGCGTGCAGGTAGACTTTACTCCTTCGTGGAGTTCTAAAGCCCCAACTGTGCCGGATAAGATCAAGATAATAGTGAAGGATATAAAATAAAATTAATTTTATTTATTTAGTATATATGATCAAGAAAAAAATAGTCAAAAAAAATATAAATAAACCAGATTTTCATATTACCGATCGTGTGCTATTTGTCGCTATGATGTTGCTTGTTTTTTCGGCCAGCGCTACTTTTGCTGCTACTAAGTCTGTTCCCAAACCAGCTCAGACTAAGTCTGTACCAGCGGCGGCTCCAGCTCCAGTCGCGGCTTCTTGTGGTGGTAGTGCTTGGTCAAAAGTAATCGTTGGCACAGGAAACGGTAGTGATGTTCAAGAGGTAGGACAGGCCCAATTGAAATTTAAAAAACTAACTTTAAGTAAATCACTTTCACAGGCTAATTTGGAAAAGCTCATTACCGACGGCTGTTCTTTTAAAGTAGTAGAGGAGATGTTCGAGTCTGCTGGTGCTTATAAAAAGATGAGTTTTGAGTGTTCGTTTGTAAATGTTGCTAATACCGCTGGTTTACCATATTTATTCTCATGTTCTCCTTCGCAAGAAGAAGGTCATAACACCACTTGGTTGCATTACGGTGCCAGTGGTGTTTACTACCATGGCAATGAGGACGCCCAAGATATTGGTGCTGATAAAGTCAATTTTAGTTTATTTACCAAAAATTAATTTAAACTATAAAATATCCGCTTAATAAGCGGATATTTTATTTATTGACTTTTTTTTGAGATTGTTATATTCTTATATTAGGCAATTGAAACGGCTACCAACCGTTTTCCGTAAGGATCCCGATTCAGTCGAGACTAAGCCAAAAAATGAGCGAAACTTCGGGTGGAACCGTCTAGGAAATACCTTGACCCCGATATCTATATTTTAGATATCGGGTTTTTATTTATACTATTTTTAATTAATTTATATGGAAGACAAACAACTGGAATACATGCGTCATAGTTGCGCGCACTTGGTGGCCGCGGCTGTGCAGGAGCTTTATCCTGAGGCCAAATTTGGTGTGGGTCCGGCGATTGAAAATGGGTTTTATTATGATATAGATTTTGGCGCGCCGGTAGGGGAAAGTGATTTACAAAAAATTGAAGATAAAGCCAAAGAGCTTGGTAAAAAAGGTTTGGGTTATGCCCGTACTGAAATGACTATTGAAGAAGCCCAAGAATTTTTCTCCAAACGCGGACAGCCTTTCAAAGTAGAATTGTTACAAGATATTAAAGAAAAAGGCAGTACCAGAAAAAATGAGCAAGACAGGGATCTTTCCGGATCAGTAGAAAAAGTTTCTATCTATCAGACCGGAGATTTTATTGATCTTTGTCGCGGTGGACATATTGAAAATACCAAAGATATCGGTGCTTTTAAACTAACAAAATTGGCTGGTGCTTACTGGCGTGGTAGTGAAAAAAATCCTCAGTTGACTCGCGTGTATGGTGTGCTTTTTGCTACCCAAGAAGAAGTAGATAATTACCTAAATATGGTAGAAGAAGCCAAGAAGCGCGATCACCGCAAACTTGGTAAAGAGTTGGAATTGTTTACCATTATTGATGAAATTGGCGGTGGTCTGCCTTTATTTTATCCTCAGGGCGCGGTATTGCGTCGCTTGGTAGAAAATTTTGTGATTGAGCTCCAGGAAAGACGCGGCTATGTGCCAATTTGGATTCCACATATTACCAAAGGAAAATTGTACGAGATTTCCGGTCACCTGCAGAAATATGACGCGATGTATCCGCCAATGCATTTGGAAGGTGAAGATGATTATTATCTCAAACCGATGAACTGTCCGCACTTCATGATGCTCTACAAGACTCAGATGCATTCGTATCGTGAATTGCCAATGCGCTGGACCTGCACTACCACCAATTATCGCTACGAAAAATCCGGTGAGCTTTCCGGTCTTACTCGCGTGCGCGCTTTGACTCAAGACGATTGTCATGTGTTCGCTCGCCCTGATCAGATTGAGGGTGAAATCAATTTGATGCTCGACATGATTAATGAAATTTATAATGCTTTTACTCTAAAAGATTTTTGGGTGCGTATCTCCGTACATGATCCGGCTAACAAAGAAAAATATATTGGCGATGCCAAAATTTGGGAGGAATCCGAATCCGCCTTATCACGCTTAATCGAAAAGCGCGGCTGGAAGCATGAAGTAGGTGTGGGTGAAGCGGCTTTCTATGGTCCAAAATTGGATTTTATGGCCAAAGATGTGCTCGGTCGTGAATGGCAGCTTTCCACTATTCAGCTTGATATGAATTTGCCAGAGCGTTTTGAATTAGAATATACGGCTAATGACGGCACCAAACAGCGTCCGGTGGTAATTCATCGTGCTATCCTAGGATCCATTGAAAGATTTCTTGGTATCTTAATTGAGCACTTTGGTGGTAAATGGCCAGTGTGGCTTTCTCCGGTGCAGGCGGTGTTGGTACCAGTCACTGAGAAACATGCCGAAGGTGCCAGTATGCTCAAGAATGAATTATTTGATTTGGGTGTGCGTGTAGAAATAGATGATGCCAATGAAACTCTAGGCAACCGTGTACGCAAAGCGGCCAATAAACATATTCCATATATTATTGTCGTGGGTGATAAAGAACTTGGCGGCGAAGATTGGATGGTAAAAGTGCGCGGCGAAAAAGAACAGCTAAAAATTAGTAAGACGGATTTTATCCAGAAGATACTCAAAGAAATAAAAGATAGATCATAAAACATGCACAAATTACCAAAGGTTATCTTTGTTATCGGTCAGACCGCTTCCGGTAAAACCGCCTTGGCTATAGAATTAGCCAAGAAATTTAACGGTGCTATTATAAATGCCGACTCTAGGCAGGTTTATAAAAAAATGGATATTGTCACGGCCAAGCCGCTGGCCGACAAGAACAGCTCTAAGTCGGAATATATTGTGGAAGGAATAAAGCATTATCTAATGGACATTTATGACCCAGGCAAGAATTTTACTTTAGCTGGTTTCAAAAAGCATGCTTTGGAGGCGATAAAAACAATTTTAAATAATGGTCAACTGCCTATAGTGGTGGGAGGAACCGGATTATATATTTGGTCTTTGGTGGATAATTTGGATATTCCGGCGGTCGCTCCCAATAAAAAATTACGCAGTAGTCTAGAAGAAAAATCTTTGCCTGATTTGGTAAAATTATTAAAAAATGTGGACGCAAAATCCGCAGAAAAATTAGATTTAAAAAACAAGCGCAGAGTTCTTAGGGCGCTTGAAGTATCTCTAAGCAGTGGCGAATCCTTTACGAAACAATCCACCAAATCGGATCTAATTTATAATAGTCTGCAGATTGGTTTGGCCTGGAAGCGAGATGAAATTTATAAACGAATTGAAGATAGGGTGGATATGCAGATAAAAAATGGAGCAATAGAAGAAACTAAAAATTTAATTGAAAGTTACCCTGATAATTTACCCAGTTTGAGCACTATCGGCTACAAACAAATTGCCGCTTTTTTACGAGGGGAGAGTACTTTGGAAGAAGCCGTGCAACAATTTAAGCGTGACGCTCGTCGTTATGCCAAACGCCAGGAGACTTGGTTTAAAAGAGATGATAGGATACAGTGGATTGAGAAAAATGATGCCGCGGCTGCCAGCGAGCTAGTGAAAAAATTCTTGGAAAAATAATTAAAACAAAAAAATACCGTACAATTTTCACCTGATAAAAGTTCGCATAATTGGCTATAAATTTTCGTTATGGCCCTAAGGGTAGGGCCATTGTCCCGACTAAGTCGGGACACCACTCAAATTTACTTACGCCAATTAGGGGCTCACTTTTATGCGGTAAAAATTGTACGGTATTTTTTTGTTTTAATTATTTAGAGGAATCTCATCTCCGGTGAGTTCCAGTTGTTTGCCGGTGACGCTGTCTTGGGCTTGGATGTGCACTTTGGAAACCAGGATATTTTGAGTAGGATTTTTCTTATTGATAACTACTGAGAATGGCAGGGCTAAGACATCGCTATTTTCGGTAAGCTCAGGGATATCCCATACCAGATGTTTGGAGTTTTGGTCAAAGGACAGGGTGCCGGCTGGAGTAGACGAAGCGCTCATAAAGGTGATGTCGCCAAACAAATCAGCAGTTACTTTGATATTTTTGAGAGTGTGAAAAGTGTTGGAAAGAATCCAGGTAATATCGTGATTTTCGCGTTCTTTACTGTCGGAGCTGATCTCATTTTTTTGTTTAAATTTTAAATCTGAATTCAAAGTAATTATAATGGCGTTGCCAGAAATTGTCTGGGTAGCGCCCGTTTTATCAGTATAGGTCAAGTTCGTGTTTACAGTAACTTGGTAGGTATCAACACTCGACCAAGGAGCGGTATCACTGTTTTTTATCGGAAGTTGGAACTCAATATTAGTTTGTCCGGAAGGCTTTATTAGATTTAGATCTTTGTCTTTACTGCTATCCCACGCCAAAGCAGCACGACGAATGGAATCTGAAATTTGTGAGCCAGTAATATCACCATCATGTTTGTCGGCAATGTCGGACCAAGCTAAAACACTTTGTTTTTTGTAAGATGGAGAGTCTACTACCAATTGAACCTTTGCTTTACTGATATCATCTTTGCCGGCATTTTTCACGGCGATAGTAAAGTTTAAAATTTCACCTGGCTTGGAATCAAAATCGGTCAAAGAACCGTTGATAGCGGTATTAATAATTACCGAATTCTTAATCAGTTCCGTCCTTAGGGTGGATTCAGCCAAAAGGTAGCTGGTTTGAGCTTGTTGGTCCGCCAACGAAACTTGCACCTTTAGATCCGAAGCATCAGCCGAAGCGTCATTGAATTGTCCACTGAAAGAGATTACGTATTGGTTGGCCAAAGTAGAAGTAGCGGCTTTTATATTCCAAACATTTTTCTCCAGCGGCAAGCTCGAGCTAGCCATTACAAAGCTGGGAGGGAAAATAGGAGACACTATCAAGTTTTTGTTGGCTAAATTGTCTTTGCTTTTGATAGTAATGGTATAGGTCGAAGGACTGCCTACCGCCACTTTGTCGAGACCGGCAATGGCCACCGATATTGGGGCTTGGTTTGGTTTGATATCCAAGGTGGCTACTTTTTGCATCTCGGAATTGAAATTTTCTGGAGTGAAGTTGAGTAACGCGCGCCAGGAAATAGCGGTGCCGACCGATCCGAAAGAATTACCGGTAATTTGCAAAGTTTTTTCTTCGTGTGGTTTTAATGTGCCGAGATCCCATGCATTTTTTCCAATATTTTTTGGTTCCAGTGAGCTTTGTAGGAAAGAGAATCCTGTAGGATAGTTTAGGGTTAAGGTGACTTTGTTTAAATTTACACCCTGATTATTTTTGAAGCGTATGCTATAGGTAGTGGTGGCCCCTACGACAAAATTTTGCGGTCCTTCAATCGCCAAATCCACCTGTGAGTCATCGAATTGTCCACCATTTGGTAGGAATAAGAAGCCGGTCCAGGCCATGGCGGCTAATAAGGCAACGGTGAAAAAGAATTTGAACATGCCAGCGATAAAAGATCCACTTGAAGTGCGTTTGATCTCGCGCATGTTTGGCAAGCGACCGCTGTCATCTTCGTAAATATCTTTTAATTGGCGACCGATTTTTTCGCTAGTTTGATCCTCGGCGGATTCTTCTGCCACTACTTTGCGAACGCGGCGTGGTTTTTTTGGAGCAGTTGATTCGTTTGAAAAAAATTTTTCTTCGGACATAAATTTATTTATTTTCAATAATTAATCCCCAAGTATGATCGGCGTTCAAATTAAAATTGGCGATACTGGCTCCGTTTTTGGCTAATTCTATATTATCGCCTTGTTGATGCGATGCTTGGTAGTTGGTTGGTAAAATTATTTGACTTTCAAAAGCGCTGTCGATGCCGGATTGTCTTTGGACTATCAGTTGATACGGACTCATTTTTTTCACCGCTAGGAATTTTTGCCATAGATCTTGACTAGCACTATTCATTGTTTCGATTCTAAAAGGCAGGCGATAAGTAAATTGGATTTGGCTGGTTTGGCCGGGAGTGGTGACGATCCAATTGCCAAAAGCCGTTTTATCAAATTCTTCTGTTATCCGTGTGCCGGTGCGTTCGTCTATTTTTATTTCTTTTTCGGTTTGATTTAACAGATCATCGTCCTTATAATAATTTTCCGGCACATGAAAATCAGATTCATCCGGCCAGGTAAATCCGTTGGCAGAAATAAGCTCACTGCCACGCGGCACATAGACACGGATATAATCAATATTAGGAGCGCCATACATTTCTTCCTGTGATTCGCCGCCGTGGGTGCGGGTAATTATTACCGTATCGGATATAGAGCCGTCACTGTCGACAATCACTTGGTGACTGATGGATTGTTTTATTCTAGCGTCACTTTTTTGACCATGGATATTGGTATTGAATACGGCCAGATAATCTTGGTTGGAATTGGTAGGTAAAATTTTTCCAGCCCAACCCATTTGTTGTGTGGCGTTTTGAGCGGTTTGGTCGATAAAGTATGCTTGGATTTCTTTTTTGGAAAGAGCATCTTGCAAATTTGTCAACAATGGAATCAAATTTTTTGGTTCGCTATTTTTGAAGTGTTCGATAAATTGTGGAGCCAGATCAGAAAGAATTTGTTTTGGTTTGTGTAATTTTTTTTCTGGACCCGATTCTACGACTTTTTGAATAGTTGGCAAGGCATTATTAGCGGAAATAATTAGACCGCGTTTGCTGTCGCTGATCGGCCCGGTAATTGCCAGCAGTCTTTCGAGTACGCTGGCGT
Source organism: uncultured Gammaproteobacteria bacterium (assembly GCA_964355175.1). Lineage (GTDB taxonomy): Bacteria > Patescibacteriota > Patescibacteriia > Magasanikbacterales > GWA2-37-8 > CAIOJG01. The sequence goes on from CAYHBZ010000002.1 coordinate 173,167, forward strand.
TGATAGCAATCACGCCATCGGCCGTAATATTGCGACTGTGACGATAAAACCATAATATTTTTTGAGCGGAAACGGAAAAATCCGGAAACCAATTGGCATCTTGGAATTCCCAGCGTTTGTTGGTTAGCAAAAGTGGAGTTGGTGGAATTATATATTGATCTAGCTGTCCTTGTAGATCATAGGTGCCGCCGGCTGGGACTTCTAGGTTTAAAATTTTTCCATCTTTGATATCTAATATCGCAAAACTTCCCATAAAACCTCCGGTCGGACGCAACTCCGCTGGATTTTGGAAGACCAATAAATAACGGCGCTGACCCTGAGCGCCAAAAATTTCTTTGAGCGATCCGCCCAAATCAGAAAGGCTCTGTAGGTCGGCCAATACTGCTCCGAAAATATTTTGGAAATCTTTGAATGGCCCTTGATAAGCCAGTGGCAAGGCCTGGTCATCCACGCCATCTAAATCATCCATGGCCGCTTGATAATTTGGGATAGCGGCATGTAGGTGTTCCATCAGAATATTCATTCTATTCTCCAGAGTGCTGGTAGCATCAGTCTGACTCTCTGTGATTCCTTTGAGCAGATAGGTGTTGCCCAAAGCGATTTTTTGTCCAGCCAATAATAAATTTTGACGACTCTTTACTTCATTTTCCATTACTGGAATAACCGAAACTATTTTTTGCAGAACTTCATGTTTGGTTTGCATTGTCTCGACAGCATTGCCAAAACTATTGAGCGCCTCATTGATAGCGATTTGCGCTGTTGGCAAATCAGAATGCATCAAAGCGGCAGTGGAATTTTGCAGGGACATAAAACCGTTGGTGCTGTCGGAAACGATTTTATTTTTGGTGAGCTGAATATCTTGGTAGTAGCTATTGGCTTTGCCCGGCACTATCAAAATAATAGCGAGCACTACTAAGGCCACTGTTATTTTTTGTAAAATTAAATTGCTCTTTGCCCAACCGCCAAAATCTTTGGTCGCGTCTTCGATATGCTGGGCGGTTTTTGTTTCCCAATTATTCCAATTCTGTTTGAGGATGTTTAATTTATTTGGTCGTGAAATTTTTACTACCGGAGTAGGATTTTTTTGGACCGGAATTTGAGAATTTAAAGGTCTAAATAATTTTTCAGTTGTAAATTTGTTGAAAATTGGAGTTTCATCGGCGGCTTGCTCGCGAGTGGGTTCAGTCGTGATCGGATAGATGATTTTGTGTTCACGCACTTCTTTTATTTTTTTATAAGCATCTTCAAAATCGGATCGATGCGACTGTGGACCCACAGTTTGGACTTGGTCCAGAGCCGTATCAGGTTGTTTTTTGAGATTAACAACATGAGGTGAGTGAGTAGGGGTGTTGGTGACATGGTGAACAAAAAATTTGATGTGTGAAAAATTTGGCTGGCTATTTTTGGGCACAACTAAAGAGGCCTGGTAGATTTCGCAGGTGGATTTATTGTGGCCGCTTTTGTCGCAGAAGGCACAGCGGCGTAGTTGTGGCCTTTTTTTAGAGAAAAATTTTTTAATTTTGGACATGCTAAAAACCAGAAATCTTAACTTCCTATATTATACACTTTTTTGGAGATATTAGCACGAGAAAAAATGAGCAGTTATCCACTTTTAGAGGCAATTTTTGTAGGTGAATTGAGTTTTTTGTGTCGTAGAAGTCCAGGAGTATTTTTGGAGTATTTTTTGGCTATTTTCTGCGAGTTTTTTAGAGAGGTTTTTGTCTTCTATGACTAGCTGAGCGGTTTGGGCTAGATGATGGGGGTCGGTCGGGTCAAAATAGGCGGCCGCATCACCCAAAATCTCGGGTAGGCAGGTGCGATCCGAGCTGATTACCGGCAAATTGTATTGCATAGCCTCAAGCGGCGGCAAGCCAAAGCCTTCATATAGGCTAGGAAAGACATAGAGCGTAGCCTTTTTGTATAAATTGGCCAAAGTTGCATCGTCGACAAAATCGGTCAGAATAACATTTTTAATATTTTTTTCTTTAATTATTTTTTTCAGACGTTCGTAGAAGTAATTATTTTTTCCAGCCAACACCAGCTGATAATTTTTGTCGTATTTATCACAAAAAATTTCCCAGGCAGTGAGTAATGTTTCCAAATTTTTATGAGGGTAAGCTACACCTACATATAGCCAATATGGCTGAGTTATAGAGTATTTTTTATTTAGATCAATGTCGACAAAGTCCTTGATTGGCAAGGGTGAAAGCAAAATGGTAACAATTTTTTCAGCTTTTATTTTCAGGGTATCTTTAATATCTTTTTTTGTAGATTCACTAACGGTAATTATTTTTTTTGCTGAGTTTACCGCGTGTTTAAGAACCATTAAAAATATTTTATTTTTTAACCAATAAAGTATTGGCGAGAGTGTGCTGGCGCGACGGCTAGGGTAATGCAAAAGCAATAAATCATGGATAGTGACTACAAAATTATCGTTGAAAAATAACGGTACATTCCAGTGGGGAAAATGCACCAAGTCTACTTTTAGTTTTTTAATTATTTTGGGTAGAAAAATTTGTTCTTTCCAACCGTACCAGGGGATATCAACCAGAATTTTTTGGAAGTTTGGATTGGTAGGGGAATATTCTGACCAGTTTTCCTGGCGCAACAAAATAACATACTGATTTTCAGTATCAATTTTTTCAAGGTTTAGGATCAGCTGTTCAATATAGCGCCCCAGGCCACCTTGTTTGGGGCCATACATACGGGCATCGATAGCTATTTTCATAATTTCTAAATTATATCAGGATCTTGACCTTTTGGCTATTTTCTAGTTATATTCCATATAGTTATGTTGGCCGGTAGCGTAGGGTACGCTGATTCGGCTTAGTGATCGGTCTCTAAGGGGGTGGTCATGCGTAAGCAGACTGGAGTGGATGTGTTGAACACCCGCGAATTCAAGGAGGCTTTGGCGGAGGTTCTGCAGAAGGCTTTTCCTGACTGGCAGGACGAGACCGAGATCGATCAATTGTCTGTTTGGACGATCTTCGTCGAGCTCAAGTCGGCGCTTGGTCGTCGTGGACAGAGCGAAGAACCGGTCAACTTTCCTCGGGTCCACGACATGACGGCTCAGGAGCTCATCCTGAACATGTGCCAGGCGTATGGAATTGTCGCGCCGTAGGAGGGTCAGATGCGCGCTCGCGCTCCGCCGCTTTAATAGTGGGCAGGAGGGTGAGTGGCTACTATAAACCGTTCACCACCTGTTTTGTTTCTAAATATTTGGAGATAAAACAAGTGAACGGTTTTTTGTTTAAATTTTTTTTAAAATGGATTGCCAAAATAGGTTTTTTACATTATAATTAAGGTGTAATAATTTTTTGGTATGCCGTATCTCAGTCGCATTCTCAACAGCACTGTCAGCGACAGTAGTGAAGCGGTAATTGGTAAACTGGAAGATTTTTTGGTAAAGCCAAAAGCCGGCGAATATTGTCCGATTGAATATTTAATTATAAAAAAGCGTCACTCCAAAAAAAGAGTGATTATTCCTTACGAAGCGGTGGAAAATTTCAGCAAAGAAGAAGTGTCTTTGCGTGTTTTATTTTCTAAAATAAATTTTTTGGAGAGTGCTCCACCTGGATATGTGCGCCTAAATCGTGATGTGATGGATCAGCAAATAGTGGATCTTTCTGGCGCGCGCGTGGTGCGCGTAAACGATCTGCGTATTGGCGACTTTGAAGGTAAAATGAATATTTTGGCCATTGATATCAGTAATCGCGGCCTTCTGCGCCGTTTGGGACTTACCTGGCTTGATGTCTTTAATTTATTAAAAGTAAATTTGATTGATTGGCGTAAAGTCCAGCTGGTAAAGGGTGAATTGAAATTGGACAGTGCCTCCAAAGATCTCACCAAATTACATCCGGCCGATATTGCCAATATCGTTGAAGATCTGAGCTTGAATCAGGGTAGTAATTTGGTTTTGTCGCTTGATAAAAATACGGCCGCTCAAGTATTTGAAGAGATTGACCCGGAGATGCAGAAATTATTAATTTCACATCTTAGTCCCGAGCATGCCGCGCGTATCAGTGAGCGTATGTCGGTAGATGAGTTGGTGGATTTGATTCATTTTTTGCCGGAATACAAATCCAAACAACTCATGGATTATGTGGAAAACGATCGCATGAAACATGTTCATAAACTTTTGAAATACGAAGATAATACTGCCGGTGGTCTGATGTCGCTGGATTACCTCAGCTGTTTGCCGGAAGAAACCGTGGGTCAGGCTATAGAAAAAATTCGAAAACTTTCCGATAGATTTCGCGCCATTAATTATGTGTACATTTTAGATGAAAATGGTAAATACAAAGGTGTCGCCTCTTTGCGTCGTTTGCTTATCAATGATCACGCTACCCAGCTAGGCAAGATTATGAAAAAAAGTGCTAATTTGCCGGTATTACTTCCAAATCATTCGGTAAAGAGAGTATCTCATATGATGACCAAGTACGATCTGAATACAGTGGCGGTATTGGATAAAGATAATAATTTTTTGGGAGTAGTCACCGTGGATGATGTGATGCGTGTGTTATTGCCAAACGCCTAAAATATGAGCATTGAAAAAAAACGAAAAACACTGTGGACCAGAATTTTGCTAATTAGCTCGGTAGTTGGTCCGGGGATTATTGCCGGTACGGCCGATAACGATGCGGGTGGAATTGCGACTTATTCGGTGGCAGGCGCACAGTTTGGCTATCATCTGATTTGGGTCTTATTTTTGGTCACTTTTGTTTTGGCTATCACCCAGGAAATGGGTGCTCGTTTGGGTATTGTATCGGGCAAAGGTTTGGGCGCTTTGATTCGTGAAAATTTTCCTTTCAAAGCGACATTTTTGATAATCCTTTTGAGTTTTATTGCCAATTGGGCAAATATTTTAGCCAATGTAGCCGGTATGTCGGCGGTGGCCACAATTTATGGTATTCCGGCTTGGGCTTTTGTATTCAGCTCAGCTGGCTTACTCAGCTGGCTGGTAATATCTGGAAATTTTAAAAATATTCAGCGAGTATTTCTCACTTCTTCGCTGATGTATTTGGCCTATGTTTTTGCCGGTTTTATGATTCATCCAGATTGGGTTGAGGCAACCAAGTCTATTGTGGTGCCGTCTATTATTCCAACTCCGGAATTTCTATTTATGGCCATTGCTTTAATTGGTACTACTGTTACCATTTGGGGTCAGTTTTTTGTTCAATCTTATTTTGCTGAAAAGGGTGTGCGCACCGAAGATTTAACTTTGGCCAGATTGGATGTTGGCGCTGGTGCTATTTGGACAAATTTTGTGGCCTTTTTTATCATCGTGGCTACGGCCGGCACATTATATGTAAAAAATATTAGCATTACCGATGCCGCCGATGCCGCTTTGGCACTGGAGCCCTTTGCCGGAGCTATGGCCAAACATTTATTTGCCTGGGGTCTATACAATGCCGCCATGCTTGGCGCCGGTGTAGTGACTATTTCTACTGCTTATACGATCACCGAAGCGTTTGGTTGGGAAGGGAAAATAAATGCGGGATTTAAAGAATCAGCTTCATTTTATAAGATATTTTTGGTGTGTATTTTTTCAGCCGCAGTCATAGTGCTTATACCAAATTTTCCAATCGTGACAGTGTTGGTCGCCTCGCAAGCGCTGAATACTTTTGTCTTACCAATATTATTTTTCTTTCTATTGCGTCTGCTTAACCGCAAAGATATTATGGGTAAATATGTCAACGGAATAGCGGCGAATATTTTTGGCTGGGTTTCGATTGTCGCGCTTACACTTTTAAATTTGGCTTATTTCATTTATCTGATTGTTTCTAAATTTAAATAATAATTTTTTCAATAGCGGCCAACCAATTGGTAGCCGCTTTTCCCCAAGAGTAATTTTCGGCCACAGTGTGGCCTTTTTTAATATAATTATTTTTTAATTGAGAATCGGTCAATAAAATTTTTATCCCTTGAGTGAGCTCGGTTACTTTATTCGGATTTACCAGATAAGAGGCATTGCCAGCAATCTCCGGTAGAGATGAGCGGTTGGCGGCGATAGTGGGTGCGCCCATACGCATCGCTTCAATGAGTGGGAAGCCAAAACCCTCGTAGAAACTATCGAAAATAAATAAGGAAGACAAGGTGTAAAAAACCGGTTTGTCTTCGGCTGCAATATAGCCGATAAATTTTATCTGCGAGGCGAGCGGTGATTTGATGGCGGTTTCGTAAATTTCTTTATTTTTCCAACCAGGAGCGCCCACGATTATTAGAGAGTATTTGGCCGTAAGTTCGGCGGGTAATTTTTCATAAGCTTTTATCACGGTGATGATGTTTTTGCGAGGCTCAATAGAACCTAAAAACAAAATAAAATTTTCCGGCAGGCTGTAGCGGTGTAGTACACGAGTTTTGTCCGTAGCCAAAGTAGGATTGGTAAGAGAAAAATTATTATCCACGCCAGGATAAATGGTTTTTATTTTTTCTTTTGGTATTTGATAATAATTCACTAAATCACGCCTAGTATTTTTTGAAGGTACAATAACTAAACTAGCGTTTTGGCATTGTTTCTTTGGTCCAATTATTTTATGCCAGAAGTTTTGTTTGATAGTGTAAAATTCTGGGAAAAGTTCAAATGATAGGTCGTGAATCGTGAGCAGGTATGGGATGTGATGGCTGAGATTAAAAAAATTTAAATTGGGCGCGTACCAACAATCAATTTTTACCGGAATAAATTGATCAATTTTGATGAGTTTAAACAACAGCGCCAGGTTAAAAAATTTATTTGGATAGTTGCCCTGTACATAGTGAACATTATTTTGTTGCCAGGGCAAATTTTTGAGATTATAGTTTTTTGCGGCATTATAAAATAGGTAATACCGGTTTTTGGTATCCAATTTAAAAATAGCGTTGAGGAGCTCAAAGGTATACTCGCCAACGCCAGTTTTGTTTTTTGTCATCAGTGGGCGGATGTCGATGCCAATGTTCATATATGTTCAAGTATCACGCCGGATAAGATGTCTAATAATTTTTACCTGATAAAAGTTCGCATAATTGGCTATAAATTTTCGTTATGGCCCTAAGGGTAGGGCCATTGCCCTTTCAGGGCACCACTCAAATTTATTGACGCCAATTAGGGGCTCACTTTTATGCGGAAAAAATTATTAGACATCTTATCCGGCTCGGCTGGTTTGAAATTTAGAATATTGCTCGGTGACAAATTTCTCTATCTCGGTTTTGAAGCGGTCGGTGGAGAAATTTTGGGCGTGGGTGCGAATTTTTGTGCTATCAAAAGTAGTGTGGTCAAAATTGAGTAGGGTGTGTAGGAGTGATTCCCAAGTTTGTTCGGTAAAGAATACGCCGGTTTGGCTAGGGATTACTGTTTCGGTGGCGCCGCCTTGATTGAAAGCGATTATTGGACGACCAGCGGCCATAGCCTCGAGTGGTGTGATGCCGAAATCTTCTTTTTGAGGATGAATAAAAGCAATGGCTTCGCTAAGTAATTTAATTTTTTCTTCTTCGGAGATTTTGCCGTAGAATTCAATATTGGCTTTGGCCATTCTTTTTAGGTGAGGGTATTCGGTACCGGTGCCAAAAATTTTTAGCGGCCAACCTAGACGGTTGAAGACTTTTATTATCAAGTCCATGCGTTTGTATGGTACCAAGCGTCCGCCGGCTACAAAATAATTTCCCAATTTAGGAGCGATTTGAAATCTAGCCGTGTCTACCGGAGGAAAAATTACTTCACTGGTGCGGCGATAATATTTTTCAATACGGCGTTTGACGGTATTTGAGTTGGCGATAAAATGATCAACACGCTGGGTGCTAAGTTGATCCCACAAACGCAGACGATGGGTCAGTAGTGGTAAAATAATTTTCACCAGTCGGTTGTTTTTTAAGTCTGAAAGATAGTTGTTACCATCGCCCCACAAAAAGCGTGGTGGAGTGTGGCAGTAGGCGATATGGAGAGTATCGGGTGAAGTAATAACTCCTTTGGCAAAACCCGAAGATGATGAGATTACCAGATCAAATTTTTGTAATTGGTGGCGTTCGGTGGCCAGGGGCATGAGCGGTAGATACCACTGAAAAATTTGATTTACAAATGGCAGGCGATTGAGAAAAGAAGTATGAATTTTTTCACTATCCAAGTAGTTAATTTTATTGGCATCGTGGAATAAAACAAAAATTGGCGCATCCGGCCAAATTTCATGTAAGGCTTTGAGCACTTTTTCCGCCCCTCCATCCTGAGAAAGATAATCGTGAACTAGGGCCACCTTCATATAATAGATCCGGTTTTGCGCAAGACGATAAATGGAGTTTTAATTAAAATTACCAAGTCGGTAAATAGATTCCAGTGTTCAATATAAAAAATATCCAGGCGGGCTTCTTCATCAAAGCTCAGATTACTGCGTCCGGAAATCTGGGTGATACCGGTAATACCTGGTTTGATAGCAATTACGGTTTTATGCCATTTTTCGTATTTATTTACTTCGCGCACTTGGTGTGGGCGCGGGCCGACCAAACTCATTTCGCCCTTTAGAACATTGAAAAATTGAGGAAATTCATCGATGCTAAAACAACGAATAAAGCGACCAAATGGAGTAATGCGAGGATCATTTTTAATCTTATAAACCGGGCCTTTTTTTTCACTTTTTTCTTCGATTAATTTTTTTTCTAGTTTTAAAGCCGCTTCACCATTTTTGCCAAACTGTTCACCGGTGCAATATTTTTGGTACATCGAACGAAATTTGAGCGTAAGAAACTTTTCTCCTTCTTGTCCGACGCGTTCGTTTTTATAAATAATTGGAAAACCACTTTCTAGTGCAATTACTATGGAGGTGATCAAAAAAATAGGAGAAAAAATGATGATCAAAAATAAACTGCCCACTATATCAGTCGTGCGTTTGATAATGCGGCCCCAGCCGGTAAGGCGAGTGCGGCGTAATTCTATAATTGGTATGCCGGCAATAGTAGATATGGCCATATTGGATGAAATAGTCGCAAATAAATCAGCCGAATATTTGAAAGTAATATGATTTTCATTGGCGAAATCAATAGCCTGTAGGGCTTCGTCTTCACGACTTTTTGGATTGGTGAAAATTATTTCATCAATCCCAGATTTTTTGAGGCTATTAAATTTTTCCAAATTGAAATTTGGAACTTGTCCAATAATTTTATATCCAAAGTGAGAAGAAGCGGTCAGAGTGTTTAAAATTTGTTCTTCCACTTCGCCGCTACCAATAATGACAGTGCGACGCAAGCCAAGCCCGAGGCGGTAGCAAAAAATTTTGAGCAATCGCAAGACAATGCGACCAGTGCAAACATAGATCATCGCCAATACCCAGCTGGCCAACACCAAAAAGCGAGAATCAAATTTTTGGAAAGTAAAGAATACATAGATAGTGATAGCCGCAAACCCGGTGGCGCAAGCAAAAAATACGCGGTTGAGCTCGCTGGTTAGTTTGCGATTGGGATTGGTGCTGTATAATCCGGAAATTGCGAAGATGACTATCCAGCCGCCGGCGACTATGAGTACCAGTGGCCAATATTTTTCCCATGGCAGATTAAAAATCACCGGACGAATGGCCGTAGTGATTTTGGCAAAACGCAAACCATAGGCCGTAAAAGCGGCCAATAGGAGCATGAGATAATCTAGCGGTAACTGTAAAAAAGTAAATGTTAGTTCAAAGCGTTTCATACTCTATATTTTAAGCTAAAAATGATTTTGCGTCAATTGGTCATAAAATTGACTTTTGCCCACAATTTAGATAAAATTAAGCCATAAAAATATGCAATTGATTATTCCCGCCAGTCAAGTCAACGATCCGGAACATTTTATCCGCCGATGTGGATATGGACAGCACCGCACGCGTACCGGTGAGACTAGCTATGTGAAGCGCGTCCATCGCGACTGGTACCCTCGTTTTCATGTGTATGTGAAAAAACAAGGTGAAAATTTTGTTTTTAACTTGCATTTGGACCAGCGCGCTCCGGTATATGAAGGGCAGACCGCTCATGCGGGGGAATATGACGGTACAGTAGTAGAAAAAGAAGGAGAAAGAATTAAAAGTTTTGTAGTAGCCGTATGATGAAAAAAATATTAATATTTATTGGCCCTCCAGGCTCTGGCAAAGGCACTCAAGCCAAATTGCTAGCGCAAAAATACGGTTTTAAACATATTTCTACCGGTGATTTGTTGCGCGCGCTTTCGGTAAATGAAAATGCTACCGCTGAGCAGAAAAAAGCTTTGGAAGAAATGAAGGCCGGTAAGCTGGTGCCGGATTGGCTTATCTATGAACTGGCTTTTGCGGCGGTAAAAGAAAATTTAAATAATAGTACCGGTGTGGTACTTGATGGTGCGATTCGCAATCTGGAACAAGCCCAAAAGTATCAGGATTTTTTTGCCCAAAATAATTGGAGTGATGAGGTGCTCGCCGTAGAAGTGGCGCTCAGCGATGAAGAAGCGTTCAATCGTCTGACCAAACGCCGCATTTGCAAAAATTGCGGTGAAATTATTCCATATTTGCTGTCCACCAAAGATTTGCAGGCTTGTCCTAAATGCGATGGAGAATTAATCTATCGTCAAGACGACAAAGTAGAAATTATTGAAGCGCGTATCCGTGAGCAGGGTAATGAAGCGCTCAAACCAATCGCTAATTTTTATCAAGATCTAGGAATATTAAAAGTCCTCGACGGCAATCAGAGTATTGAAAAAGTTAGCACCGATATTGCCGCTTTGTTTTAAATAATTTTATATGGCCAACATAAAAAATCCACAAGAAATAAAACAAATCTTAACCGCATGCAAATTAACCGGCGAGATTTTGGAAAAATTACAAACTCTTACCAAGTCGGGGATGAGTACTTTGCAAGTGGATGAGTTGGCCGAGAAAATGATTCGTGATGCTGGTGGCCGGCCGGCTTTTAAAGGTTATACTACCGGTCCTGGCGATACTCCTTTTCCAAATACTATTTGTGCTTCGGTAAATGAGGAGTTGGTACACGCTATCGCGACCAAGGAAAAAATTCTCAAAGACGGAGATATTTTTACTATAGATATCGGTATGCAATGGCCTTTCAAAAAAGGTGAGCCAGGATATTTTACGGATACGGCGGTGACTTTTGTGGTAGGCAATAGTAAGCCAACTGCCGAAATTCAAAAATTACTCGATGTGACTCGTGATTCTATGTATGCTGGTATTGCCGCGGCTGTGCCGGGCAATAGCGTGGCCGATATTGGTAAAGCGGTAGAAAATTATGTGAAATCCAAAGGAAAATATGGTATTGTGCGTGATTTAGTAGGTCATGGTGTGGGCCATGCCGTGCATGAGGATCCAAAAATTCCAAATTATTATGATCCGAAATTGGAAAAGATAAAATTAAAACCGGGGATGGTGATTGCGATTGAGCCGATGATTGCGCTAGGGACTTGGAAGGTGAAAATGCACGATGATGGGTGGACGATTCTCATGGCGGACGATTCGATGTGCGCGCATTTTGAGCATACGGTTGTGATTACTGAAACTGGGAATATTGTCGCTACTCAGCGGCCTAGTGAGCGGATATAAATTTATCATTTCATAAATATGAATATTCTTGCTATTGATTTTGGAACAAAGAATATTGGGCTGGCCTGGTCGGATACTGGGATTGGGGTTGTGTTTCCGTTTGGGGTGATAAAGAATGAGGATAAGGATAAAGCCAAAAGAGAATTGCTGGATTTTATTAAAAAAGAACGAGCAGAAAGATTGGTGGTGGGATTGCCGTTTTCTTTGGATGGTACGGAAAATAAAAATACGGAGCGTATTCGTGAATTTGTATTGGATTTAAAAACAGATATAAAAGTAGAATTTTTTGATGAGCGGTTTTCATCGGCTCAGGCGGATAGGTCCGAGGGTGGAGTGAGTCGTGATGAAAAATCAGCCATGATAATTTTGGAGGGATATTTGCACAAGCTAAAAAAATAGCATGTATTCCTTTGTTCTCAAGCGCTCTGACTTGCGTGAGCAGGATCAGATCGTGACTCTGTATACTTTGGAAAAAGGCAAAGTAGATGCCTTGGCCCGTGGGGTGAAAAAAATACTTAGCAAAAACTCGGCTTACCTGTTGCCGGTTTTTTTAATTGATGTCGAAGTGTTGTCGGGTAAAGAAGTGAATCATCTTACCAAAGCCGTGCCGGTATTTGTTTATAAAAATATTTTGGAGGATCTCAATAAAATGAGTTTGTTGCAAACAGTTTTTAAATGGGTAAATATTTTGACCAAGTACGAGCGCGAACCAAAAATTTTTCTTTTGATAAAAAGTTGGTTGGAGTTTTTGGATACTACTGAGAATATAGATACAGCTTTGGCTTATGGATTTCTAGGAAATATTTTGATGCATTTGGGGTTTGCTCCGGATCTCAGTAGCTGTATTTCATGTCATAATAAAAATAACCTCGTGGCTTTTTATCCAGCCGGCGGCGGGGTGGTGTGTAAGAATTGTTTTCTTCTCAGAAAGCAGATGGACACCAAAGTTTACCCTCTTCGAGCTGTCGATCTAGAGGCTATGCGATTACTCTTCACCAGCAATTGGCAGAAAATTTTGGCCAATAATACTGAAATCGCCAACAGGCTAGTATTTTTGTATGGGCAATATCATAGCGAACGAAGACTTGCTAAAATCAAGCTTTTTTGATAAGATTTTTAGGTAATTTAAAGAAAAATATGAATATCCTTATTAAAGAAATTTCCAAACATGTTGGCGAGACCGTGACCATAAAAGGTTGGCTCTACAACAAACGCAGTAGCGGCCCTATTGCCTTTTTGGAATTGCGTGATGGTTTTGGATTTGTGCAGGGTGTGGCGGTGCAAAAAGCTCTGGCTCCGGAAGTATGGCAGGCTTGTGAAGAAGTGACTCAGGAGTCATCTCTGATAGTCACCGGCGAAGTCACCAAGCATCCAAAAAAAGAAAATGTTTTTGAATTACAAATCAAAGATTTTAAAATTTTGCAAAAAGCCGTAGATTATCCGATAGCGCACAAAGAACACGGTCCGGATTTTCTCATGGACAATCGTCATCTGTGGCTACGCAGTAAACGCCAGTGGGCGATATTGCGCGTACGCGACTCGGTGATTATGGCTATCAATGAATATTTGCATCAGCAGAATTTTATCAAAACTGATTCTCCGATTTTCACACCTAATGCTTGTGAAGGTACTACTACACTTTTTGCGGTGCCATATTTTGATCTGGGTGAAGCATTTCTTTCTCAGTCTGGTCAGCTTTATATTGAAGCCGCGATTGCCTCTGTCGGACGCTGTTATGATTTTGGTCCGGTGTTCCGTGCTGAAAAAAGTAAAACCAAACGTCATCTTACCGAATTTTGGATGATGGATGCGGAAGCTGCTTTTGTGGAGCACGAAGATAATTTGAAAATTCAAGAAGGTTTGGTGCGTCATATTGTGCGTTATTGTTTGGAACATTGTATGGAAGAGCTTACTATACTCGAACGCAATATCGAAAATCTTAAAAAAGCGGACGCGCCTTTTACTCGCTATACTTATGATGAGGCGATCGTAAAATTAAACGCGATGGGTAGTGATATTAAATATGGTGAAGATTTGGGCAATGATGATGAGGGACTGCTCACCAAAGATTCTGAAGTACCGGTGTTTATCGAAAAATGGCCAAAGAGCATCAAACCATTTTATATGAAACGCTCAGCAGAAAATCCAGATCTGGTTTATAATGATGATTTGATTGCGACTGAAGGTGGCGGTGAATTGATCGGTGGTAGCCAGCGTGAAGATGATATTGAATTATTGACCTCTCGTATCAAAGCCGAAGGATTAAACGAAGCGGACTATAGCTGGTACACAGATCTGCGCAAATACGGCAGTGTGCCACATTCCGGATTTGGTATCGGGCTCGAGCGCGCCGTGCGCTGGATTACCGGGGTAGAGCATATTCGCGAATGTATTCCTTTCCCAAGAACAATTAGTCGTTTGAAACCATAAAATAAAAACAAAAATCCCAACTTATGTAGTTGGGATTTTTTTGTGCCGCGGGAGAGAATCGAACTCTCATGACCTTGCGATCGCTGGATTTTGAGTCCAGTGCGTCTACCAATTCCGCCACCGCGGCTTATTTGTGAGATAATTATAGTAAATCTTTTGTTTTTTGTCAACCTTATGATATAATATTCCTACTAATAATTTTATGTCCGTAGTAATTTCTGTAGTGAACCAAAAGGGTGGAGTAGGTAAAACTACTTCGGCCGTAAATTTAGCCGCCGGGCTCGCTGAAGCGGGTAAATTTGTGCTACTTGTTGACCTAGATCCACAAGGAAATGCCACTTCTGGACTGGGTATAAAATATAAAGAATTAGCCAACGGATTATACAATGCTCTGATGGGTCAGACTCGCGTACATGATGTAATTGCTAATACTTTGCACACTGGTTTGCGTGTGGTTCCGGCTACCGCTGATTTGGCTGGAGCCAATGTGGAGCTGGTGAGTGTAGATGGTCGCGAACGCAAATTATCGGATCTGCTCGCGGAAGTGAAGCATGCTTATGATTATGTGATTATTGATTGTCCTCCATCTTTGGGCATCCTTACTCTTAATGGTCTTGTGGCCGCTGATTATATTCTAATTCCGGTGCAGGCGGAATATTATGCTCTAGAAGGTTTGGAACAACTTTTGAAAACTGTGGAATTGGTGCGTGAAAATATCAAACCGGAATTAAATGTACTGGGTGCTATTCTCACGATGTTTGATAGTCGTAATAAATTATCCGAAGAAGTAATGAACGAACTTTATAAATTTTTCCCAAATAATATTTTTCGATCCGTCATTCCTCGTACTGTCCGATTGGCTGAAGCGCCAAGTTTTGGAAAAAGTATTTTTCACTACGAACCAAAAGGCAAAGGGGCCAAAGCGTATGAACGCTTAACGAGAGAAATTTTAGATATTTTTGAAAATAAATAATATGTCATTAGGACGAGGACTTGGGGCGCTTATCACGCCGACTGGAAAAAGTAATACCGGAAATGTTAGTGCCGATGAAGGCAAGGTTTGGTTTATACCATTGAGCAAGGTGACGGCTGATGCCAATCAGCCTCGTAAAAATTTTGATGAAGATGAGTTGAATCAGTTGGCCGCGTCTATCAAGGAGCATGGTGTGCTACAGCCAATCTTGGTAGTTGAAAAAAATGACGGTGGCTATGAATTGGTCGCTGGTGAACGCCGTTGGCGCGCCTCCCATATCGCCGGCATGACTACGATTCCGGCTTTGATTAAAAAATTGGCGGATCAGCAAAAAGTAGAAATTTCTTTGATTGAAAATATTCAGCGTCAGGATTTGGATCCGATTGAAGAAGCGTTTGCGTATAAAAGATTGATGGAAGAATTTAGCCTCACTCAACAGCAGGTGGCCGACAAAGTAGGTAAGAGTCGTCCGGCGGTGGCCAACGCGGTTCGTTTGCTGGATTTGCCGGTAGAGGTGCAGGCCGCTTTGGTAGAGAGAAAAATAAATTCCGGTCAGGCACGCGCTTTGTTGTCTTTGTCTTCGCCGCAGGAGCAGTTGGACATGTTGGCCTCGATGATGGGGGAGAAAATTACGGTGCGTGAGATTGAAAGAGAAGCTAATAAGCAAAAAGTTTTGAGTCACCGTCCAATTCGCAAAGACGCTAATCTATTATTTTTGGAAGATAAGTTGCGTGCGGAGTTTGGGACGAAAGTAAATATTACGCAAAAGGGGGATCGCGGTACTGTAGTAATTGATTACTACTCCCAAGAGGAATTAAAGCGGGTGATTAAGAAATTACTTGGTGAATAATTTTTAAAACAAAAAAGACTTTGTAATTTTTACCTGATAAAAGTTCGCATAATTGGCTATAAATTTTCGTTACGGCTCTAAGGGTAGAGCCGTTGCCCTACGGGGCACCACTCAAATTTATTTAACGCCAATTAGGGGCTCACTTTTATGCGGTAAAAATTACAAAGTCTTTTTTGTTTTAAAAATTGAGGTGCCAATTTGGGTCGGCTTTTATATCTTGCCAGTTGGTGTAATTGTTTTTTTGTGCTTGGTAGTATCCGGCTACGGCAATCATGGCTCCGTTGTCCATGCAGTATTTTAATTCCGGACATAGGAATTTTGTTTCTGGGAAATTGTTGGTAATATTTTTTTCCAGTGTTTCGCGTAATTTTTTGTTGGCGCTTACGCCACCGGCTAGGACTAGGGTTTTTGGTTTGGTTTTCTCTACGGCTTTGAGAGTTTTATGGGCCAATACATCTACTACGGATTGTTCGAAGCTGGCGCAAAAATCTTCTCTGGTAATTGGATCAGCAGAAATTCCGAGTTGTCCTGGTAGCCAAGAAAATATTTTTCCTAGCGCGTTTGGATTGGTGACAGCCAATTTGTGATCGCGTAGCCAGTAGAGGGCCGCAGTTTTGAGTCCAGAAAAAGAAAATTCAAAATTATTTTCTTTGATCATTGGACGTGGTAAATTTATGGCGTCTGTTTTTCCATTCATAGCTAGCTTGGAAATTTGTGGGCCGCCTGGGTAAGGAATGTCCAAAAGTTTGGCCACCTTGTCAAAACATTCACCGGCCGCATCGTCTTTGGTAGCGCCGAGTACTTTATAACTTCCTGGTTCGTTGATTTGTACAATTTCTGTGTGTCCACCGCTGACTACTAGGGCAATGGCCGGGTATTCAATTTTTTGTCCGGGGGTGAGCTCTACGGAATAAACATGGCCTTGAAGATGATTGGTGGCGATAAGAGGAATATTCCAAACCATGGATAAAGTTCGAGCCGCTTCTACGCCTACGATTAGTCCGGTAATAAGACCAGGTCCAGCAGTGACAGCGATAGCATCGGGTTTGACCTGATTCTGTAGTATTTCTTCAATCAGCGGGATAATTTTTTCCGCATGCATGCGACCAGCAATTTCAGGTACCACACCACCATATTTTTTATGAACATCAATTTGGGAAGCGGTTTTTTCGGATAGTACAATACAGCCTTTTTCACTGCAATCCAGCAAGGCAATAGATGTGTCGTCACAAGATGATTCAATACCAAGGATAATCATAAAATAGTGAGACTATTTAATCATAATTTATCCGCTTTGGCAATAAAAACAGAACTCCGCCGGCGTGTGCCGGCGGAGGAGAATGACTGTCGTGGTGCGCGCCGAGGTGACGCAGACTAGAACAAGTCGCTGATGGAATCGCCGTCATGGATGCGGCGAATGGCCCGGGCGAAGATGCCAGACACCGAGACCACCTCCACCTTGTCCGACCGCTTGTTTTGCAGTGGAACAGTGTTGGTGACCAGGACCCTGTCGATCGGACCCTCATTGATGCGGTCCATGGCCGGTCCGGAGAGTACTCCGTGCGTAGCCACGACCCGCACCGACAAGGCACCGCGTCCGAGCACGAACTTGGCGGCCTCCACGATGGTACCAGCAGTAGCGATCTCGTCGTCCACGATGATCGCGTGCAGGCCACTGACCTCGCCGATGAGGTTGGTGGCCTTGGCCGTGTCAGTGTCGTCGTAGCGGCGTTTGTCCACCACGGCGACGGGCAGTTTGAGGCGGTTGGCGAATTTGCCAATGTCCTTGGTTTCCCCCACGTCGCCAGCGACCAGCACACAGTCATTGAGATTCCAGTGAGCCTTCAGGTGATCGCAGAGCGTGGGCGCTCCGGGGAGATGGTCCACCGGGACGCGGAAGAACCCTTGGATCTGCGGGGAGTGCAGGTCCATGGTGAGCACTCGATTGGCGCCAGCCGTCTGGAGAAAATCGGCCATCAGGCGCGCCGCGATCGAGATCCGGGGCTTGTCCTTCTTGTCGGAGCGGGCGTAGGGGTAGCAGGGCAAGACCACCGTGATCCGCTCCGCCGAGGCGTGCTTGAGAGCGTCGATGGCGAGCATCATCTCGATGATGTTGTCGCTGACCGGCGGCGCCATGGTCTGGATGTAGAAGACATCGCGACCGCGCACGTTCTCGCCGATTTGAACCATCAAGTTCTCGTTGCTGAACTTGGTGGTCTTGCTCGCAGCGAGCTCGAGGTCAAGATGCTCACAGATGGCTTTGGCCAGATCGGGGTGGCTGCTGCCGGAGATGATGCGGATGTTGCCGTTCATGAGTTCCTCGTATTGAAAGAGCAGTGGGTAGGAAAGACGATGCGTTTGCATTGTCTCAGAACTGCCACTATATTAGCGGTTAAATACTAATACTGTCAATTTGGTGTCAATATTCTCTATTTCTTTATTATAACTTGACTTTTTGAAGAAATAATATATAATATCGTTCGTAATGGTTTAGTCTTCTAGAGAGACAAAGACCACTATTTGGCCTCATCGTCTAATGGTTAGGACATTGCCCTTTCAAGGCGAAAATACGGGTTCAATTCCCGTTGGGGCTACAAATATTTAAAAAACCGCTAATCTTAGCGGTTTTTTAAATATTTCAACAATCTCTAGATATAATAAATTCAATGTGTTATTATAAAAGTTATAAATGATAACATCTATGTCATTCGCAATTATAAATAAACAGGAAATTTTCAAAGGTAAATTCCTTCATGTTTCTGAGACAACTTTTTTAGACAAAGAGGGAAAAGAACATGTCTGGGAATGGGTCGATCAAAAAGATGGTGTTATTGTGTTTGCTATTACAAAAAATAAAAATGTTGTTTTAATAAAAAACTTTCGTATTCCTGTGGAAAAATATGTCGTTGAGTTGCCTGCTGGTCTTTTAGACAAAAAAGATGAAAAGATGGAGGATACAATTCGACGTGAATTATTAGAAGAGACTGGGTATATTGCTGATAAATTTTATCCATTGCCTCCGGTTCCCCATGCGGCTGGAATTAGTAACAATTTAACTCATTATTATATTGCCACTGGCGCAACTAAGGTTTCCAATCTTTGCGGTAATGCGTCTGAAGATATTGTGGTTATGGAAATTCCTGCAAATGAATTAGTAAATTATTATTTAAATAATTCTGAAGAACTTTTTAATATTCGAATTTTAGCAATGTATCAGGTTGCTCTAAATAAAGGGCTGCTATGAATAATCTAGTTTTTCGTGTAATGATTGAAGAAAAAGAAATTGAATATTTGTGTGACAAATCGTCTTTTAATTATACTTACGACAAAGCTACTATTGATTCACTCAAAAAATTATTTAAGACAAAAGATAGTCTGTATTTACTTGTCAAAAGCGGCGAGAAATTTGTAGCTTTTTGTTCTATTGATAGAGGCTGGTGGGAAGTTAATTATTTTTTCTTACGTGAAATTTTGGTGAATCCAGGCTTTCAAAAATTGGGCTTAGGTCGGCAATTAATGGAGAGATGTTTGAAGCATGCCAAAGATCGCAATGCATTAGGAGTGGTTACAGAAACGGCAAATGATAACTACCCAATGCAGAACCTTTGTGAAAAATTACATTTTAAAAAATGGGAAAATCCACAGTGGAAAGACGGAATCACTTATAAGTTAATATTTTAAAATCGTAGAAATAAAAGTTTGCCAAGCCTTTATCTCGGCCAAAAAGGTGTTCCAATAGTCAATAGAGTGGTCTACCAAAAGGGATTTCACACGTGCGAGATCTCTTTTTTGTTTCATCTTAGCCAAATTATCTCAACGAACCCAACAGGAATCGAACCGGTTGATTAATAATAACTTTTTTGTTAAACTACATAGTATATTAAGATAATATATTTAATTATTTATCAATTAAAATATGGTAGAAGAAAAAAGTGGAGATCCAAGTTTGGCTGATTGGCATCCAGCAACCGCAGATGCATCAGGTGAAAAAATTGAAGAATCAATGCCAGAAGGTTTTCAGGATCAATTGGATAATTTGAAATTTCAAAAAAGACGCAATGTTGGGTCTTATTCAGAAACTTTAAGTCAGATAAGAGCTATGGCAGCTGGTGAAAATCCTGATGGGATAAGAGCTGAATATTATTCAGGTTGGGAAAACAAACATTTTGTTGAACTGTTAAAACAAATGGGAGAGTAAAAGTAAAATTTGGTTCCATTTTTTAATTTCCTCGGATAAAGAGTTATAATACTTAATAGAGTGGTCTACAAACAAAAAGATCGCACTGCTCACAGTGTGGTCTTTTTGTTTTATAGGTTGTGGTTATCCGCTTGACGGATGTTTTTTTTAGATGTATCCTATACCTATGGTACAGGTCTCTATAAATTAATCTAAAAATATGATTGAAGAACCTTATAGAGTTAAGATTAGGATCAGTTTAAAAAAAGTTCAAGGGCAGCTAAGATTGCTGGATAAAATGGTGCAAGAAGGGCGCCGCTGTCTGAGTATTGCACAACAAACCGGGGCTGCGATTGGTTTATTAAAACAGGTCAACATCACAATTTTGGAAAATCATTTACAAAATTGTGATACTAATGAATTAAATTCCGACAATGTCGATAGTAAAACTAAATTCATTAAAGAATTAATTAAAACCTTTAGTTTGGCCTGTAGGTAAATATAATTTTCGTTCATTAGTAAAAAATTGGTAAATTTGGTATAGTAGAAATATGAAAAATTTCTTTGGAAAAATTTCTTACCTAGCTTTGTTTATTTTGCTGGCGATCACAATGATCGGCTATATTTGTCCGATGTCATCTGGTAGCTCTGCGGTGTCAAAGTCTTCGTCGGCCATGTGCGCATCGACAGAGACGGCGGCCACTCAAGCCGGTTGTGTAAATATGCATTTAACTATTATTGCTCAGTTGCTAGGAGATATCCCTCACACAATGAGTTCTTTATTGGCATTGATTTTGCTGGTAGTACTTTATAATTTATTTTATCGTAGGCTTTTTATCACACTTGATTTAATTTTATTTAGTAAACTAAAGCGCCACTATCTTTATTATCAGACATCAATCAAATTGCTAATTGAACAGAGATTGTTAAAATATCTCAATAATCTTGGAAATTATACAGTCGTTTCGTTTTCATAATTTTCCTACCGACAATATCTTAGGGTATTGATTCATTTTGGTAAGAAAATTATATACGAAGCGATTTTTTAATTCACAAATTTATAAATTTCTGGAATATGAAAATATTAAAAGTGCCAATCAGGGGGATGCATTGTGCCTCTTGTGAGGTATTGATTGGCGAAAGCATAAAGAAAATTCCTGGCATAAAAGAGGTAAAAGTCAGCCAATCAAAGGCAGAGGCAGTGATTGAATATAGCGGGACAGAGCCTTCGGAAAAAGCAATCTATAATGCCGTGCAAGAAGCCGGTTATGAAGTAGGTCAAAAAGAAAAATTGCCTTGGGTATCCTCCAATCCTTTGGACTATAAAGATTTGTTCAAAGCGGCCTTAATTCTGTTGGGTATCTATATCATTGCTGATCGATTAAATTTATTTAATTTGGATGTTGGTTCGCAGAATGTGGGTGTGATGGTAGCGTTGTTTGTGGGATTGGTCGCCGGAGTTTCAACTTGTATGGCGTTGGTTGGTGGTTTGGTTTTGAGTTTGTCAGCTCGCCATGCCGAACTTCATCCGGAGGCTACTCCGCTACAAAAATTCAGACCTCATCTTTATTTCAATTTTGGACGTATTATCGGGTATGCCTTTCTGGGTGGCCTCATTGGTTTGGTAGGTTCGGTCTTTAAACCATCAAATAATATTCTAGGTCTACTTACGCTAGTCATCGGCGGTGTGATGATATTCTTTGGTTTAAAATTGATAGAGATTTTCCCGGTGCTAAAAAATAAGAGTATTACTTTGCCGGCAAGTATTGCTAAAATATTTGGCTTGCACAAAGAGGTAAAGGAGTACAGTCCAAAAAGTTCGATGATAATGGGTGCTTTAACTTTTTTCCTACCGTGCGGATTTACTCAGGCAATGCAATTATATGCTGTTTCGAGCGGCAGTTTTTGGAAGGGGATGGCTATTATGGGGCTTTTTGCCTTGGGCACTGCTCCGGGATTGTTAGGAATAGGCGGCCTTACTTCTGTATTTAAAGGACGCAAAGCTCGTACCTTTTTTATGGTAGCCGGATTGGCAGTGATTATGTTGGGCTGGAATAATATTGTAAACGGCAGTCGTTTGTTTGGTGGTAATGTTTCACCGGTTGGGGCGGTGGCTTCAAGTGGAGATTTTCAAGAAATCAAAATGACACAAACCGGTCGAGGCTATAGTCCAAATGTATTGACGGTTGAAAAAGGTCGCCCGGTTAGATGGATTATTGATTCGAAGTCTTCTTTTTCTTGTGCTTCGTCTATAGTTATGCCTAAATTTGGTATTAGTAGAACGCTTAAATCAGGGAAAAATATTATTGAGTTTACGCCTAGGGAAGTTGGTGAGATTCCATTCTCATGTTCTATGGGGATGTATCGGGGCAAGTTTGTAGTTGTAGATTCTGTTGGTGCTAAAAAATCTAGTTTAGGTGTAGCGCAAGCAGTGTCTGGTGGAAGTTGTTCTGGCACCGGCGGCGGTCGTGGTGGATGTGGCGGCGGAAGTCAAAAATTATCAGAAACCAAAATTGGAACTGTAGTTATGGTAGCTGGTACAGATGCCACCAAAGAACAGGTGATAAAAAGCACCTATACCTTGAATGATGATATTATTCCAAATACTTTCACCGTAAAAAAGGGACAGGCGGTGAAGTATATTATTGATGTGAAAGAAGATGGTCAGGGCTGTATGAGTACGATTATGATACCAGGGCTCTATAATGAGGCTCGATTGTTGACTGCCGGAGAGCGGCTGGAATTGAATTTTACTCCTACAACTCTCGGAGAATACGAAATAACCTGCGCTATGGGTGTGGGTCGTGGCTTAATTAAAGTTATTAATTAAATTTTATGACTACATTTAAATTTAAAATTACTAATGTTACTTGTGCGGCTTGTATTAAACTTTCTACGATGGCTCTCAAAACAATTCCTGGTGTTTTGAAATTAAAAATAGAAGATGATGGAACTGGTGAATTAGTCTCCGGCCAAGAAACTAGTTGGGATCAGATAGTTAGCGCGCTGGAGTCGGTAGATAAGACTGCAATATTATTATAATTAATGAATATGTTAGAAAAAATATCTCTCAAAATAGAAGGAATGCATTGTGCTTCCTGTGAAAAAATAATTGGGGCTGAATTGGCGGATCTTTCGGGGGTTCAAAATATTAATATTAATTCAGTGGCCGGTACAGGTGAGTTGGAAGCGCCGGCTGAGGTTACTGACAATATGATTGTCCGGGCTATTTCAGAAGCCGGCTATGTAGGATCAATTGTCGGGCGTATCAAAGAAGAAAAATCGGAAATGGTTTTTGATAATTTTGATAAAAAGATAGTAGAGGAGGGGAATATGTTAAAAATAAAATTAGATTCTTTGGTAACTGCTGATGGTAGTGTGGGTATGGTTAATGGTCAACCTACTTTTACCGGCAAGATCAGCCATCATCGTCATGGTGAATTTGAAGTTCCCAAGGGACATTCGGATATCGATAATTTGGTAGATGAATTATTACGTTCTACAAAAATCACTCAGTTGTTTAGTGTTATCGCCGGCGAAACAGTTGGTCAAAGTGGTGTGATGCCATCTGCTAAGTTGCCAGAAGCTGTTACTCCGAGCACGCCGGTAGTCGGTAGTGTATCGATAAAAGATAAGAAAGAAGATCAGGTTCAGCTTAGTCTTTCTGGTATGCATTGTGCTTCTTGCGCTGGACTTATCGAACGCGGACTAAAAAAGGTACCAGGCGTAAAAACGGCTAATGTAAATTTTGCCGCGGAAAAGGCGCGTGTGGTATTTGATACCTCCCTTACCAATGTTGGTGAGCTTATTGCCGCGGTTTCCAAATCCGGTTATAAAGCCAGTGTTGCGAATGCATCGGATCCGGAAGCTGATCGACGCCAGAGAGAAAATGTGATCAACGGTTACTGGAAGAAATTCCTTTGGAGTTTTGGTTTGAGTTTGCCGATGCTTTATTTTATGGTGATGGATTTCTTTCCATTTATTCCGGGAAGGGAATTTATTTTTCCGTATATAGGCGTTGTCTCTTTAGTTCTTACTTTGCCGGTTCAATTTATAATCGGCGCCGGTTTTTATAAGGGCATGTGGAGTAGTTTGAAAATGAAAACTTTCAACATGGATAGTCTGATTGCTATCGGTACAAGCACAGCCTTATTTTATAGTCTTGGGCAATTTATAAGTTATGTTCTAAGAAATAAAAGTTTGGTTGGATTAGATGGTATGAAAATTCCCGAACTTTATTTTGAGACAGCGGCTTTTCTGATTACATTTGTAATTCTTGGAAAGTGGTTGGAAGCAAAAACTAAAGGTCGAACTTCTGAAGCAATAAAAAAATTGGTTGGGTTACAACCAAAAACCGCCAGAATTGTAAAAAATGGTATTGTGACCGATGTGTTGATTGAGCAGGTGGTAACTGGTGATACTATCGTTGTCCGCCCAGGTGAAAAAATTCCGGTGGATGGTGTGGTATCTAAAGGACAGTCCAGCGTGGATGAGTCTATGATTACCGGCGAAAGTATTCCGGTAGAAAAAATAATTGGCGCGACTGTGATCGGCGCTACCATCAATAAAAACGGTAGCTTTGAATTCAGAGCTACCAAAGTCGGTAGTGAAACTACTCTCGCCCAAATTATTCGGGTAGTAGAAGAAGCGCAAGGATCAAAAGCCCCTATTCAAGCTTTTGCCGATAGGATCTCCGCTTACTTTGTGCCGATTGTTATTGGTTTGGCAATTATTACTTTCCTTGTTTGGTATTTCGCCTTGGGCGCTACGCTTACTTTTGCCTTGATGGCCTTTACCTCGGTGATAGTAATTGCTTGTCCTTGTGCTTTGGGATTGGCCACGCCAACCGCTATTATGGTGGGAACTGGTAAAGGGGCGGAATACGGAGTTTTGATCAAAGGCGGCGAACCACTCGAAGCGGCTTGTAAAATTAAAGTCATAGTATTTGATAAAACTGGTACGCTTACAAAAGGACAGCCGGAAGTTACTGATATTCTCAGTGCCGGTATAACTGACGAAGAAGACATTATAGCTATCGCTGCTAGTTTGGAAAAACTTTCTGAACATCCGCTTGCGGACGCCATAGTAAAATATGCAGAAGAGGAAGCGATTACTCTTTCGCAGGTAGAAAATTTTCGGGCTGTTCCGGGACACGGTGTAGAAGGTGTATTAAATGGTAAAAAATATTTTGTTGGTAATCGTAAATTAATCATTGAGATAGTTGGTATAAACAGTGCGGCTGTTGAAAAGATGGAAAGAAAGATTCGTAAACTTGAAGAGAGTGGAAAGACGGTAATGATTCTCGCGTCTGAACAAGAGGTATTAGGGTTGGTGGCTGTGGCTGATACGATCAAAGAAACGACTGTTGAAGCGGTGCGTAAATTGCAAGAGCGCGGATTAGAAGTTTATATGATTACCGGAGATAACAGTCGAACGGCGCAAGCAATTGCTCGTCAAGCGGGAATTAAAAATGTGTTAGCCGAAGTGTTGCCGGAGGAAAAGGCCAATGAAGTAAAAAAACTTCAGGGTACTGGATTGAAAGTGGCGATGGTGGGTGACGGTATCAACGACGCCCCGGCTTTAGCGCAGGCGGACTTGGGTATTGCAATGGGATCCGGTACTGATGTTGCTATGGAAACCGGCGGTATTGTAATCATTAAAAATGATTTGCGCGATGTGCTTACCGCTATTAATCTCAGTCGTGAGACTATGAGTAAAATTAAGCAAAATATGTTTTTTGCTCTCTTTTACAATGTAATTGGTATTCCTATTGCCGCACGATTATTTGCCGGTTTTGGTTTGGTATTAAAGCCGGAATTAGCCGGGTTGGCGATGGCTTTAAGTTCTGTTTCGGTTGTCACAAATTCATTATTCTTGCGCGGTTTCAAACCAAATAAGCGCAATTGGCTTTCACTTGTCGCGCCTATTATTATGACTATTTTATTTGCTTCCATATTTTTTATGTTTACGCGTTTAAGTAAGATGGGATAGTAAATAGGGTTAATCGAATGGTCTGTTGTTTAAAAATTGATTGCAACAGAAAGGAGGGTGGCATCCAAATTAAATCGGGTGTATGATAATATTAGGTTTATTTATTTTATTTTGAATAATTTTATTAATTTGTATATATGGGAAACCTTTCTATTGGTAAATATGCCGCGCTATGTGTGCTCGGAGGAGAGATTGCGTTCGCTGTTTGTATGGCGTACGGTTTATTTCTCACCGGCAAAGCCGCTGAATTACATTTGGCTTTATTCCAGCTACTACCCGGCTATACCGGTATGAACTTAATAAGTTGGTTTATAGGTGCAATTTTAGTAGCAGTATGGTCTGGTCTAGGTGGTTCCTACATCGCTTGGATGCATAATGTTAGTATTAAAAAATAGTTTTCTCATTTGTATGAGTAAAAAAGACCATCTGATTTCCTCAAAGAAAAGGTTCCGATAGTCAATAGAGTGGTCTACAAATTAAAAATCCGCTATAATCAGCGGATTTTTTATATCAAAGAGCCGATTGCGCGCTATTTGAGGATACTTCTTTTTGAATGTATCAGAAAATTCACATGGTTCAATTTGCTCATTGTAATAATTAATAAAAGGATTTACTAATTTTTCTTCTAATTTATTTTTTTCGATTTTTCCGGATTTGGAACTCTGTATAATTAAACTATTTTTTCCGGAGACGGATTAGTTCGTTTTGAAGGCTGTTGATATTTGTTTTTTCTTTCATTTTTTTCAATTCGGCGTCATCCTCAGGGGGCAACCCTAAGTGATCATGTATTTCATCGAGCATATTTAATATTCTGGTAATTTCATTTTCCGCTCTAATATTAATTTGCAAATCAAGCTCTTCTCGAAGTTCATCTATTTTGCTAGCTCGATTTTGACTTATAAGGACGATGACACTAAGGAATATCGCTTCTAAAGAAACCGCCGTGGTCAAAAGTCCATACGGATAGGGATCGAAAATTTTAACATACGGCGCAAAACCAGAATTAAGAAATATCCATCCTAAAAAAATAATAGCATTGATCGCTAAGAACCACACGGTACCAAAATAATTACTTAAAAAATCGGCATACCGATCGACTCGCTTTGCGTTAGTTTGTGATTTATTTTTAAACATACAATTTATAATTGTAGTGTAAGTATAGCAAAGGCCTACCGATAGAGCAATGAGGTCATTTTTTGTTTTATTATATAGGAAAGTAGGAATTTAGTAGTTGTATTTACGCTTATTTTTTTTAGTGGTACTATACCACTACCTGTGCTATTTATCCGTATTTAATTCTAATAATTTAAGGTGTAGCTATATGCATAAATATAGAATTATTATCACCTTATTGCTTATAGCCTTAATTAGTGGATTTTTTTATTTATTTTTTTTAAAAAATAAAGTAGTGCTAAATACTTTTCAACCTACTAATAATTTTGGAGTGATGGTCCAGACTACGTCAACAAGCTTCGTTTCGTCTACTAAAAAAATAACATCTACCCCAGTTATAGAACCAAAAAAAACTGTTCAAAAACCAAAGCCGGTAATTCCAAAAACTAAGCCAAAGCCAGCTCCGGTAGTTTCAGAGCCTGAGCCGGTTGCCCCGCCTCCGGTAAATAACAGTACCGGTATTTCCGCAAATGGTGTTTTATTTTTTACCAACAAAGCCCGAGAGGTAAACGGAGAATTGTCTCAGCTAAAATCGAATTCAATTTTAAATTTGATCGCTACCAAACGGGTGGATAATATGTTTGGATATCAATATTTTTCTCATAATTCTCCCGATAACATGGATATGATTAATCTGGCAAAAAGCGAAGGATATGTTTATGGTGCGCTCGGAGAAAATATAATTATGGGAGATTTTGATTCTAGCGCGGAAGTTGTAAATACCTGGATGAATAGTACCGGTCACTGCGCGAATATTTTGGGTACGCAATATACGGAGATTGGAATAGTGATAAAAAAGGGATTATATAATGGTCGCGAGCAGTGGATCGGAGTGCAAATTTTCGGACGGCAGTTGAATTATTGAGGAAGGCGAAGAATTGTATAAAATAAGTGGGTAACTACATTATACTAAATTTATTTATTGTGATATCATTAGTAAAATGATAATAGTTGAGAAGCTGTTGGAGCTCGTCATTTAGGTGAATTATATTTTTTAAAGTTAATATGGACTATAAAAAAATAAAGCAAATAATAAATTTACAGACAGATAAGTTGGTATGCTTAAGAGATAAGCAGAGGAAGCTTATCGCACAATTATATGGAGTATCAGATAAGACCAAGATCATTCAAGCTAAAAAAAAGATCTTTAATTAATTTATGAAACACGATTTTGGAAACGTGATGTCTGATAGGGTACAAAAAGAAAATAAAAAAGCAGCAGAAAATAAGAGGAAATTTGAACAAGGAATAACAGAGGGTTTATCTGCTGCAGAAGCCGCCGCTGTTTTAGATTTTTTTAATGCCGATTCAAATCTAGATGCTACGAGTGATCAAAAAATAAGAGAGTCGATCGGTGGGGTTAATGACGAAAATGCCAGAGAAGTGCTATCCAGACTTTATTCTCAAATATATGGTGTAGAGGCTGAAATTAGAGCAGTAAAAAATGAAGCTGTATTGGATTTGGCTGATGAAATAGATGTTCCAGCTCACGCACTTAAAGATGGTTTTTTCCAAGATAAAACAGTTAGCAGAGATGAACAAATTTTACGTCAGCGCGAAGGTAGGCGTAAGTTAGATGAGTTTGTTCTAGAAGCAAAACAGTCGTATAACCTATTTTATGTTGATACAAATTTGTCTTCTTCTCAATTAGAAGAACGCTGTGCTTTGCTTGACTCACTATATGCTACTTTTAAGGGATTGAATTTTGTTGATAAAAATGCAATGGAGAAAGTGTTAGTCCAGATGTTTGATGTGCCAGTCATAACTGAAGAGGCACAGAATTATTTAGACGAACTTGAAGCTCTAAGTCGTGAGGATCTCAATGGTGATTACCAATTTTCACAGGGTGCTGAAAATAAAAATTTTATTTATCAAGGAAAAGAATTGCAAAGTCAAGTAATTAAAATTACCAAAGGCCGTCATGATGTGGATTTTACTTCTATCATAAAATTAATGCGTGATATGCATTATCTGGCGCTTCATTTTAATAAGCAAGAACCAAAAGATAAAAATGTTCAGGTTGATGCTACTTTCGATGATATGATCGTATATCGCGATCAGTCCGGACACTACAAACGGTTGGTGCGTCAGAAGTTTGCAGAGGGTGTAGCCATCAAAGATTTACCAAGAGAAATAATGGAAAACGATCCTCTTTTTAGGGTTGCTTGGAAATCTTTTTTGCGACGAGTTGAGATGATGAAGGAAAAGTATGGCCTTGTTTTGGACATCTCTGATTCAGCCGCTGGTTTTAAAAAACAGCGTGGGAATGTGGCAAATACCGGCAATATTTTTGTGACTCTGCCCACAGAGCCAGGAGGCGTTTATAAGTTTAATATTATAGATCCTGACATGTTTGATACTATCGAAGGTGAACATAAATTTGATGCAGCCGAACATCTCAGGAAGAAGGGTATGGCCGGCTTACTTGATAGTATAAAAACAGCGGGAACAAATCAGGCGCGTGAAAGGGTAGTGAGAAGTTGGCAAGAAAAATTTGTTCAGGAAGAATTATTAAAGTAAATATTTATGTTGGAAATGCTTTGGGGTTACAAAACACAGGCCATATTTGATGTTTGGTCGATAGAACATTTCTTATCCGGAATTTCAGTCGGCACATTTGTATTGACAAATAATCACAAGAGCCTCGGCAAGATATTTGAGGCAGTTAAAGATAATTTGATTCATCATAAAAGAATAAAATTATTAAAATATAAATACGATTTTATCTTTTTATTTTTTGTGGCATATTTATGGGAAACCATAGAACATTATTTAGAAACAGGACTGGGGGGGGCTCAAGTAGCCTATTGGTTTCAAGGAGTTGAATTTTGGATTAATAGAGTGATAGCTGATCCGGTCGTACTTATTTTAGGTTATTTGTTTGCCAAACGTTTTCCAGGATCAGTGTTGCCCGCACGTTTGCTGTCTTTATTGTGGCTGATTATTCATATATTTGTTTTTCCACACAGTATGTATTTGCAAAATTGGCTATAGTTAATTTAATCCGTTGTTTCGGTTGGAATAATAATCCAGATTTTAATGAAAGGTCTACAAATAAAAAGCACCTTATTATTGGGCGTTTTTTTGTTTGTAGACCTTTCTTTTTTGATGTGGTAAGATAAATATTATAGTTCGTTTTTAATTTTATTTTATGAAAAAACTTTTTTTTCTTTTCATCCTATTATTGGGATTCTGTGGCAGCATATCGGCTGAGGCCAAGACCGTCGCTAAGCCTGCGCCCAAAGCACCAGCCGTTTGGAAACCAGCGACCCCGGCCGGCTATCGGCCCATCACCTGGGCTAGCGCGCGCGGTGTGGCCACCTTTATGAAGGCACCGGCCAACAACGGCTATTTGGATTATCTCACTTTTGTTTATTTGCCTTATAATCAGGTAAAATTTGTAGCGTCTAGCACGCCAAAATTAGATTGGGGAGCGCCACGCACACCATTTGATACTTTTGGTGAATTAAATTTATCGGCTGTTTCCGCTTCTACTTCTCCTGCCAACGCCAGCACCACTATCCGTGATTGGGCCTTTGCCAAAATGATGGTGGAAAATATGAAAGATGCCAATCCTGGTATGAAGTTTTTTTGGAATGTGCCTTTTTTCAATGTGGAAATTCCAGTCACTGATTTGAGTATGGGTTTGAAGTCTGAAGATAAAAATGGTCCTTATATTACCAGTGGCAGCCGTCCAGATTTTGATATGGCTCAGCCGCGCCGTATGCTTATTGTAGATAATTTATCCGGAACCAGCAGTATTAGGAATTTTGACGGAGAAGCTTTTATTAATGAAGGTGATCAGGCGGTAGAAGGATTTGATCCAACTATTACTGTGAAAGGCGCCGGCTCCGATGAGCGTTTGTTTTTGGGTGTGAAGCCGGGCGGCAAAGAACTAATAATATATTGCAGTCAGGGCGCTACTCCGATGGAAGCTAGTGCCGCTTTGCTGTTGGCTGGCGTGCCGGTAGAAAATCAATTGCAAGCCGACGGCGGTAGTAGTGCCACCTGCGCTTATAATTTACCGGGGCAATATTTTGTAGAGCCAGGACGCGCTCTTCCACATTTAATGGGCGCTCAGCCAATAGTGGGTCGTGCGGTGGTTATCGAAAAATTACTTAATGTGCGCAGTGGTCCTGGATCCAAAAATAAAATCGTAAAAAAACTTACGGCCAAAACACCGTTGATTATTTATGAAAGCAAAAACGGCTGGTTGAAAATTTCCAGTAATAACGAATGGGTGCTGGCGTCGTACGTAAAGCAGAGCGCGAATTAAATCTTCTTATTTTTTATTTAATCTCACAGCGTCTTTTTAGTTCCTCTATGTCAGCTGGAGCCAATTTTGCGTTTATACCATTATTGAGATAAAACATTATTGCCTCGGTGCTGGATACATGTTCCAATCCCAAAGCGTGACCGAACTCATGGGCAAGCACGCGTACTAGTTTGGTAGTGTCGTCAAATTGATAGATATTGATTTGTTGGCCCGTCGCGGAGCTAATATATGTACCCTCTTCAAATTCATCGCCGCGACTGGTGCTAATGGTATTATAGTGAGCCACTGAAATATTTAAAGTTTTTGCCAGCCGATTTAGAGTATCGGCCAGGGCGTTTAGTTCATCCACTTTATCGTTAAATATTTTTTGTTGGTTTTTAAATTCAGCGACTAATATATTTATTGCCTGTCTTTGTTCTTCCAGGCGTTGCAATTCTTTTTCTGAAGCCCCGCCGCGGCTATTGGACATTTCTACTTCGGCATTGTAGGTAGCTGTGCGGGCAGTTATCTCAGATGTCAATCTGTCCAAGTTTGCTTTGCCGGTAACATGATATTTTTCTAGAGCCAGATACTCAGAGCGAAGTTTTTCATAGGTGGTTTGATTATCTTCTACCACGGTGTCCAATTGGCGCAATTTCAAAGTAGCGTCTTGGCGATAATCATAAATTAAATTAATTTTTAAAGTACCGGTGGGCGAATATTGAAATAGGTTTATGACGGTTGGTTGTTCCCAAATTAGCTCGGCTTGGTCGGCGGCGGCTAAAAAAGTTTTTTGGCTTAGGCCAAATTGTGAATCAAATTTGTCTATTCGGTAGGTGATTGGTATTTGGCAGGTAGCAAATTGTGGATAAAGACGATTTCGGAGATTTAATAAATCAACACGAAAAAAGTAAGCCAGGCCGCTGAGGATAGCGACAACAAAGAGTTGGCCTAAAAATTTATTTAAAGCATTATTCATTAGATTTTTATTTGCAGTTTTCCCAGCTCACCGGTGTGGCGGTAATAATATTTTTCCAAGCGCCGGCCGGTACTTCATTTTCAGTTACAAATTTCCAGGAAATTTTGGCGTCGCTGTGAGCGTATACTTTATCGTTGGCATCATACATTCCCAAACAAGTGCTAAGTGCCGGTGAAACGTCGATGCCTGGATGAGTGGGGGTGGAGTTGCCAAAGACATAATCAAAATAATTTGGTGTGCCGTAGTCAATTCTTTTGCCGTTGGCATCAAGAATATCGGGAGTGAGAGAATCTTCCCACTGACCGTAGCAAATTTTATCACCCCGTTTTAGTTGCACCCAACGATTTTTTACAAAAGAATAATTTTCGCCGGTATCCAATTTTGAATCATACCAAGGAATATCTTTTTTATGTGCGCCAACTTGGCCGATATCAGTATAAGGTAGTGCCAGATAGAACGGATTTTCTTTCGGAATAAAAGTAGGCAGATAGCCGTTGCGACCAAAAGGAGAATCAATACCGCCATAATGATTTACCGCGTGACAATCCCAAGCGGTAGTGCCGTTTGGTCCGGTTTCGCCGATATAAAATTGAGTGGCCAAGACATTGTCGTGCCAAATATATGAGATGAGTGTAGATGCCGGTGGTGTTGCCGTGGTTAGAGGTTGTGTTGAAGTTGGTGTTAATTTTGGTTTTGGAGTTGGTTTGGATGTCGAGATTATTTTTTTGGACGGTGGTAATTTTTTTATTATTTGCACCGGAGATTTTTTTGCATTCTTGGCCATTGGCTTTTTAGCGGCTTGCGCGCCCACGATAAGCATAGTGCATAGCGTTACAACTAATAGTGCAAACGCAATTCGGTGGGCAATTTTCATAATTAATAAATTATATTATTATCCTCAATTAAATTATTTCTGATAATCAAATCGGACGCCTGCACGGCGCTGGTCTGAGCATCATACAGGGTGCGGCATTTTTCTACGGGGAGTCTTTTTTTACTTGGCAATTCTACACAAATACCGTCTTCAAATCGTCCTTCGCCTCCAGCATGATAATCAATTTTATCGGTGAGAATGCCTTTTATAGTACCAGAAATCAAATTACGTAGAGTCGCTACGGGATTTTTGGTGTTGATCACATCCTGTCCAAACATGGTGGTGCCGCTCGTATTGATACCTAGTAAATTAGTTATGGTTGGGTATAGATCAATATGGCTGGCTGGGGCTTTGCTGACGCCGCGCAGTTTGGTGTTTGGTGCCAAAATAATCAGTGGCACCTGTGAATTTTGGAAATCGGCAAAGATGGCTTTGTCCGTGGTGGTGAGAGTCAATCCGATGTTGGTGAAACTGCCGTGGTCTCCAAAAATAATTATTAAAGAATTATCATACAGTCCGGTTTGTTTTAGCTGTTCAATAAATTTGGCTATGGCCTGATCGGTATAATGAACGCTCTGAACATAATTTTGTTGTAAGGTGTTTAAATTGGTGGAGGTTGGCATGGCAAAGGTATTGAGATCATTCGGCAATTTATAAGGAGTGTGTGAAGTCAGCGTAATGAGGGTGGTCATAAATGGCTGTGGCAAAGATTGCAATTTGGGAATAGATTGATCAAAAAAATCTTCATCGCCCAAATCATAAGCTCCGATTGAGCGCGAAATAGTATAATCTTCTTCGTCAAATGATCTTTCGTATCCCAGGCGCGGATAAATATTCGCGCGATTCCAAAAACTGGAAACATCACCGTGCATAGAATAAGCGCGGTATCCGTTTTTTGTCAGTAAGGTCGGCAAAGCGGAAAAATTATTGTAAGCGTGTTTGATAAAGGCGACCGTATCCGGCAGAGGATAAAGAGAATTCAGGGTGGAAAATTCGGCGTCGGCCGTAGTGCCGGGGCCTATTTGGGTATAGTAATTTGAGAAGTACAGCCCCTCTTTGGCCAGTTTATTTAAGTTGGGAGTAATTTCCTGGCCAGCTATTTTTTCATTAATAACCGCATTTTCCAGAGATTCTACTTGTATAATAATTAAGTTTCTGCCCTTGGTTAATCCAAAATTTTTGGCTGGTTCGCTGTTTTGTTTGTTCTCCTTGATCCATGATTTTGCGAAATTTATTTCTTCGGCCGATGCTTCCTGTGTGCCAATTGATGTCGATAAAATATCTCCCAGAGAAAAATTTACAATTCCAACTTTGCCTACCATGGCGTTCACATCAAAGAGGCGGTTGTATTGATAAATATGGGAGACATTGCCGGCCTCCATATATTCGCGTAGGAATAAATAACTATAGCCGCTTACAATCATAACTATCATGCAAGCGCCAATAACAATTTTATCTTTTTTGGATAATAAGTTTTCAATAATTTTTCCTTTTATTTCCAGTATAAAGGCAATGATTACCGCTAGTGGCCCAAGTGTAAAAAATATTAAATGATAACTTAGTAATGTTTTTACGGTACTCATTACTGTCAATCCTTCGCTGGCATATAAAAAAGCCGACACTTGTAAAAAGCCGCCGGAGTAAGAATGATAAAGAAATTGCGCGATAAAGAGAAAGGAAACAATTAGCGAGATTATCAGAAGATATAAATATCTATTTATTTTTTTTAAAAATATCGCCGGCCCAAAAAATAATAAACCAAAAGCAATCGTCACTATCGTACGACGAATTATATAATGAGTAGGAAAAAGGTGGAGCCAGAGATTAAATAAATGAATCTGCGCTACCGAAATAATAATCAGCGCTATTGGCAACCAAGCGCAGAGGATATAGCGGTATAAATTTATGAAAAATAAATTACAATTTTTTTTCAAGTTGGTGATAAAATTTTGCATATCAAGTTTGGTATAAGTTGGAACTAAAGACGATTTATTTTATCACATTCCATATTATAAATACAATAAAAATCGAATCGGTATTTCTATGGATAAAAAAGCCGGTTTTTCATTGGTTTTATTGGGTGTGTAACTGCTGTTGCTATTGGCTAAAAGGGTGTATAGTAAATTACAGAGAGAGGGCGGGCTTTATTAGGCCCCTATATATTGTAGAGGCGCGGTGCGTATTAATTAAAAGGTCGGCACTTCATTTAACTACTGCTCGCTGATTATTTTTAATTCTACATATATGTTGTGGACTATCGTTCTTATATTAGTAATTTTATGGCTACTCGGCATGGTAAGCTCGTATACACTAGGCGGGTTTATCCATCTTTTGCTCATTATAGCTATAATTATTATTCTGATTAGATTGATTAGAGGTGAAAAAGTCTTATGAGCCCGGAGATTCTAGAAACATTAAAAATCTTTGGCGCCAACATGGGTCTGCCCGATACTGATCCAAGAATTATTTTTGCGCGCTTGATACGCTCGGCGATGGGATTCGTCGGCATAGTGATGCTGGTAATGATTCTTTGGAGTGGACTGCTCTTTATGACTTCCGGTGGTGATGAAGATAAAGTAAAGCGCGCCAAGATGACGTTTTTCAATGCTATTATCGGGCTGATAATAATATTGTCTGCCTACAGTATCGTAGCCTTCGTGCTA
Source organism: uncultured Gammaproteobacteria bacterium (assembly GCA_964355175.1). Lineage (GTDB taxonomy): Bacteria > Patescibacteriota > Patescibacteriia > Magasanikbacterales > GWA2-37-8 > CAIOJG01. Next base: position 209,048 of record CAYHBZ010000002.1, read on the forward strand.
CAGGCGTTGAGCGCGGCCAATACTTAATTTTAATTTTTAAATATATGGATAAAAATACCAAAATCCTCCTAGGAGTTGTCGCTGTGGTTATCGTGCTCGGCGGTTTAATTTGGGTGGTATTTTCCAATAACTCGGCCGGCTGGAATTCTTCAAACAGCACTTCTTCTGATTATCTCAAATCTATCCAGTCAATTCCTACTTCTACAGCAGTCAATACGACCGGCGGTACTGGCACAAGTACTCCTAGGGTTGGTGATGCGGATAAAAATATTGCTCTGTATGTAGAAATGGTAAAAAAGTTTCCCGGCGTACGTTTTGAATTTTCTAAAAATTGTACTTTAGTTACCCCGACTGATTTTGTGATAAAAAAAGGTAACCAGTTTATGATTGATAATCGTGACTCAAAAAGCCATGTATTCACTTTTGCTGGACAGAAATATACCGTATCTGATTATGGTTATGCCATAGTTTCTACTCCAAAAGTCGGTATCCAGTCGGTATTCTGTGATGGTGTGCAAAGGTCAAAGGTAAATGTACAAAGATAGGAAATCAGCCCAATACGCCTTCCTATTGACAAAATCGCTGTTTTATGCTATACTTAAGTGTTTTTAACAACTAGCCGTGACTTTCGCGGCCTTAGACTCGAATCTCTTTTTAGTGTCGCATTTATGTGGCCCAAGTGAAGTCGGGTCACATAAATGTCATATGACACAGGTGCAAAAAAATATCACCAGTTTTGGTGAATTGGGCCTCGCGCCCAAGCTACTCTCGGTCCTTGAGACCAATGGTTTTATTCATCCTACTCCTATTCAGCAGAGGGCTATCCCTGTTGCTTTGGAAGGTAAGGATGTAGTCGGAATAGCGCAAACCGGTACCGGCAAAACGCTGGCTTTTGGTTTACCGATGATCCAAAGTATTTCTCGTAACAAGGGTCAGGGTTTGGTATTGGTACCGACTCGCGAGCTTGCTATTCAGGTAGAAGAAACTCTACAAAAAATTGGCCGCGCGATTGGTCTACAAACCGTAGTGCTGATTGGTGGCGCGCCCATGTATATGCAGACCAAAGCTCTGCGTCACAGTCCGCATATTATTATTGCTACTCCAGGACGTCTGATGGACCATATGGAACAAAAGACTGTGAGTTTACAAAATATTAAAGTGGTGGTGCTCGATGAAGCCGATCGTATGTATGATATTGGTTTCGCTCCACAAGTAAAACAAATTTTGCGCGCGGTTCCAAGCGATCGTCAGAGCATGTTGTTTTCGGCTACGATGCCGGCCGCCATTGCTTCTATCGCTACTCACTCGATGAAAAATCCGGTGCGTATCGAAGTAGCTCCGGTTGGTACTACTGCCAAGCTGATTGATCAGGCGATATATATGGTGGGCAAAGAATTACGCCTGCAATTACTGGATCTGTTGCTCGAAAAAGAATCTGGCACAGTATTGGTATTTTCTCGCACCAAACATGGCGCCAAAAAAATCGCTTCCTCTATCCGCAACATGAATCATACGGCGATGGAAATCCACAGTGATCGTTCGTTGGCTCAGCGCCGCGCCGCTCTTAGTGGTTTTAAATCTGGTGCGCATCGTGTACTGGTGGCTACTGATATTGCCGCTCGCGGTATTGATGTTACCGGAATTTCTTTGGTAATCAATTTTGATTTGCCAAATAATTCTGAAGATTATGTGCATCGCATTGGCCGTACCGGTCGTGCTGGTGCTTCTGGTAGAGCGGTATCTTTCGCTACACCGGATGAACGCGGCGTATTGCGTGATATTGAACGCCTTATCAAAAAACCTTTGCCAATTTTGGCTTTGCCGGTATTGCCGCAAAAGCGTGCGCAGTCCAATTCAGCTCATCTCATGGGTCATGAACCGCGTGCGTATAACCAAGGCAATAGCCGACCAAGATGGGGCAATAATCAACGCAGCGGTGGCAGTGGTCAGCGCGTGAATAAATTTTCCAACCCTCGTCACGCCCGCAGTCGCTACTAATTTATAAGTTCAAAAAAAATATCCCTATTCCGTAGGGATATTTTTTTTGCTATACTATGTCTATTATTAATAAATTTTTGCGCCACCACTAAAGTTTAGGTGGCACGCGGCCATTTCATTCGGAATGACATTATATGTATAAAAATTTCATCTTTCCTATCCTTTCAAAATTTGATGCTGAAGACGCGCATGATTTTATTTTTTCTTCTCTCAAAATACTTTTTTATATTCCGGGAGCGCGCTGGCTCACCAAAAAAATTTATACTATTGAAGATAAAGAATTGGAGCGTAAGGTTTTTGGTTTGACCTTCAAAAATCCCGTAGGTTTGGCCGCTGGCCTGGACAAAGGCGCCAAGCTTTTTGATGAGTTGGCTTATTTTGGTTTTGGATTTATTGAAATTGGTACCGTGACGCCGCTAGCTCAGCCTGGCAATGATCAGCCGCGACTATTTCGTCTGAAAATGGACGAAGCCCTGATCAATCGCATGGGCTTCAACGGCGAAGGAGTAAAGGTGGTAGTGGAGAGACTGAAAAAAAGAAGTAATTATAAAATAATTATTGGCGGTAATATTGGAAAAAATAAAATTACTAGTAATGAAGAGGCGATAAAAGATTATGAAATTTGTTTTAACGAAATGTTTTCGTGGGTGGATTATTTTGTAATCAATGTGAGCTCTCCTAATACGCCCGGACTGCGTGCTTTGCAGGATAGAGAGCCGTTGACCAAATTGTTGGTTAGTTTACAGGAGCTAAATTGGCAAAGAGAAAACCCCAAACCGATTTTATTGAAAATCGCGCCCGATCTTACTAATGAACAGCTCGATGATATTATCGCGATTGTGAAAGAAACAAAAATTGACGGAGTAATAGCGACCAACACTACCATTTCTAGACATAGACTAAAAACGCCGCCAGAAATAATTGAACAAATTGGCGCAGGCGGACTAAGCGGCAAACCTCTCACTGTCCGTAGTACCGAAGTGGTACGCTATTTGGTGGAAAAATCCGGCCATACTTTTCCTGTGATCGCTGTGGGTGGAGTTCACAGCGCGGCCGACGCCATAGAAAAAATAAAAGCGGGCGCCGCTTTAGTACAGATATATACGGGATTTATTTATGAAGGTCCGGCTTTGATTAAAAAAATCAACAAAGAGATTTTGGATGAATTGAAAACAGTCTAAGGCGATAAAACACCTTATTTAAAGGTGTTTTTTTAATTAAAAAATTTGTCCACATTTTTAATTTGACCTTCTTAAAATTTACTATTACTATACTCGTAGTTCTTTAGGTATTAAACTCTATCAAACGTGGAAGTGAGGTGTGATTCCTCCACTGTGCCGCAACGGTAAAGCCCCGACTGAATCGGGGATAAGTCCGGTCTTCGTATGATATGGTTTGTAGCTATCCTCGAGCAAGGACGAGCGAAAACAGGCCCCAAGAAAGTGCACTTATCTGTATTTTCTTGGGTTCTGATTCTCGGCGTCCTTGTTGTTTCAAGGACGCTTTTGTTTTCTCTGGAGGTGCACGATGAATCGTAGGTGGTTTCTGGGTCTGTGTGGCGGTGTGGCGTTGGTGTTGGTCGGGTGTGAGTCTTCGCCCCCGATGACGCTGCTCGAGCTGCTCCAGCGGCAGGATGGAAAGGAGTTCTTGGCTGAGCGGCGGATGCTCAACGGTCACGAGACGCTGTACGTGATCGGTGTCCGGGATCAGGGCGTACAAGAGTACAGGCTGGAAGACCGGGTCAAGGGGTATTCCTGGATCTTCTACGTCGGTGACGAATACCAGCGGGTGCTGGTGGACAAGTCGCCCAGCGAATACCTGGTGGCTCCGGGTACGCGGGTCTACGTGGCCTACGAGCCCTGGCAGTCCTGGGCGTGAGCCTGTGTTCCGTCCTGAAATATGGATGGATAGGAAGGCACGAGCGGAATAAAAAACCGTTCGCTACCAACCTATTTTGTTTCTAATTTTTTAGAGATAGAATAGGGTAGCGAACGGTTTTCTTTTTTATAAATTCCGACAGCTATGAGCGCGCCGATAAAACTTCCCGCGGCACCACCGATAATATCATATTTGGTATCAAGGTTTATTTCCGTGCCGTAGATTCCAAACAGGCGAGTATTAAAGATGGTATCCATAGTATATTCATAGAATTCCCAATCGATCACACAGCTCATTACCGTCATCGTTGCCAGCGCGATGGAATAGTATGGTCGTATTTCCAAATGTTGATGTAGTACCAGAGATAAAATTATCACACTTAAAAGCGGCATCAAAAAATGTAGGAATTTATCAAATGGCAAACCGATAATATATAGTTGGTAAAGTCCAATGTCGCCCAAGGCGTTACTTAAAAATATAGTTGATAATAAAAATTCAAACATAGTGGCGGCGTGATTTTTTTGGTGAGCCTGGGCATGAGTCGTTTCAACTTTGATAAGTTTTGGCAGGACGATTATCATCAGGGCGGCGCTGAGCGTGCCGACGCCCAAATAGCGGACATCATAAAAATCTGGGAACCAACGGACCGGCAATATTAAAGCAACAATACCGATGCTAAATAGGATATATAGAGATATCTTCACAAACATCTTGATAGTCATATAGGGGGCTTAAAATTTAGATCCTCTCGTATCTATATCATAATCCTTTGATAAATTTTTTTCTATAGAGTTATTAACTTTGACTATTTACGTTTTGACTGGTAGATTATATATATAAATTTGATTTTTTTAATATGAGCTATGAATAATCCGATCTGCGATCAAAAACTATCTTCGTGGGCTCCGTTGGTTTTGCGTTTAGGTATGGCCGCGGTAGTAGGCTGGTTTGGTATTTCACAAGTCTATAGTCCCGATGATTGGGTAGGCGTGGTGCCACAATGGGCGTCGAATTTGTCTGGCCTGAGTAACTTTTTAATTGTTAGTATTAATGGTTGGTTTGAGATTATTGCCGCTTTATTGTTAGTTTTGGGTTTTTGGGTGCGCTGGGTGGGATTACTTTTATCAGCCCATTTGTTTGTGATTGCTTCAAGCTTCGGAATTACTAGTCCCACCGGTATTCGTGATTTTGGTTTGAGCTTTGCTCTGCTCGCGATATTTTTTGCCGGTCAAGATAAGCATTGTCTTGATTATAAAGACCCTGTCCCAGCGGTAATTAAATAAGTTTTTAGTTCAAAAACTCTCGATTTATTCGGGAGTTTTTTTATTCTATTTGTGCTTGCATTTTGCCGGTTTTTATTCTACACTATACCAAGATTACTCATTATTTTTATTACATGAAAGCATCAGATTTATTCGTAAAATGTCTGGAGGCCGAGGGGGTAAAATATGTGTTTGGGGTGCCGGGGGAAGAAAATTTGGACTTGCTTGAATCCATGCGTAAATCCAGTATCCGATTTATCACCACTCGTCATGAACAGGCGGCGGTTTTTATGGCCGCGACTTTTGGGCGTTTGACTGGAAAAGCCGGCGTGGCCTTGTCTACCTTGGGGCCCGGAGCTACCAATTTGGTCACCGGTGTAGCTTATGCTCAGCTGGGCGGAATGCCGCTGCTCGTGATTACCGGACAAAAGCCAATTCGTAAAAGTAAACAAGGAAGATTTCAGATTGTGGATATTGTCCAGATGATGACTCCGCTTACCAAAATGTCTGAAACAATTGTGAGCGCCGATAGAATTCCATCTCTGGTTCGTCAGGCTTTCAAATTGGCTGAATCAGAATTGCCAGGAGCCGTTCATTTGGAATTGCCGGAAGATATTGCGGCCGAAGACAGCGATACCGCCCCAATAGTGCCGGTAAAAATTCGTCGTGCCGGTCCTGATCCCAAGGCGATAAACATGACTTTGGAATTATTAAAAAAAGCCAAATCGCCAATTGTGTTGGTAGCGGCCGGAGCCAATCGTAAATTAGTGCGCAAACATTTGCAGGCCTTTTTGGATAAAACTAAAATTCCGTTTATTTCCACTCAGATGGGCAAAGGTGTTATTGATGAAGCCTCCGAACTTTATCTTGGTACCACAGCTTTAAGCGCTGGAGATTTTGTGCATAAAATGCTTGAGAAATCTGATTGTGTATTGGTGGTGGGACATAATCTCAATGAAAAGCCGCCGGTAGTTTTGAGTTCCCAAGAACGCGATGTTATTCATCTGAATTTTAACGAAGCGGATGTGGATGATGTGTATATTCCTACTTTGGAATTAATTGGAGATCTAGCTCATTCTATCTGGGCTTTGACTGAAGATATTACACCTTCGCCACATTGGAATTTTGAATATTTTTATAATTTAAAAAATAAGTTGCAGGAACATATCAATGAAAAAAGTACGGATAATAGTTTTCCACTCAAGCCACAAAGATTGGTGGCTGACCTGGAAGCAACCTTGCCGTGTGATGGTATTTTGGCGCTCGATAATGGTATGTATAAGCTCTGGGTTGCTCGCAATTATACTGCTCATGAACAAAATTCCGTGTTGCTCGATAACGCCTTGGCGACAATGGGAGCGGGTTTGCCCGGAGCGATGGGTGCCAAGATTTTATTTCCGAATAAAGCGGTGGTGGCCTTGGTGGGTGATGGTGGTCTGATGATGTCGTCGCAAGAAATTGAAACCGCTATTCGTCTGAAACTCAATCTCGTAGTGGTGATTGTAAATGACAGCGGCTATGGAATGATCAAATGGAAACAAGAAGGGGCAGAGTTTAATAATTTTGCTTTGGAATTTGGCAATCCTGATTTCGTGAAATTTGCCGAAAGTTTTGGCGCTCACGGCGCGCGTGTAGAGAGCGCGGCTGATTTTAAAGAAAAATTAAAACACGCTTTGGGGGCGGGAGGTGTTTGGCTTATTGATTGTCCGATAGACTATAGTGAAAATAATTTAGTTTTTGATAAAGAGCTAAAAGAAAAAACTAAAAATCTTTAAAAAATATATAAATATATATAAATATATATTTTTCATTCATTCGGAAGTTAATTTATAAATAAATTAACTTCTCTCATTCATTTATAATATGGCCATAATTTCTCAAAGTCCGGCAACCGGTGAAGTGTTTGCTCGATTTACTGAATTAAATAGTGATGAAATAGAAAAAAAATTGGTGCTGTCCCAAAGTGCTTTTGGCCTTTGGCGTCAGACCAATATGGAAGAGCGCGCGGTTTTGATGAAAAAAGTAGCCGCAAAATTGCGTGAACAAAAAAATGATCTGGCCGTGCTGATGGCTCAGGAGATGGGCAAAGTGCTCAAAGCCGGTCAGGCCGAAGTGGAAAAATGCGTCGCGGTGTGTGATTTTTATGCCGATAATGCAGCTAAATTTTTGGCTGAAGATTTTATTGCCACTGAAGCCAAAGAAAGTTTTGTGCGTTTTGATCCGCTAGGCGCCGTGCTTGCGGTGATGCCTTGGAATTTTCCTTTTTGGCAGGTGTTTCGTTTTGCCGCGCCGGCTCTAATGGCTGGAAATATCGGTCTGCTCAAACACGCCTCCAATGTGCCGCGTTGTGCCGTGAGAATGGAAGAAATTTTTTCGGAATGTGGATTTCCAGCGGGAGTTTTTCAGACTTTATTAATTGGCTCAGGAGCAATAGAAAAAATAGTTTTGGATGATAGAATAGCGGCCGTCACTTTGACGGGCAGTGAATTTGCCGGAAGTCAGGTAGCTGCCGCGGCCGGTAAAGCTTTAAAAAAATGTGTATTGGAATTGGGTGGTAGCGATCCTTTTATTGTGTTGTCTGATGCTGATTTGGCCGGTGCGATAAAAGCGGCCGTTACCGCCAGAATGCAGAATAATGTGGGACAAAGTTGTATTGCTTCCAAAAGATTTATTGTGGAGGAATCAGTGGCGACTGAATTTACTGCCGGAATGGTGAAAGCCTTTTCTGAATTTAAAGTAGGCAATCCTTTGGCGGATGATACCAATGTGGGGCCGCTGGTAAACGAAAGCTCTCTAAAAGAAATTGACAGTCAGGTGCAGAAAACTTTGGCGATGGGCGCCAAGTTGGAATTTGGTGGTAGTAGGATGGGGGAAGTAGGAAGTTTTTATTTGCCTACGGTTGTCAGTGGAGTGACCAAAGGCATGCCGCTGTGCGATGAAGAAGTGTTTGGTCCGGTAGCACCAATTATTGTGGTAAAAAATTCTGATGAAGCGATAAAAATTGCCAATGATTCTCCGTATGGTCTGGGAGCTACGATTTGGACTGCTGATTTGGACAAAGCCAAAAAGATGGCGGCTCAATTGGAGAGCGGCAGTATCTATATCAATGGGGCGATGAAATCTGATGTGCGGTTGCCTTTTGGCGGTATCAAAAAATCTGGTTTTGGACGAGAGCTCGGGTCCTATGGTATTCGTGAATTTGTGAATGTGAAGACCGTTGTAATTGAAAAATAGGCTAACATTAGCTAAATTTAGTCTTGACAAAAACACTAAAATGTGGTATAATAATAGGGTACTTTATTAAAAATTTATGTCTGAATCTCAATCAGGGCCTATGGAAATGCAAGCAGAGGGCGTAGTGGCAGAGTTGGCAGCAGGATTTGGATTTGACCAGGCCGCTCGCGATGAGGTAAGACAAAAATTATTGGCGATGAAGCCAGGCGACACTTTGGCAGAAATAAATTTTACAGTGACGGCTGATAAAAATGGCTTTCATCTTCAAACAGGAGAGGAAAAATAAAAACAAAAATAAAAAATCCCGACTCAGTCGGGATTTTTTATTTTAAATTATTTTAATATTTATTTTACTATTAAAGTGCCGTTCATATCCATGTGGCCTGATCCACAAGGAATGCCACAGCGGAATTTAAATGAGCCGGCTTTGTCAGCGGTGAATTCTATCACCTGAGTATTGTCGACTTCCAATTTTGAACTTACATTAAAATCCGCCAAGACAAAGCTGTGAATCCCGTCGGTGCTAGTAATTTTTAAACGAACTTTGTCACCTTTGTTTACGGTAATGGCGGAAGGAGAAAATTCCCAATTTTTGGCAGTAATAGTAAACTCTTTTACGGTAGCGGCGGCTGGAGTTTTGATATTTATATCTACGATAGTTCCGCCAGGAGTTTCTTTTTCTACAGAAACTACGCCTTTGACGCTAGTAGTATTTCCAGTCTTGGTCTCGTTTTTATTTTCAGGCTCCTTCTTTTCTTTATCCTCATTTTCCACCTGAGTTTGGCTAGTGGCGGTTTGTTCTGTTTGTAGATTACTGTCGTCGGTTTTGATATTACTTGAAATATTCAATTTATTATTACAGCCCGCTCCGGTCAAAAGTAGAACCAGTGCCAAACTGCTGGCTACAGAAAAATATTTTTTGCGCATATTTTAAAAGTTAATTAATTATAACTTTATTATATTACTGGCTGTGGCAAAAGGCAAATTTATTTTATTATAAGTCAAGACCCTTGCGGAAATAATGTGGATACTGATGTTTACCGAGCAGTCTTTCTCTGTTATAATTAGACCTAATAACTTAGTTTAATAATTAACTATACACTATGTGTAACAAATCAGACGCAATGTCTTGCGTGCACGGAAAAATGAAGGATTTTGGCTTGTTGGCTTTGCGCCTAGCTTTGGGTGCAATCTTTATCTACGCCGGTTACAGCAAGCTCGGCGCCAACCACGCTTTGGTCAGCGGAATGATGGGCAAAATGATCGGACCTGAATCTGCCGGTTCTTTCTGGGCATATTTTGTAGGTTTGGCTGAATTAGTCGGTGGAGTTATGTTGGTACTAGGTGTTTTTGCTTCTTATGCCGCCGCTTGGTTGTCGGTGATTATGATTGTGGCTCTGTTGGTAGTGCATGCCAGCGGTCCATTTTCTGGTATGACTGCTCCTTTGGCTATTCTTGGTGGTACTTTGGCCTTGCTAGGTACTGGCGCCGGTCGCTTCCGTTTGGTAAAGACTGAATGTCATTGCCCAAAATGCAAAGCGATGTGCGCAGATGAAAAATGTGAACCAAAGTCCGATAAGCCTGAAATGGCTGGTATGTCTGCAAAAGCTATGGGTGGATGCTGTGGTGGTGGGGCTTGCGGGGATAAGAAATAGTTTCAAAAATAGAAAACTAAAAACAAAAATACCTCGGATTTTTTACCTGATAAAAGTTCGCATAATTGGCTATAAATTTTCGTTACGGCTCTAAGGGTAGAGCCGTTGCCCTATCGGGCATCACTCAAATTTATCACGCCAATTAGGGGCTCACTTTTATGCGGTAAAAAATCCGAGGTATTTTTGTTTTTAGTTTTCTATTTTTTCTTGCAGAGACAACCATTCATTTTCTTTGTTTTTTATTTCTTTGTCGAGGTCGCCTAGGTGGCGGTAGTCGGCTAGTTCAAATTTTTTAGGATCTTTGGCTTGTTTGCGTAAGAGTTTAGTTTTAACTTTTTCCATTTCACAGATATCTTCTTCGATTTTTTGGAGTTTCTTTTTTTCAGCTTTTATTTCTTCGTGGCGCTGTCTTTTTTCTTCGTCGGTTTTTTCTGGTAGCTCAATCTCTTTTTCTTGTTCTGGTTCTATGGATTGCTCTAGGTTGTAGATATATTCTTCGTAATTACCAGGATAGCGGCGCACCTCGCCGTTTTTGACCTCGATAATCATAGTGGCGACCGAGTTTACAAAGGTGCGGTTGTGACTGATAAATAACACGGTGCCATTGAAATCTTCCAAGGCCAAGCCAAGCGCCTCGACTGTTTCAAAATCTAAATGGTTGGTTGGTTCATCCAGTAGTAATACTTTGCTTTTGGAAAGTAAAATACTGGCCAAGCATAAACGAGCTTTTTCGCCGCCGCTAAGCATGGAGATATATTTTTCTAGATCACTATCGCGAAATAAAAAGTTGCCGGCCATTTTGAGGATTTCTTCGTCGTTGATATCGCTTGGTGCATTGCCGCGCAAGTGGGTCCACACTTTATCTTCCGGATTCAGAGCGTTTGGTACATGTTGGGCGTAGTAAGCAAAAGTGGTATCTACCGCCCATTTGAATTTGCCGCCAATGGCTGATAGTTCACCGGCTAGAGTTTTTAAAAAAGTGGTTTTACCTTGGCCGTTATCGCCAAGTATGGCTACATGTTCGCCGCGGTCAATGTCCAGCGTGATATTTTCGGCGATGGTTTTATTTGGATAACCGATAGCGAGTTTTTCAGTTCTAAATAGTAGGCCTTTTTTTGTTTCCACATTGGGGATATGAATTTTTACCGTGGAGAGAGGGCTTTGGATATCCAGTTTTTTTAATTTTTCTATGGCTTTGAGTTTGCTCTGGGCCTGACTGGCTTTGCTAGCCTTGTAGCGAAATTTATCGACAAAATTTTGCAGGTGTCTTTGTTCGCGTTCAATTTTTTTATTGTATAATTTCGCAAAGGCCAGACGTTCTTCTTTGTATTCCAAATATTCATCAATGGGACGCGGAAATAATGTAATACTGCCTTGTTCAATTTCCAAAGTTTGCTCGCAGGTGCGTTTGAGGAATTCACGGTCATGCGAAATTATTAAAAATGAATCGCTATAATCGCGTAAAAATTTTTCTAATAATAATTGGGTGTGAACATCCAGATAGTTGGTGGGCTCATCCAACAAAAAAAGATTTGGTTCTTTGAGCAACATCGAAGACAGGCGGACGCGCATTTGGTAGCCGCCAGAAAGAGAGGAGAGTTTGGAGTTTAATAGATCATTTTTAATTTCAAACTTTCCGGCTACTTTGGCGCACTGCCAATTTTCTTTGTCGGTGGTGCGCTCTAAAAATTCGAGTACAGTTTCCTCTGGATTTATTTTTTGATGTTGTTCTAGGTATCCAAGACGAGTGACCGGTTGGATAGCGATAGTACCGGAGTCTTGAGTTTCTTGGCCGACCAACATGCGAAAGAGAGTGGATTTGCCGGCACCGTTGCGGCCGATGACGCCGATTTTTTGTTTGCTATGAATGGCCAAATCAGCATCTTTAAAAAGTGTTTGTTGGTGGTAGGATTTGTTTAGTTTTTCGATTGTTAGCAAAGTGGCCATAGTGCAGACAGAGTATCAAAAAAAGAGGGATTTGTAAATAAAAAACACCCGAATATTTTCGAATGTTTTTAATTTAAAGCGGGTAATCACTCGCGCAATCTGAAAACAAATTTTATTTTCAGATTGCGAGGCGAGTGATATTTCATAGTGCCTGCGTCCCACGGCCCGCTTTTGGCGAGTGGGACATGTTGGCGGTTAGCCGGCCAGCACCCGGCGAACGTAGGCCGAAACTTCAGGAGAGTCAGCGAAGAGCAAGGGCGGCATCTTCACTTTATCCCACGGAACCTTCGAACCGTCGAGACATTCCACCACCCCGCCCAGCGCGAGGATCATCGGCGCGGTAGCGGCCACATCCCAGATCATGGCCCGGTCAGAAACCCAAGCCCGAGTTCGACCCACCGCCAACTCCCAGCCGCTGTACACGCTCGGGAGATTGCGCGGATAGCGGAACGCGTTGCGCAGGGGCGTGATGACCGTGTCCCGAAAGTGGGACGGGACAGCCTTGCAGTCGTCCAGGCCGATCATGGACATCCTGGGCTCATTACGCCTCAGCCGCCGCGGCTGTTCGCCCATGAAGACGAGGCCCTTATCGGGGGAAACCATTGCCCCGACATTGAATTCCGGCATGTAGACGACGCCGCCGATTGGATGACCAGCCTGCTTGTACCCGATACTCACAGAGTATTCCGGACAGCCGTTGGTGGCCAGTGCTGAACCATCGCGGGGATCTACGATGAAACAGGTTTCAGGCACCAGTGTGTCGAGCCCGCCCTGTTTGGGTACAGTGACGAGCTTGACGCCTGGACATTCTCTCATGATTTCCGTCACGATCGCCTCGAGGCCTTCTTCCACCACGATCGGGATCTCCGGCCAATGCCGATGGAGAGCCCGCACAATCACGAGTTGGGCGTCAGCGTCGCCGCTGGCCGTGTGTTCGTCGATGTACCGTTCGCCGTGGTCGAAGCTTCCTTTCAACACTTTTCCGGCCTCGACGGCAGTCTCAAGCAAATGATTCCACATGGATTCCTCCGAGATGTTGAGAGAGTTGATTTTAAGAGCAGTTGGTTAGTTCAAAATAATACTCTCATTATTAATTTGAATTAGTAAATATAATATAAAAAACAGGTTTTGTCAATGTTTTGCACACACGGTTTTCATAGTAATAAAAATTGACTTTTTGGGTTAAATATAGGATAATGACCCAATATTTATATGATAAAAGGATTTTGGGGAAAATTGAAAAAACCGATAATGGTACTCGCGCCCATGGCCAATGTTACGGACTGTGCTTTTCGTCGCATCATTGCCAAACATGGCAAGCCAGATGTGATGTGGACCGAGTTTGTGGCTTGTGACGGCCTGATGTCGCGCGGTCGTGAGCATCTCATGATTGATCTCAAATACAGTGAAAGTGAGCGTCCAATTGTGGCGCAGATTTTTGGCAGTAAACTGGAGAATTTTTTTAAGACTGCACAACTAATAAAAGAATTAGGATTTGATGGTATTGATATTAATATGGGCTGTCCCGACAGAAATGTAGAAAAGCAGGGAGCGGGGGCGTGTATGATAAAAAGTCCTGAACTAGCCAAAGAAGTAATTTTGGCCACGATGGCTGGGGCGCCGGATTTACCTGTGTCGGTAAAAACTAGAATTGGATATAACAAAAATATGTTGGCTGAATGGTTACCGGCGTTGCTGTCTACCAATGTAGCGGCTATTACAGTGCATGCGCGTACACGCAAAGAGATGTCGCTGGTGCCCGCTCGCTGGGAGCATATAAAAGAAGCGGTACAGATTCGCGACTCTATTCAGACTGGAGAAAATAAAACTTTGATACTTGGAAACGGTGATGTAAAAAATCTTACCGAAGCATATCAGAGAGTAGAAGAAACGGGTTGTGACGGCGTGATGATTGGTCGTGGTATTTTTGGCAATCCTTGGCTCTTTAATAAAGATATGATTGGTCAAGAAATTCCGACCAAAGAAAAATTAAAAGTAATGGTGGAGCATACCAAACTTTTTGAAGAATTACTCGGTGAACATAAAGGGTTTGAGCTGATGAAAAAACATTACAAAGCCTATGTAAACGGTTTTGATAATGCTAAAGAGCTCCGTATTGAATTGATGGAAAAAGCTGAAAACGCGGCGGCGGTAGAGGGGATAGTAAATGACTTTGTTGCTAAAAATTTTTAGAGTTGATATACTTATTCTATAATAAAAATAGCTAAATTGAATATGTTTGAGAGATTTTTTGGTAGAGCGGAAGCGGCCAGACGAGAGGCCTTAAAGCCCGATGAAAAAGCCGATGCCCGTGGTCCTATGGCCAGAGGGGGAGATTTAAAAACAGACGCGAACTTAACCGATCAGCCAACCAGGAAAAATCCTGGATTTGAAAATTGGGCGAAAGAAGCCGGCGACGAAGGTAGTAAAAGTTTGGAAGGTACTAAGGAATTTGTTTATGACGGTGGTCCAGCTGACGCTGGGAGTGCTGAAAGTTTGCGACCACATTTGGAATTGGTGGCCGCTAATATTGATTCTGAACCTGAGGAGGAAGTAGATTTAAAAGAAGTTGAATTGCAACAGAGATTTGAGGCCGCTCAGGCAAAAGTCGCCGCCGCCGCCGCTGAATTGGAAGCCGCTAGTAGAGAATTAACCGCTTACCAAGCGGCCAAAGACAGCGTGGAAAAAGCTGCCTAGTTTTTAAAGTAAATAGTTAAGATTTTAAAACCGTTTGGCGTGTGCGTACCGCGGTTTTTAATTTGCTTTATTATTTCGCCTATCTTTATTAAGTAAATACTGGATTTATATTGACTTTTTGATTTTTTTTTGTTAGTATATCAATCACTTGTCAGGGTAGCTCAGCTGGTTAGAGCACGGCATTCATAACGCCGAGGTCGGGAGTTCGAGCCTCCCCTCTGACACAAATTATCTAAAATTTGAATAGTTTAAAAAACCAGAATTAAAATCTCTGGTTTTTTATTTGACTTTTATCTAGATCTATTCTAGGCTAATTTCAGCCTAGCTCTATTCCAGGGCATCAAAGGCGAGGAGGGGCCATGCCCAGTCACAACAGCGGCCGGAAGGGGGATCAAGTCAAGACCAAGAAGAAGCGCAAAGCCGAAAAAGGCAAGCGGGTGCGCGTCAACAAGTACGAGAAGTACTCGCATGCTGGCCAGGAGCAGGACAAGATCGCTCGTGAAGGCGCGCGAGTCTTGGACTCTCAGGGAGGGAGGTCTGGGCGGTGGTAGCCGTAGGTGGAATTCGTTTCCGCCGAGGTAGTGCTGGCGAACCCTGCTCGTACTACCTGTTTTTTATAAAATATTTTTATACAAAACAGGGAGATTTTTTACGAGCAGGGTTTTAAAAACAAAAAACCGTCATAAGACGGTTTTTTGTTTTTAATGTGAGAATGTTAGCTCGCCTTCAGCGCATCCTTCAAAGCTTTTCCGGCTTTGAATTTTGGTACCTTCACAGCTGGGATTTGAATTTTTTCAGTTGGCTTTTGTGGGTTGACACCGGTGCGAGCGGCACGAGTCTTGGCACTAAAAGCACCAAAACCGGTGAGGACTACTTCTTCGTCTTTTTTCAAAGTGGCGATAGTGAGCTCCACAAAAGCGTTGAGCATGTCTTCGGCTTCACGCTTGGAAATATTTAATTTTTCAGATAGCGCTTGAGCTAATTCAGCTTTGTTCATATGTTTATAAATAAATATTATTTCTATATGATTATTATACCACAGTAGCTTTTTTTTCGCTACAATAGGCAATAATTACTTTTCCACAGCGCCTTAGCGAGCGTATTCGATGATGCGGGATTCGCGGATCACGTTGATGCGAATTTCACCAGGATACTGCAAGTCTTCCTCTACTTTGTGAGCAATATCTTTGGCCAATTGGTAGGCGCCGTAGTCATCGATTTCATTTGGTTTTACAAATACACGTACTTCACGGCCAGCTTGAATAGCATAAACTTTATCGATGCCAGGGAAAGACATTGCTGTCTTTTCCAATTCTTCGAGACGAGCGACAAACTGCTCGACACTGTCGCGACGAGCGCCGATGCGGGCACCGGAGATAGCGTCAGCGGCTTTGGCGATACAAGCATAAATACTTTGTGGTTTGTCCAAATGGTGATCGCGAGCGGCCTGACAAACATCATCGTCAATATTAAATTTTTTCAAAATTGCATAACCAATTTCTGGATGTGAACCTTGGGTTTCTTGGTCCACGGCTTTACCGATATCATGGAAGAAGCCGGCCTTCTTGGCTTTGGATTGATCCAGGCCAAGCTCGGCGGCCATGATGCCAGCGAGGTATCCGGTTTCCATGGAGTGGTTCATAATGTTTTGACCGTAACTAGTACGGTATTTGAGACGACCGACAATGCCTACTAATTTTGGATCAATACCAACGATATTCATTTTGTAGAGAGCTTCTTCGCCGGCTTTTTTAATAGCTAAAGATAATTCT
This sequence comes from uncultured Gammaproteobacteria bacterium, assembly GCA_964355175.1. Lineage (GTDB taxonomy): Bacteria > Patescibacteriota > Patescibacteriia > Magasanikbacterales > GWA2-37-8 > CAIOJG01. The sequence goes on from CAYHBZ010000002.1 coordinate 225,491, forward strand.
TGTTTAGCTTTTTCTACAAATTCTTCAATACGAGCGGGCTGGATACGTCCGTCGGCCATAAGTTTTTCCAAAGCCAAACGAGCCACTTCACGACGAATCGGGGAGAAACAAGAAATAATAATAGATTCCGGAGTGTCATCAATAACGATTTCACAGCCGGTAAGTTTCTCGATAGTTTTAATATTGCGACCTTCTTTACCGATGATGCGGCCTTTCATTTCTTCGCTTGGAAGGTGAATTACTGAGCCGGTAGTTTCAGCGGAATGAGAAGAAGCGGTGCGCTGAATAGCTTCGGTCAAAAGATTACGAGCTTTTTCTTCGTAGTGTTCGGTAGCTTCTTTTTCCAATTTAGTAATACGAGCGTAAAGATCGTTCTTGCTTTCTTCTTCTACAATAGCCAATAATTCCAATTTTGCCTCTTCTCTGGTAAGAGCGGACAATTGAGTCAGTCTTTCAGTTTGCTGTAATTTCAAATCTTCAACTTCTTGTTTGATGGCTTTGACGCGCTCCACTTTTTCTTGGAGTTTGGTCTGAGTATCTTGGAATTCAAGCAACTTTTGGTCAAACATTGTTTCGCGTTTTTCTAGACGCTGTTGGGCACTATGTAATTCAGCGCGGATTTGCTTTTCCTCAGTTTTGGCATCCTCAATAATTTTTTGAGCCTTTTCTTTACCTTCAATTACCAATTCCTGTTGTTTGGTTTTGGCCTCGGTAAGCATTTTGTCTGCTCTGGCTTCCATGGAGTTGGCTTGGGCTTGGGCTAATTTCTTGCGTAAAAAGTATCCGCAAGCACCACCTATTAGCACTGCCACTACGGCCACGGCTAGCATGATCAACGAATTCATATATAAAAAATCTTTCAGAGTGAACTGAAAGACAGCTTTTTGCCAATTAGTGGCAAAATAGGAAGAATTTTGGTTGGAATTACAAATTATCCCGAATCAATCGGGGCGGCATCTATATGGTCAGAGAAAAAGTCGATTTTGAAGCGATATTTTCTGTCAATCTAACCGATAAAATGTTGAAATTTGTAGTCATTTTAGCCAAATTTTACGTATTCTTCCAAATGCTGTTTTCAGAGTCAGCTCAGTTGGTTATTTAAGTGCTTTTATCATAGCACAAATGTTCCCAAATGTCAATTTAAGCCAATTTTGAGTAGGGGATTTTTTACTATGATCTTTTTGCTCAAAATAGTCTTTTAAATTTTTTATTTGTATGGCTTGGTCTATGCTATAGTCGCCGATTTTGGTACGGCGTAGGGCGCTGCAATAAGCACCTGTCCCCAGCTGTCTGCCAATATCGTCAGCCAAAGTGCGGATATAGGTACCCGCTGAGCTGTGGACCTGGATGGTAAGCTGGGGGTAGGAATAATCCAAAAGTTTAATTTCAAAAATGGTGATATGGCTTGGTTCGCGCTTCACTTCTTTACCTTTGCGCGCCAACTTGTAGAGTCTTTGGCCGTTTACCTTTTTGGCGGAAAACATGGGTGGGAGTTGGTCTTGGGGGCCGATAAAATTCTTTAGTACTCTTTCTATTTCCGCCACAGCTACCGGTTTGGATTCGGGATTTTTTACTATGGTGCCAGTGCTATCAAAGGTATCAGAAGTAGAGCCTAGTTCTAAAGTGGCGATATAAGTTTTGGAAAGATGGGTGAATTGGTCTATTTTTTTGGTATTTTCACGACCGACGGCAATAAGTAATAAGCCAGTAGCAAAGGGATCAAGAGTGCCGGTATGGCCTACTTTTACATTCTTTATCCCATTGGTATGGTAAAGCTGTGAGCGAATAAAATTAACCGCGTCAAAACTGGTCCAGGTGGCTGGTTTATCAATTAATATTAGATCTTTATTTAAAAATTCATTATTCATTGGGGAAGGATGCGGGACGGCGCGCGCTGGTCAGGAGGGGGTCCTGTGCGCGCGCCGTCCCAATGTCATCATTGTGAAATGCTCTTGGTCCCGCCGCGCGGGCAGGGAAGAGTCAATAGACTCTGCGAAAAACGGCAGTGAGCCTTCAAGACGACATAGGGTAAAGTAGTCTAAATTTTTATAAAAGTCAATCGCGGTCCAGGGTTTGACTTTCTGATGAATTTGCATTATAATAAAGCAATAATAATATGAATGTTAGTGAATTAGCCCGACAACTTCGCGTTCATCCCGCAAAGCTCCTGCAAATCCTGCCGGAGTTTGGTTTTGATATCGGCGCCCGCGCGGTGAAAATTGATGATCGTGTGGCGGCTCAAATTCAACGCGATTGGCGCCGAATAAAATTTGTGCTCGAAGACCGTGAACTCAAAGCTAAAGAAAAAGAAAAAGAATTGGAACGCCAGCTTCGTAAAGAAAGTGGCGCGACTGTAGAAATACCAAATGTCCTGACGGTACGTGAACTTTCGGATATTCTAAATATTCCAATCAACAAATTAATTTTGGAATTAATGAAGAATGGCATCTTGTCTACTCAAAATGAAAAAATAGATCGCGAAACTGCGGTGTTGATGGCGCAAGAACTGGGTTTTTCCGCGGTGCTCAAAGAAGAAAAAGCTGACATCGAAGATTCCACTCATTTAGAAAATTTAGAAAAAATATTAGCTTCCGGAAATGATACCCCGCGTCCACCGGTGGTAGTGGTAATGGGTCATGTGGACCATGGTAAAACAAAATTACTTGATTCGATTCGCTCTACCGACGTAGTATCTGGTGAAGCCGGTGGTATTACCCAGCATATTGGTGCTTATCAAGTAATTTGGAATAATCCAAAAACCAAAGAAAAATCTCCGCTTACTTTTATTGATACTCCTGGTCACGAAGCTTTTACGGTAATGCGGTCTCGCGGTGCCAAAGTGGCTGATATTGCTATTTTGGTAGTAGCCGCTGACGATGGTGTGAAGCCACAAACCGTGGAAGCAATCAATATTATTAAAGCGGCCAAATTGCCGGTAATTGTGGCTATCAATAAAATTGATAAACCGGCCGCCGATGCGCAGAAAGTACGCTCTGAAGTTTCTCAATATGGATTGATTCCAGATGATTGGGGTGGCGAGGTGCCGATGATTGAAATTTCTGCCAAAAATAATTTGAATATTGATAAACTTTTGGATTCGATATTGTTATTGGCTGAATTAAATGCTGGTACGATAAAAGCCGACGCTACTCGCGCCGCGGCTGGTACGGTGATTGAAGCTCACGTCGACAAAGGTCAGGGTCCGGTAGCGACCGTATTGGTGCAGACCGGTACTTTGAAAGTAAATGATCCGCTCGTAGTGAATGGTGAAATTTACGGCAAAGTGCGTGCCATGAAAAATTATCGTGGTGAAGATATCAAGACCGCTGTGCCTAGTACGCCGGTGAGAATTCTTGGTTTTAAATTAGCACCACGCGTAGGGGATGTATTGGATGTAGGTAGTGTGGGTGAAGCGACAGAAATTAATTTGAAAAATAAGCGTGTTCAAAATACCGGTGCCGAACAGCGTCCGGTGGTATCGACCGGTGACACCGAAGCGGATGAAGCGCGTAAGACTTTTAACATTGTTATCAAAACCGACGTGCTTGGATCGCTGGAAGCCATTACTGCTTCGCTTGAAAAGATTAAAAATGAAGAAGTGAGCGTGAAAGTAGTAGGCAAAGGTTTGGGTAATATTACGGCTGACGATGTATCTTTGGCCTCGGCTACGGGTGCACAAGTATTTGCTTTCAACGTGGCCTCTAGTTCTTTGGCCAATGAAATGATGGGCAATACCGGCGTAGTATTTAAGCAGTTCAAAATTATTTACGATCTTTTTGATTATGTCAAAGAAGAATTGGAAAAACTTTTGAATCCAGAATTAATTATTACCGAACTTGGCAATCTCAAAATCATGGCTATTTTTCGTACGGACAAAGGCTATATGATCGTCGGTGGCCGCGTAGAAATGGGCAAATTACAAAAAGATTGCAAAGTGCGCGTGAAACGCAACAAAGAAATTATTGGCAAAGGCGCACTGTCTCATCTGCAGACCGGTAAACAGGAAGTAAAAGAAATTCCTGAAGGTACGGAATGTGGTGTGCAGTTTGATGGGAAGCTTCGTCTAGAAGAAGGGGATATATTAGAGGCTTACAAGGAAGAAAAGAAGGAGAAGAAATTGGTTTTGAGTTAGTGCACATTTTTTCGATAAAATATTTTCCACTCGTTCACAGTGAAAATACTCGGATAATTTGTAACTCGCTCAGCTCTGGCCCTGAACTCGTCGCTTGGCTCCTCAAACAGCAGGGCCAGCCACGCTTCACGACTCACAAATTATTTCCTCGTATTTTCAATGTTCACTCGTTGGAAAATGTTTTATCTCTAAAAACATTTAAATAATTTTTAACTTTTTTTATATGGAACATATATTTACTGACGGAAATTTTAAAGTTGAGGTTTTGGAAAGCCAAGTGCCGGTGTTTGTGGATTTTTGGGCTCCTTGGTGCGGGCCTTGTCAGATGATGGGGCCGGTGGTGGAAGAATTGGCCAAAGAGCTGGAAGGTAAGAATATCAAAATTGGCAAATTGAATGTGGATGAAAATAATGATACTTCTACGGCTTATAGCGTAATGAGTATCCCAACTTTTCTTATTTTCAAAGGCGGAGAAGTGGTGGATCAAATTACCGGTGGTGTGCAAAAGGAAAAGTTGAAGGAAATGATGTCTAAATATTTGTAAATTAATCCCGACTACGGTCGGGATTTTTTTATGTTTCCTATTGTCCTACTATTTATTGGGGGAGTGGTGCTCACCGTTGGTGATATTGTGATGAAAAAATGGGTGGTGAGCAGGGCCAATTCTTGGTATTTTTTCGGTTTGCTAATTTATATGATCGGATTAAATTTTTTGGCGCAGAGTTTTAGGTATAAGAATATTGCCGCCGCTTCTACTATTTTTGTAATTTTTAACGTGATTACTCTATCATTGGTGAGCTGGTTTTATTTTAAAGAAACTTTGTCTCCATTTCAGATTATAGGTATAGCGCTTGGTATCATAGCGATTTTATTTTTAGAGATGGCTTGATATTGTTGATTCTTAACTTAAATTAAGGTATAATTTATTTAATTAAAATTAATTTAACAAAATATATGAATTACTATCGAGCAGTTTTAAATAAGTATGCGGAATTCAGTGGTCGTGCTCAGAGAGCGGAATATTGGTATTTTGTTTTATGTAATTTTTTAATTGGCCTTGGTCTTATTATTATCGGCAGTATTATTTTTAGTAAAGGCGTTGGTCAAGCACTAAATACTTTGTATAGCTTGGCAGTACTTATTCCTAGTTTGGCGGTTGGGGTAAGAAGATTACATGATATCGGGAAAAGCGGTTGGTGGTTATTTTTGGTGTTGATACCGCTAGTTGGTCCAATCTGGCTTTTGGTGTTGATGATTACTGATAGTAATCCTGGTGATAATCAGTACGGTCCAAATCCAAAAGGCGTAGTAGTGGCCAAATAAAAATAATTAATAATAAAATTTTTTAAAACATTCCAATTTAATTGGGATGTTTTTTGTTAATTTGCAAGGATTTTAGTGGATAATTTGCAGGTTGATTTCGCCTGCCAGATAGGGTAAAATAACCCCGCTATGAAAGACTTTGTTCATCTCCATGTCCATTCGCATTATTCGCTTCTAGAAGGCTTGGCCAAGGTGCCGGAGCTTGTAAAAGCTGCCAAAAAGCGTGGTTTTTCGGCGTTGGCGCTGACTGATCATGGGAATATGTACGGGGCGATTGAGTTTTATCAGGAGTGTGAAAAAAATGATATTAAGCCAATTATTGGCACGGAAGTATATGTGGCTCCCAAAAGCCATCTCGACAGAGATGAACACGAAAATTATTCACGCTTGGTATTGCTCGCGATGGACAACGAGGGCTATCATAATTTGGTAATCCTTACTTCAATTTCTCAGACCGATGGTTTGCATATCAAGCCACGCGTGGACAAAGAATTATTAAAAAAACACAGTGCCGGTATTGTGGCGCTCTCGGGTGGCTATGATGGCGAAGTGGCTTTGGCTATCCGCAAAGAAAATGATTTGAAAAAAGCTAAGAAGATCGCCTTGGAGTATAATAATATTTTTGGACAAGATAATTTTTATTTGGAATTAATGGATTTGCCGGCGCGTGAAGGGCAGACCGAATTAAATTCTACTTTGATTGATCTAGGTCAAGATACTGGTATCCCGCTGGTAGTCACGCGCGATGTACATTATCTAAATCCCGACGATGCGGAAGCGCAGGATGTGCTTACCTGTATTCGCGATGGTAAAAACGTGGAAGATGTTAGTCGTTATTCCATGGTGGGTTTGGATTATTCTTTTTGCAAAGCCGAAGATGTAATCAGTCGGTTTGGACACATTAAAAGTGCTATTGAGAATACCGCAAAAATCGCGGAGCGTGCCAATTTAAAATTGATTTTAAACAAGTGGCATTTCCCGCATATTGATTTGCCGCCCGGTAAAAATGCTGATGAGTATCTTAGTGATCTGGTGTATGAGCGCCTGGCAAAATTAATTAATATTGATGATAAGGCGCGCGAGCGTATTGAATATGAACTGGGTATTATTAAAACTAAAGGCTATTCGCCATATTTTATTGTAGTGGCGGACTATGTGAATTATGCCCATGATCACGGTATTGTAGAAACTACTCGTGGTTCTGGTGCTGGTTCTATCGTGGCTTATGGCATGGGTATTACCACTGTAAATCCGCTTTATTTTAAATTACCGTTTGAGCGTTTTTTAAATCCTTACCGTCCGAGTGCGCCGGATTTTGATGCGGATTTTGCCGATGATCGCCGTGATGAAATGATAGCGTATGTAACCAAAAAATATGGCGCTGATAAAGTGGCGCAGATTATTACTTTTGGTACTATGGCGGCGCGCGGAGCAATTCGTGATGTTGGGCGTGCTTTGGGTTATTCTTATTCTTTTTGTGACCAAGTCTCCAAGATGATCCCGATGGGTGCGCAAGGTTTTCAAATGACTTTGGATAAAGCTATGACTTTGGAAAAAGATTTAGGTGAGCTTTATAAGAAAAATCCGCAAGTACAAAGATTGATTGATTTGGCTAAAAAAATTGAAGGCTGCGCGCGTCACACTTCGATGCATGCGGCTGGTGTGGTAATTTCGCCAACAGCCCTGACCGACTTCACTCCTATCCAATATGAAACCGGTGGTGGAAAAATTACTACACAATATGAAATGCACGCGGTAGAAGCGGCTGGTCTGCTCAAGATGGATTTTCTTGGTATTCGTAACCTTTCTATCTTGGGACGCGCTGTCGAAATCGTAGAAAAAACTACTGGCAAAAAAATTGATATTTTCAAAATTCCCTGGGACGATCAAAAAACTTATGATATGCTGTCGCGCGGTGAAACCAACAGTGTGTTTCAATTGTCTGGCTCGGGCATTACTCGCTACCTCAAAGAACTAAAGCCGTCTACTATTTTTGATATCACCGCGATGGTGGCACTGTTTCGTCCTGGCCCGATGGAACAGATTCCAGAATATATTCGCCGTAAACATCATCCGGAAATGGTGGATTATTTGGATCCACGCATGAAAGAATATTTGGATCAGTCTTTGGGTTTGATTGTGTATCAGGACGATGTTTTGCTTACCTCTATTCATCTGGCTGGATACAACTGGGAAGAAGCGGATAAATTTCGCAAAGCCATGGGTAAGAAAATTCCAGAAGAAATGGCGAAGCAAAAAGAAAAATTTGTAAAAGGCTGTCGCGAATTTGGTAAATTGCCGGAAGCAAAAATTCATTTGCTGTGGGAAATGATTGAACCGTTTGCGGCATATGGTTTTAATAAAGCCCATGCGGCCAGCTATGGGGTGGTGGCGTATCAGACCGCCTATATGAAGGCTAATTTCCCGGTACAGTATATGACCGCGGTGCTTATCGCGGAAAGTGGGGACATGGATAAAGTGCCGGAAATTATCCGTGAATGTGAGCGTATGGGGGTAAAGGTAAAACCACCGGATGTAAATGAAAGTATGAAAACTTTCGCCATGATTGGTTGGGAAAATGGTGGGGAAGCGCATATTCGTTTTGGTCTAAGCGGTGTGAAAAATCTCGGCGAACACATTGCCGAAGCGATTTATAATGAGCGTCAAAATAATGGACCCTATAAAGATCTGACTGACTTCTTGCAACGAGTGCAACATAAAGATCTGAACAAAAAGTCACTCGAGAGTCTGGCCAAATGTGGAGCTCTGGATTATTTTGGATTTGATCGTGGTGTTCTTTTGGCTAATACCGAAAATTTATTATATTTTTCCAAGAATTTTGGTGAACAACAAAGAACTTCTCAAAATTCTCTTTTTGCCGGTACTGGAATAGACTTTTCTTCCAAGCTCCATCTAGCAAAGGCACCTAATGCCACTCAAGATGAGGTGTTGATCTGGGAAAAAGAATTGTTGGGTTTGTATGTGACTGCGCATCCGTTTGCGCCGTTTGCAGAGCAGCTGTCCTCATGTCTGACCAATATCAAAGATTTGGGTGGCTATAGCCGTAATGAATGGATTATTGTAGGCGGTATCATTGATAGTGTAAAGAAAAAAATTACGCGCAGTGGTTCGCCGATGAGTTTCGTAAATATTCAGGACACTACGGATCGTCTGGAACTTTTGGTATTTCCAAAAGTTTATGAAAGAACCAAAGAGATTTGGGCCGAAGGCAGAATGGTAGTGGTAGTAGGTAAAACTTCACAGGAAGAAGGGGATAACAAACTTTTTGTAGAAAAGGCTTATGCTCTGAGTATGGAAAACGCGCCTCAGTTGGCCGCGCAGCTGGGTGGTAGCAAAAATAATTCTATCCGCCAGTATGTGTCTCCAGAATTGGCGGAAAAAAGTTTTGAAATTAATATTGCTGCCGATCGTTTAAAAATTAAAGCCGATGGTATTAAAGCCCTGTTGGCTTCAATGCCGGGAGAGGAAGCGGTGTATTTGGTGGTAGGGGATAAGAAGATAAAAACTTCTTACAAGATACAATCAAGCCAAGAATTTAAAGACAAGCTCAGGATAATTTTAGAAAGTTGAATGTGATAAAAAGATTCTTCGCTCTGCTCGGGATGACAGTGGTGTGAAAGGGATCCTTCGCTGGCGCTCAGGATGAATTAAAAAACCCGACTTGGTCGGGATTTTTTAATTCATTTTTTTCTCAAACAAGTCTTTTATCCAGCTGGTTCTCGAACTGTTCAGGGCGGATTTTATATGGCTTTTGGCCGCGTGAGTTTTCACAAATTTGAGCCAGTCTGGGCTTGGGCCTTTGCGATTTTTATCAATAATGATATCCACTACATCACCACTTTTTAGCACTGAATCCAAGCTTACCATCTGATCGTTAATCTTAGCGCCGTTACATTTATTACCTACCTCGGTATGGATATGATAAGCGAAATCAATTGGAGTGGCGTCTTCGGGCAGGTCAATCACATCACCTTTGGGAGTAAAAACAAAAATATGATTGCGGAAAAAATCCACTTTCATTTCTTCTAGGTCTTTGAGATTGTTTAGAATTTCTTTTTGCATTTTGGCCAGTTCTTTGGCCCAATTGTAATCTTTTTTGGACGGACCTTGGCCGTGGCTATTTTTGTCATAGTTCCAATGTCCGACCGTGGCCCCGTACTCGGCTTCTTCATGCATGGCTAGGGTACGAATTTGAAATTCTACGATTTTGCCTTCATCACAAAAAACCGTAGTGTGTAAACATTGGTATCCGTTTGGTTTTGGCTGGGCGATATAATCTTTGATGCGGCCTTTGAGCGGCGGCCAGAGTTTGTGAATTACCCCAAGGGTGGCATAGCAATCGCCAACATCTTTTACGATGATTCTCACGGCCACGATATCGTAGATGATATTGATGTCTCCGTTTTTACGGATTAATTTTTTGTATAGACTGTATAGACTTTTTTCACGACCGTGAATATTTATGAATTTTACTTCGGCACTCTTGGATTCTTCTTCCAATCTGTCCATGATTTTTTTAAGATAAATATTGGTTTCCGCCACCTTTTCTTCGCGCATTTTTTTTACGCGTTCATATTCTTTTGGCTCCAGATATTTAAAAGAAAGATCCTCCAGTAAACTTTTGAATTCACCCATGCCTAGGCGGTTGGCAATTGGGGCGTATATCTCCATGCTCTCCAGAGCAATGCGTTGACGTTTTTTTTCTGGCAAAGAATCTAGGGTGCTGAGATTGTGAATACGGTCGGCAAATTTGATAATCATTACACGGATATCTTCGGCCATGGCCACGAAAAGTTTGCGGAGATTTTCGATATAGCGCTCCATGCCACGGTATTTTAGTTTACCCAGTTTGGTAATGCCGTTTATCATGTTGGCAATATCAGGACCAAAATTTTTCTCAATTTCTTCTAGAGTCACTTCAGTGTCTTCCGGCACATCGTGCATGAGGGTAGCGATAATGATGTTTGGCTCAGCCTGGATCTGGGATAATATAAAGGCGGCGGTGGTAGGATGAACAATGTAGGGTTCGCCTGATTTTCGGAATTGTCCGGAGTGGGCTTGGGCCGCGAAATCATAAGCTAAGCGGACGGTTTCAATGTCGCTGTCGGTGCAGTATTTTTGGAGATTTTTCACTACTTCCTCAATGGTAGAGGATCTGGGAATAGTGAGGTGGGAAATCAGAAATTTATCCATATTTTTTGATGTATTAATTATATCATTTATTTGGCTAATTGCAACTGAAACTTGACAAAAGGCCTATTTAGTGGTAGTATTAGTCCTGTTTATAGTGGATGATCGTCCCCGACCTAGTCGGGGGAGGAAAGTCCGAACACTTTCTTTGAAAAAAGAAAAAAGGCAGTGGGTAACGCCCACCGGTTTGGCGGCAACGTCAAACAAGGGAAAGCGGCACAGAGACAATACTACCCCGACTCAGTCGGGGGAAAGGTGAAAAGAATATGGAAGTTCTGACTCTAGAACAGAGCTACCATATACCGACCGTTGTGAGACGGTCTGGTGCCAAGCCCTGCCTGGGTGCAAGAGCAGCCTATGAGAGAGACATAGGAAAAGTTCGCTCGCTTGATTTTGGTAGCAATACCAGAGCTAGATAAATGATCGTCGTGTCTTGCTAAACACAAGATTTACAGAATTCGGCTTATAGCTGTAAACAAAAAAGACCTTTGAGAAATCGAAGGTCTTTTTATTTTTTTACAATAAAACTTGCTTTTCTAGTCTATTTATGATAAAACCTATGCTAGTTGTCTCACTGCCTGAGATCGGTTGTCGGTCTCGTGGAGGGCATCGCCATGGGTAACTGGACGGACTTCGCCATTTTAGGTTTGCTGATCATCTTGGCTAGCGCGGTGTTTCCGGAGCTCGGCTTGGTTGCGTTCTTGACGGGCATCGTCTTGTTGCTCGTCGCGGCCAACATCGTGTTCAAGGATTGGGCCTTGCGCCAGGGCTGGCTGAAGCACCTCAATGAGGATCAGCGTCGGCTCGTGATCGCGATGGAGGAGGACTAGTTCCTTCTGACTCTTCCTAGGGAACCCAGCTTCGGCCAGTGGGCGTAGGGGGGATAATAAAAAACCACCTGCGACCTGCTCTAGGATTAAATATTTTTTAATCTTGGAGCAGCAGGTGGTTTTTTTGTTTCTAAATTTATTTTAGACTTCGATAATAACTGGTAAAATCATTGGACGCTTTTCGGTTTTGGTATAAAGAAATTGTCCAACATAATCACGAATTTTATTGCGGATATTATTGGTATCAGCCCAAGTGAGCGGATCGGATTCGGTAACAATTTTTTTCACACGATGGCGTAGATCTTCGATTAGTTCTTTGTGTTCCTTGAGGAAAATAAAGCCACGGGAAATAATATCAGGATTCTGGATTAGTTTGCCACTCTTGGAATCGACAGTAGCAATAATTACTACCATGCCGTCTTCTGCTAATACTTGGCGATCACGCAAGACTACATTGGTTTCATCCGATACGCCGAGGCCGTCTACAAATACATAATCAGAAGGAATTTTTTCTTTGGTCAAAGTCCCAACACCATTTTGGAATTCCATTACCTGGCCATTGTCGGCAATAAACACATTTTCTTTTGGCATGCCAATAGAAGTAGCGATACGACCATTATAGTGCAGAAGGAAATGGTTGCCGTGAATAGGCACAAAATATTTTGGCGCGACCAAACGCAACATTAATTTCACATCATCAGCTTTGGCGTGACCACCAGCGTGCACGTCCATCATTTGATAATGGATAACTTCGGCGCCGCGGCGGAAAAGAGTATCTTTGAGTCTTTGCACGGTGCGTTCGTTGCCCGGAATTACCGAAGATGAAAACACGATAGTGTCACCAGGAATTAATTTGATAAAGCGATGTTCGCCATTGGCAATACGCATCAAGGCCGCATTTTTTTCTCCTTGCGCGCCGGTACAGATAATCATCGTTTTATTTTTTGGATAATTATCCAATTGTTTGATATCAACAATTGTTTTGGAATTAAATTTCATGTAGCCAAGTTCTTTGGCAATCTCAATATTATTTTTCATAGAGTAGCCTTCGATAGCTACTACCTTGCCGGCTTTTTCGGCTATTTCGATCATCTGTTTGATGCGAGATAAAAGCGAAGCAAAAGTACCAATAATCAAACGACCAGGAACTTTTTTAATAATTTCTTCGAGGTTTGTGCCGATTTCTGATTCAGAAATTTGGTGACCAGGCTGGGAAGCATTGGTGGAATCGGAAAGTAAAGCCAATACACCTTCGCTACCAATTTTAGCAATCTTCTGTAGATCCGCTGGTTCGTCGCCCGATACCGGTTGGTAGTCAAATTTCCAGTCACCGGTATGAATGACCACACCTTCTGGTGTGCCCACTTTGATACCCATGGAGTCGGGAATATTGTGATTGAGGTGAAAAAATTCTACTTCAAAAATACCAAGCTTGAGTTTATTTTCCAAGCTGACATTGTGGATAGAAAGAGGACGCAGGCCTTTGTAATCTTCTTGGCGTTTTTTGATAATCGCGTTGGTCAAAGGCAGGCCGTAAATTGGAGGATATCCCAAGGCTGGAATACAGTGAGGGATAGCGCCAATATGATCATAGTGACCATGAGTAATAATTACACCACGTATATTCTTTTCTTTGCCTTTGAGATAATTCATGTTTGGGATGATGTAATCAATACCAGGCATGTCTTCTTCCGGAAATTGTAGGCCCAAATCGATGAGAATAATATCGTCACCGTATTCGAGAATAGTGCAGTTGCGGCCGATCTCTTCGAGACCGCCGACTACCATTACGCGTAATTTTTTCCCAAGGTTGGTGGCTGGAGCAGTCGCTGGAGCAGTCGTGCGTACTCTGGAAAAAGAGGGACGAAAATTACTTCGGACGCCATTAAATGATTGGGCTCCGGCCGGTTTGGCTAGAGGAGCGGAAGTATTTGGCGTTCTGTTTGGTCGCGCGCTATTGGCGCTGGCAAACGAACTTCTTGGTTGTGAAATCATAAATGATTTTCTTTATATAAATTAATCTGTCATCCCGAACGAATACTGTCATTCCGAATTTAATGAGGAATCTTTTAATAAGATCCCTCTCTACGCTCGGGATGACAAAGTAGCATTCAAAATGACAAAGAGTGTCCCGACTAAGTCGGGGTAAATAATATTGTATCGTGGGCGAGAGAGGACTCGAACCTCCACAGGATTGCTCCCACAGGCTTCTGAGACCTGCGCGTCTACCAATTCCGCCACTCACCCGATTTTTAGAATTTAATTTTTCTGGTAGTTTTTGTATACCAGTAATTAAGGTTGGCCAGTCGATCATGTGGATTGGCTAGGTTGCCGGTTTCAATGCCTTGGATATCTTTGCTCACCGCCATGATATAGGTAGGTGAATAAAGAAATATAGCCGGTAAATCATCAACTAAAATACCTTGAAATTTTTGATAAAGTTTGGCGCGACTGTCCGGATTGAGCGTGGTGCGGGCTGACTCCAATAATTTGTCGGCATCACGATTACTAAATTTGGCCAGATTTAGACCAGGATAATCACTCTGGGTGGAATGCCAGAAAGAATATAAATCCGGATCGGCACCGATCATTTCCCCATAAATCAAAATTTCGTAGTTACGATTTTTCAAAACATCACGCACTATCTGGTGGGTGCTGACCGAAATCACATTGGTTTGTATTCCCAAAGCGCGCCACATTTTGGCTACCTGCTCGGCGGTTTGGATATATTCCGGAGTATCGGCGGTAGTAATAGACAGACGCAAAACATCATTTTTACCGTTTTGACGATAAAAGCTTTGTCCCGAACTCATTTCCGCGCGGATAGTTTCGTTGAGGTTTTTTTCATCATTTGGTGAAATTGGTTGGGTTTCGGTAGCTGTTGTTTTGCTATTGGCGGTGGAAGTAGTAACCGGTGTCAAACTTTTGAGTATTTGGTCGTAACGAATTTTGAAGTAGTCTTCCGGCTGGATGCGCGGCCATTTTTTATCTAATAGAGTATTGGCGGCATTCAAGTCAAAAGGAATTTTTTTCACCGCATCATGGTATCCTAAATTTCCGGGTAAAATCGGACTGTCTAGAGCAATACCGTCGCCATCGAGAGCTTCGTCGATAAGAGTCTTTTTATCGATGGCTTTAGCCAAAGCTAGGCGCAGATTATCATCTTTAAGTTCAACCGTACTTTGATTAAAAAATATAGCGGTATATTGTGGGAGTTGCAACCCAAAATTGTTTAAACTTTTTCCATCTACTTTTTCTTTTAAATTATGTGGTACAAAACTGAGACCGGAAATATTTTGACTGCGCAGGGCGGATACGGCGTCACTGTAGTTGTCAAAAAATTTAAAAGTAACATTATTTAGATATGGTTTCTGGCCGTAGTAATTATTATTTGGCACCAAAGAATAACTCTGTAGGTTGCCGCCGCTGTCTTTGACCATTTTTTCAAATTTCCACGGACCGGATCCCACCGGCTGAAGATTGAATTGTGCCAGACGCATATTGGCAGGAGTAATTTCCGACCAAGTATGTTCAGGCAAAATTCCCAAAGTCAGACTGTCCAAAAAAGGAGCATAAGGAGTCTTGAGGGTAAAGCGGATAGTATTTTCGGCAATTTTATCTATTTGCACTCCTTGGAAAGCCACAATCAGTGGACTGCCCACTTCGGCATTTTGGAGAGTTTCAAAAGTAAATAGAATATCATTGGCGGTAAGCGGTTCGCCGTCGGACCATTTGAGGTTTGGTTTTAGTTCAATGTTGTAGGTTTTTTGATCAGCGCCTACTACGAATTTGGCAGCTAGATCTGGTACTAGCTGTTTGTTCGAGTCATATTTGAAAAGTCCGGAATATACCAAGGAAGAAATGTCGGTATCGATATCATTGGTAGAAGAAAAAATTGGGTTGACGTATTTTGGACTACCAATCAAGCCTTCGGAATATTCGCCACCATTTTTTGGAGAAAGCACCGAATGGGTGGAGGCAAAATAACTGGTCCAGCCTACAATTGTAATGACAAGTAAGATGGTAGCGACAATTAGAGTCTTTTTTTCACTACCACTTAAAAAATTGCCCAAGTATTTTATTTGGGTCAGATTGGGGAATTTGTCGAATTTCATCCGGTGTCGGAGTTTTTTGTCCAAGTAATTGCTTGGGTTGGACTTGGAACGTTTAAAACGCTCCAAATACGAAGAAAGATTCCAACTCATTGAAAAATTATTAAGTCGCCCGGGTTTATTGGATAACCAAGCGAACTAAAGAGATGATGAAGAAAATAGTGGTGGCGGCAATAGTAATATAGTGCAAAATCTTGTCCAAACCGCGTTTGGTGCTGTAGATATTGCCTGAACCACCGAAAACACCACTAAGACCAGTACCTTTTTGTTGTAGTAAGACTACCAAAATGAGTACAATGGCCAAAACTAACTGAATAATATTGAAGATAGTTTCTTTCATAAACTGAAAATTTAAGCCTATAATATAGAGCTTATAGTGGTTATAATTATATCATGAACGACTGACAGTGTCAATGGCAGTATTGATTTATTTTAAATTGTGGTATAATATGACTGCTTAATATATAACCTATGGCTTTTAATAATTCGCCGCTGGGATTGCGCTGGTATCAGCGTTTTGGAGGAGTATTAGGAATAGCGCTCAGTGCCACTGTAGTCGCTATTGTTTTATTTTTTGGCGGTTCGGTGTGGTATTATTATCATCAAATTCAAAATGGTAATGGTGAATTATTGTTACAAAATTTTTATGGAGGGTTTACCGCTGTGGGCAAAAATGACAAGGTGGCTCAGACTGAGGTGGATAGAAAGGAAGTGGAATTGGTCAGTGCTCCGGCGATTGGCACAAATAGCCCTAAAGTAACTGTCGTGGAATTTGTAGATTTTAAATGTCCCAACTGTAAAGCCGAAGCGCCGATCCTGCGTCAGGTAATGCAAAAATACGGAAGCAAGGTAAAGCTAATTGTGCGTAATTTCCCGATAGAAAGCACTCATCCTGGTGCCAATCAATTGGCTATCTTGGCTCAGTGCGCCTACTATCAAGGCTGGTATTGGCCACTACATGATTGGCTTTATGACAATCAAGATGTCTTGGGTAGTAGTTTTACAGCGGCTGATATTGATGACCTAAATTCTGTTTTTGCTTGGGACGCCAAAAAAATGAAAGAATGTTTCAAAAGTCAGGAGGCCAAAGTTTTGGTAAATAAAGATTATTCCGACGCGAGTCGTTTTGGTGTGGCCGGCACGCCCACATTTTTTATTAATGGTAAAAAAGTAGAGGGTGTTGTCCCATTTGAAGTTTGGGATAATTTTTTAAGAAATGTTAAATGACAGCTTTAACTGTCATCCTGAGGGAGTTGAAACGACCGAAGGATCCCTATTGTATATTATGAAAAAAATTTTATTGGCAGTTTTATTTTTTACTTTGTTTGCGCCGGTGTATGTTTCGGCGGCCAACAGTACTTTGGCTCCGGATTTTAATCCGGTTTGTTGGAATTTAGATCAATGTAATAATAGCCGTGCTTTTTTCTTGGGCAAAACCCCACAAGAATTAAAAGGTAATAAAGACGGTTGGCTGGAGAATGAAGATCCTTGTAATAAACCTGGTTGGGGTAAATGTCTGCCGGGCGGAATCACGAAGACCACGATCGCCTTTGGTGGTAAAAAAACTTTTACCGATATCGGGGAATTTTTGAAATATAATTATAATTTTGGTCTGAGTATCGCTGGTATTTTGGCCGTAATTATGATTGTAGTGGCTGGAATCCAGTGGGCAACATCCGGTGGAAACAGTGAAGCGATAAGCAGTTCCAAAAAAAGAATTGGGGGAGCGCTGATTGGTCTGCTGATTGCTTATCTATCTTACACAATTTTAAGCATTGTTAATCCGGCTTTGGTAAATTTGCGTCTGCCTCAGGTGTATATGATTCGTCCGATAAATGTGGTGCCGCAGTTTTGTAAAGATGTGGAATCTCCTACTAGTACGCAATTTGCTGTCGCTGCTGAAAAAGGAGCGGTGGTGGACAAGACTAAATTTCCGGATGCGAAATTGCAAAGTATGGAGCTGTCTGCTATGTCTTGTGGCAAACAATATTTTGTTGGCGGAGCGGCCGGTGCCACTTGTATGGGTGCCACTTGTGATAAGAAACAGCAATCTTGTTTACCGGTTACTATTACCAGCGACAATATTACATTGACTCCCGGACAAGTGCTTAAAACTACCCCTGGATGTATGAATGCACAATTGGTATTTCATTTTACGATCGAAAATAGTTTAGAAAATTTTATAATAGAAAAAACACCTCTTGTGGCTAAGATTGGAGGTAAGGATTGGCTGGATAAAGATGGTTTTTTGGATTTCGAAAATCCTTTCCTGCTTTGGCCGGTTTGTTCTGGTGCCAATGGAAATTATATCGGTAAATTAGGCTCAGAGCAGTGGGATGCAAATGATACAGAGATTACGAGCTATCAAAGAATAGAGAAGAGTCTGTTTTATGAATATTATCTTTCATTTAATAATGTGGCTACGACTTTGCCAACAGCCGCTCATCCGGATGCTTATTGGAAATGTGAAAATAGTGATAAAGTCGCTGGTTTTGTTTTTAAATTTGAATTGGATAGTAATTGGTCTATGACCGACCCTAATTTTTATGTAAGTAAGAGTCATGTTGGGTCATGGAAATCTATTTCAACTAATGGGTTTATTACTAATGCTGATTTGGAAAAGGGTGTGTATGTAGAAGCGTTAATCTCAGCCCAAGTATTACAAGAATTAGAAGAAAATACAGGCACACAGCCATTTGTTGGCACCCAGAATCCAGACGGTGTCAGTTGGAAAAAAGCGGCGGGAATATAAATAAATTTATATGCAAAAAAATAATCACGATAAACTCATTATCAAGGGTGCCCGTGTGCACAATCTCAAAAATATCAGTATTGAGATTCCAAAAAATAAATTGGTGGTTTTGACCGGTCTTTCCGGCTCCGGTAAATCTTCGCTCGCTTTTGATACCATCTATGCTGAGGGTCAGCGTCGTTATGCGGAGTCGCTGTCGGCCTACGCGCGTCAATTTATGGATGTGCAGGATAAGCCGGCCGTGGACTCTATTGATGGCTTGTCGCCAACTATCGCGATTGATCAGAAAATTTCCACCCAAAATCCTAGATCGACCGTAGGTACTACTACGGAGATTTATGATTATATGCGCTTGTTGTTCGCTCGTGCCGGTACGCAATACTGTCCGGATTGTCACGAAGTGGCGCAATCCAACACCACCGGTGAAATCGTGGAACAGGCCAGAAAATTGGCGCGCACCAGTGCCCCGGTTTTAATTTTGTGTCCTTTGGTTCGTAATAATGTGGTAGATTTGAAAAGCGCACTCGAAATAGTAGAACGCTCTGGCTATGATACTGTGCGTCTAGATGGCAAATCTCTCAAAATTCATGATTTGATAAAATGTCATTTTGAACCAAATGAAAAACACGACTTGGAAATAATCGTGGGCAAAATAGCCGATGTCAAAAAGGATGATCCTTTCAAGGCTGTGAATATAGCGATTGATTTGAGTAATGGTAGCTGTGTGCTTTCGGCCGATGGGGATGATCATTTCTTTACCACTTTTGCTTATTGCAGTAAGTGCGGCCGCAAGATGCCGGAATTGGATGTGCGCAGTTTTAGTTTTAATAGTCCGTTTGGGGCTTGTCCGCGCTGTACCGGTTTGGGTGTCACTATGGAAGTGGACGCGGAGCTCGTGATGCCAAATACCAGACTGTCTTTGTCTGAAGGAGCGATTCAGCCTTGGATGCGTATTACCGGTAATCAAGTTTGGTATACCAAATTATTGCACGCCGTCGCCGCTAAACAAAATTTTTCTCTGGATTTGCCGGTGGCTGATTTGCCTTCGCGCGTGCTTGATATGATTTTATATGGTACCGGTAGTGATATATATGAGATTGAAAATAAAAAAGTTAGTTTTAGTGGGGTAGTGTCGGATCTGCTCAAGCGCCATCTCGAAACCACTTCGGAATATGTGCGCAAAGAGATCGAGCAATATATGCGCGAAAAGACTTGTCCGGTTTGTCAGGGCAAGCGTTTGCGTCAGGAATCGCTATGGGTAAAAATTAAGGATTTTAATGTCGCTGATTTGTCGGCTCTGAGTATTGATGAAGATATAGAGATGTTAAAAAAATACGAAGACAATGATAAAAATAAAGATAATATTAAAGGAAAGATTTTTGAAACTATAATAAAAGAATTAAAACCGCGTTTGCGTAATTTGTCGCAAGTTGGTTTGGGCTATTTGAGTCTGGACCGCTCTATGAATACACTGTCGGGCGGTGAAGTGACCCGTGTGCGTCTGGCTACCCAGTTGTCTTCGGGATTGACGGGAGTTATTTATGTATTGGATGAACCATCGGTTGGTCTGCATTCTCGCGATAATGAAAAATTGATTTCTACTCTGAAATATTTGCGTGATTTGGGAAATAGCGTGCTCGTCGTAGAGCATGACAGCGCGATGATGGCCGCGGCTGATTATCTGATTGATGTTGGTCCTGGTGCTGGAATTTATGGCGGTAAAATTATTGCCGAAGGTACTTATGAACAGATAAAGAAAAATAAAAATTCTCTTACCGGCGCGTATCTCAGCGGTCGTGAATCAATTTATGAAAAACCGACCAAAGCTAAAGTCGCCAAAGACGCGGCTGATAAAAAGAATAAAAAAGAAAAGTTTCTGTCTTTGATTGGCGCCTCGGCTTTTAATTTAAAAAATATTTCGGTGGATATTCCTCTCAATAAGACCGTGTGCGTGACGGGTGTTTCCGGTTCCGGTAAATCAACCTTGGTTATCAATATTTTGGCCGCGGCTTTGAACAAACATTTTTTCCGCAGTAAAGAAGAGCCGGGAGCTTATAAAGAAATAAAAGGTTTGGAAAATATTGATAAAGTAATTTCAATTGATCAAGTGCCAATTGGGCGCACGCCGCGCTCCAATCCGGCTACATATACCGGTATTTTCACTTTGATTCGTGATTTATTTTCGGCATTGCCAGAAGCACGCATGCGCGGCTATGATGCCGGTAAATTTAGTTTCAATGTCAAAGGCGGCGGTCGTTGTGAAGCTTGTGCCGGCGAAGGCTATGTGCGCATTCCGATGCAATTTTTGGCGGATGTGTTTATGACCTGTAATGAATGTAATGGTACGCGATATAATCAAGAAGTGTTGGAAGTGCATTATCTAGATAAAAATATTGCCGAGGTTTTGGGCATGACCGTAGAAGAAGCCTATAAATTTTTTAGCGCTGTGCCGACTTTGGCAGAAAAATTAAATATTTTACGTAATGTCGGTTTGGGTTATTTGGCTTTGGGTCAGCCGGCCACCACTTTGTCTGGCGGTGAAGCTCAGCGTATCAAGCTCGCTACCGAATTGGCGCGAGTTTCTACCGGTAATACTTTATATATTTTGGATGAGCCTACCACTGGTTTGCATTTTGAAGATATTAAAAGATTGCTCGCGGTATTGAAACAACTTTCCGATAAAGGTAATACCGTGCTGATCATCGAACATAATACCGATGTGATAAAATCTTGTGATTGGGTAATCGAGCTTGGTCCTGAGGGTGGTAAAGGTGGCGGTGAATTGGTGTTTGCCGGTTTGCCGGAAGATCTAAAGAAAAGTAAAAATAGTTGGACTGCGAAGTATCTGTAATCACAAAAATAAAAAAATCCCTCTTAAATAAGAGGGATTTTTGTTTAATTTTATTTCTTTACTTCTTTCTTTTTCACGTCGCTTAGTTTGCGTTTGAAGTCTTTGTTGCGGAGGTAGTTGAGGCGAGCGCGGCGCACTGCCAATTGTTTTACTACTTCGATCTTTTCTACTACTGGAGAGTAAATAGGGAAGATTTTTTCTACGCCGATACCTTCAGAAACTTTGCGAACAGTGATGGTAGAGCCGGTTTCGTTTCCATGACGAGCGGCGATAATAGTGCCTTCGTAGATCTGGACACGTTCTTTTTCTTCACCTTTGGTGTTGGTTTCTTTAATTTTTTGGTGAACTTTTACCACCATGCCCGGCTTGTAGATCATAGCCGTTTTAGTATTTTCAGTCATAAGATTATTTTAGCTTTTAACAGTGGGCTTATTTTAGCCGATTTTTTTGATTTTGTCAATATCTCTGGGTCGATTAACCTTTTTTGTGGTAAGAAGTGATAATTTTGGCTACGTTGTCAATAGTTTCGTCCAAATTCCCGGCCTGGTTCACTACCTGAAATTGGTATTCATCGGCCGCCTGAATCTCTTTTTTGGCAGTTTCTAGGCGCAGAGCCAGCTCGGCTTCGTTCACGCCACCGCGATTGAGGATGCGCTTTTTGAGGTCATCTAAATTGTTTGGAACCAAAAATATGGATAAATTTTCTATGCCGGACTCAGTGTAATTGCGTCGTCCTTGGATATCCACATTGGAGAACACAACATCAAAATTTTGTAATTTATTTTCTAGTTCGGATTTTTGTACGCCATAATAATTTTCGGCATAGGTGGCGTATTCCATCATCTCGCCATTTTTTATTTTATTTTCAAAATCAGCTCGGCTGATGAAATAATAAGTCGTACCTTCGCTGTCTTCGGGGCGAGGCGATCGGGTGGTGGTGGTGACCAATTTGGCCGAGTGCGGAATTATTTTTATCAATTCACGAATTACGGCGTCTTTGCCGCCGCCCGATGGTGAAGAAATGATGACAAATAATCCGGCCATATTATTTTAGCAAAAGCAAAAAGTCAGCGAGTGGTTTTGGTAGAGTAGATTGGAATTCTTGTCGGTCGCCGTCGAGGTCCACAAAAGCCAATCGGACACAATGTAAAAATAATCGTCCGCAAACTTTGTCCCAGCGGTCTTTGCGTTTTTTCTGAAAGTATAAAGGGTCGCCCACGACCGGGTGATTGTAGGCCAAAAGATGGGCGCGAATTTGGTGCATGCGACCGGTATGAATTTTTACTTTGAGCAGAGTGAAATTAATAAAACGTTTTTCTACATCAAAGTCGGTGAGGGCTTCTTTGCCCAAAGTATTTACTCGGCCATATTCAGTGGCGGGCAGAGCAGACATTCTTTCCACATTACGGCCACGTTCGAGCGGGAAATTGATACTATCAAAATCTTTGCTCGTTTTTCCGTGGGCCAATACGAGGTATTCTTTTTCTACGGTACGGTTTTTAAATTGATCTTTGAGGTGTTCAAACATTTTTTGGGTGCGGGCTACCACCAAAAGACCGGAAGCTTCTTTATCGAGGCGGTGCACGATGCCGGGACGCTTGGGATCGTCGCCGACTTTTTTTAAACCAGGATATTTTTTGGCCAGCATACTAGCCAATGAATCCGGTTCATTTTTGTCGGTAGAGTGGGTGAGTAGGCCGTAAGGTTTTTCTACCACCAGATAATCCGGAGTTTCTTTAATAATATTAATATGGAATTTTTCTTTTTTTACTTTCTCCTCTTTAACGGTAAGTTTTTTTTCTGGCTCAGCTTTGTTTACTATTACTTTGTCGGTGGCGCGGATAGAGCCGCCGGTTTTGGTGACTATTTTTCCATTTACAGTTACTTGGGCGTTATCAATTAATTTTTTTATTTGTGAACGCGAAATTTTTAGTTTGGCGGATAAAAAAAGATCGAGGCGTTGTGAAGGCATGGCTTTCTGCTCGTGATTTTTTTTGGCAATTTTTTTCATTTAGATAGATAGTTTGATCCGTGGAGGAGCAGGTCTCATCCCTCCTTTTGGTAAATTGGAAATAAGAGGATTATTTTTATTTCTAATGGAGCTGGCAATGCCGCCGGAAGCTTGAATTGTTTGACCGGCCGAGATCATCCTGGTCTGATCGCCGATCTGACTGACCTTGGCCGATTTCTGTATGCCGGCAATTGAGGTGACGCCATGCGATTGGATGTCATCTTCGGCGCGAATTATTTCGCGGCGAATCACCGGTTTCATCAGGTGGTGGCTGAGTTTTTTTACAGCTTCGTGTTCGGTGGCACTGAGGTGTTCGCCTTTCATCGCCGCTTCGTGACTGATTTTGTGCATCATATTTTCGGCCTGATGTTTGGACAGACCGCCGCGTCGAATTAGGTGCTGATTTTTTAGAACTATAGAATTTATGGCTTCTACCGCTATTTTATTTTCCCTTAGCGTGCCCATGCCGTGATAATTATTATTGATGGCACTGTGAAGTTTGCCGGCAAAGCCGGAAGTATTTTTAGCATGAAATGACAAGCCTGGTTTGGCGGTAGATGTATTGAAATGTTCTAAAATTGACATATATAAAAAATATTGTGCGCCCAGATGGGATTGAACCATCGACCTATTGCTTATAAGACAATTGCTCTAACCACTGAGCTATGGGCGCGTTTTAATGTAGTTATCTCTAATTGATTTCAAGGCCATCATTACTTTTTCATTTAATCTTGCGTCACCAATTTTCACATTACAAGTACCATGTCCGAAACCACCTTTATGAGTTATGTTTTTTAATAAAGTTTTTTTAATATATGGTTTTACAAATTGTTTTGTTGGGATGTTTAGAGTTTCCGACCAATAATTAGTTTCTGTTTCTATTTTCATATCTTCGTATAAGTGAAGATATACTTTTAATTCTGTTTTTGGGACATTCAAAATTGTTGTAAGCCAAATAATAAAAAATTTTATTAAAGCAGGGTCGGTATTCGACATATTTAAATCAGCAGTGTGTGTTTTTGTACCTTCTCCCCAATATAGAAATAGACCGCACAGATATAGAGCCTTTTTTTGTATAGGAAAGATATTCTTTTTCTCAATTAAATAAGTATTTTTTAATCGAGCATCCCTTTTGGCCTTCATTGTTTCTCGAAATCTTTCAATCCTTAATTCGTTCGTGTCTCTTAATTCCCGGATGCGTTCTTTGGACAAAGGGTATTCTCTGAGCCAATAACTTAGTGTGCCTTTACTGACATTTAGTTTATTTTTTATTTGACTATAGCTCATTCCTTCTTTTCTTAGGTCCATAGCCATTTTTCGTTTTATACCTAGAGACATAATTGAACTATCAATATTAATGAATTATTAGTATTCATTAGTTCATTTTACCACATTAATTTTGAAAGAACAAGAAGTTGTAGGGGCATTATACCAGTTTTGAGCAAAAATTCAAGGGTTGCCAAGCGGGTGGAAAATTGGTAAAATTAGAGCACTATGAATTGGAATACGAAGTTATTTTTGAAGATTAACACCCTGGTAGGCAAGAATCGCTGGCTGGATGCTTTTGGGCGTGCCGGAGCGGAATGGGTGATCATTGGAATGGGTGGTTGGTATGTGGCGATTAGTTTTATTTTGCATTACGGCAATCCTTATCTGATGTGGCTGCCAATTTTTACCCTGGCCGGTGCCGAATTGGTCGGATTATTTTTCAGTAACATGATTGGTCTGATCGTGCATGAAGTACGTCCTCGCTTAAGTATTCCTGAGATCAAAATTTTATTTATGCCGGCGTCTTTATGGAAATCTTTTCCATCCGATCACGCGATGTCGGCGTTTTTGATTTTTTTAATGGCAATTATTTTCGGGTTTCCGACCGCGCTTGGACTTTTACCTCTGGTACTGTGGGTTTGCTGGGGTAGAGTTTATAGCGGCGTGCATTATCCCGGCGATATTTTGGGCGGGCTGACTTTGGCGGCCTTTGTATCGGTCTTGGCCTGCGCGGTTTTATTGCGTTTTAATTTTATTTAATATGAAAGCGATTATTTTGGCCGGAGGACTGGGTACACGGTTGCGTCCTTTGACGGATAATACACCAAAACCATTATTACCGGTAAAAGGAAAACCAATAATTGAGCACGCGATTTTGAATTTTAAAAAACACGGAATTGAAGATATTATTTTGTCGATTGGCTATAAGGCCGATATTATCAAAGAATATTTTGGTGATGGCAGTAAATACGGAGTAAAGATTAGTTATTGTATTGAAGATCAGCCGATGGGTACTGGCGGTGCTTTGAAAATGGCCTCGGCCGGGATAGATGAAACTTTCGTAGCTATCAATGGTGATAATTTGGCGGACTTTGATTGGACAGCGGCGATTGAAACTCATAAGAAAAATAATGCCAAAGTGACTCTGCAACTTTTTCCGGTGGAGGATGTGACCAAGTTTGGTATCGCTCGTTTGGATGATGGCCGAATTATAGAATTTATTGAAAAGCCGACAGTAGAGCAGGCACCGTCCAATCTCAATAATGCGGGCGGGTATATTTTGGAGCCGGAAGTTTTGGCTGTTTTGTCAGATGGGTTTTGTATGATTGAGAGGGATTGTTTTGAGAAGTTGGCGGCGACTGGCGTGGTGTATGCGCATCATCATATTGGGCAGTGGTTTCCGACGGATACGATTGAGAAATATTCTTTGGCTGACAGGGAGTTTAATCCATAGTTTCGTCGGCCGTAAATATCTGCCTGTTCTCTCACTGTGAAAATATTTGAATAATTTGCAACTCCCTGAGCCTCTGGCCGTGAACTCGTCGCTTGGCTCCTCAGACAGCACGGCCAGCCACGGCTCTGGGACTCACAAATTATAGTCGAATATTTTCAGCGGTTCGTTCGGAAAGATTATCTACGGCCTCCTCTAAGTTTTTAAATTTAATATAGATAAATGGAATTCTTTTTTCAGAAATATAAATTTCTTTTAGTGCCTGTCGTATTAGCCATCTTTCTATTTGGAGGATTATTTTTGTTTTATCAGCGCTCTCATCCGAAGAGAACGATGATACCGTCGCGTCCGGAAATTACTTTGACTATTATTCCGGGTTGGAATTTGCGTCAGGTGGCGGATTATTTGGTGCTCAAGGGAGTGGCGACCAGTACGGAGGCGGTATATGCGATTACCGGTGAACCTGCGTATTATTATGATTGGAAAAATGATTATCCATTAATAATAAATAAAAAATATCGATTGGAAATGGCACACGATCAAAGTTACGAGGGATTTTTGGCACCGGAAACTTATAGAGTATTTGCCGATGCTAAATTAGTAGATGTTATTGAGAAATTTTACGCGCACAGAGACAGCGAATTTACCGATGATTTATTATACAATCAAATTAGCAATTTGAAATATGTGAAATCTAATAAATGGTTTATCCAAGTAGGAAAGGTGCTCACGGTGGCTAGTATTGTAGAAAAAGAAACTAAACACGATGCCGATCGAGCGCTTGTTGCCGATATTCTATGGCGTCGTTTGCAGAAAAATTGGGCACTACAAGTGGATTCGTCGGTGCATTATGCGGTGGATAGGACGGGTGATGTTTTTACTACCAGCAAAGAGCGACAAATTGATTCTCTTTGGAATACTTATAAATATCCAGGCTTGCCACCAGGACCGATTTGCAATCCTTCGATTGAGTCTATAAAGGCTACCATTAATCCCAGTCCTAATGACTATTGGTATTTTCTCAGTGATATGGATGGCAATATGCATTACGCTAGTACGCTAGAACAACACAATCAAAATAAATATAAATATCTTAGATAAAATTTTTGAGAGATATATAAAAAATATGAAAACTTCGGATTTTGATTACAATTTACCGACAGATTTAATCGCTCAAACACCGGTGGAGCCGCGTGATTCTTCGCGCCTGATGGTGGTGGATAGAGATACTCATCAGATGAAGGAGCAAAAATTTTTGGATATCATAAATTTTTTACAAGAAGGGGATCTGCTCGTATGGAATAATTCCAAAGTTTTCAAAGCGCGTTTGCGCGGCACATTGGTGTTGGATGAAACTACATCGGACACAAAAATTCCGGCCAATGCCACGGATAAAATTCTCAATGCCGCGACAGTAGAAATATTTTTGGTGCGTCCAATGGAAAATCCGGGAGTGTGGAAAGCGCTGGCCAAGCCGGGTAGAAAATTACGCCTGGGAATAAAAATAATTTTTGCCAAAGATTTTGCGGCCGAAGTAATTTCCAAAGAAAATGACGGGACATTTTTGTTGCAATTCAATGAAGACGATATGGAAGTGCGCGCCAAAGCGAATCAGTATGGCGAAGTGCCGACTCCGCCGTATATCAAAAGCCAACAATTGGCCAATCTGGATAAGCGCTATCAGACGGTATATGCCAAACACGAAGGCTCGGTAGCCGCACCGACAGCCGGATTTCATTTCACTCCGGAGCTTATAGAAAAACTAGAAAAAAAAGGAGTGCAATTTGCCGAGGTGACATTACATGTGGGGCTGGGGACATTTTTGCCAGTAAAGACCGACGCCGTAGAGGATCATAAAATGCACAGTGAGTGGGTAGAGCTTTCCGATAAAAATGCCCACTTAATAAATAACGCCAAAGCTGAGGGGCGGCGCGTGATCGCGGTGGGTACTACTACTGTGCGCACACTCGAAGGCTTGGCGATGAAATTTGGCAAAGGAGAGCTCGAGCCATATCAGGGCGACATAAATATTTTTATTACCCCTGGATTTAAATTCAAAATTATTGACGCGCTCATTACTAATTTTCATCTTCCTCAGTCCACACTTCTCATGCTTGTTTCTGCTTTTGTGAAAGATAGAGAGTTTATGCTCAAATGCTATGAAGAAGCAGTAAAAGAAAAATATCGTTTTTTTAGTTTCGGTGACGCTATGTTGATAAAATAGAGGTAAAAATATTTTTGTTCCTCTATTTTGAATAATAAAAAAATCCCTCGATTTAACTCGGGGGATTTTTAATTTGTTTTATTCGATTACTACACCCATCTGGCGGGCAGTACCTTCTACCATTTTCATTGCGGCCTCAATGCTGTTCACTTTGAGATCCGGCAATTTCTTTTCAGCGATTTCTTTCAATTGAGCTTTAGTCAATTTGCCAACCTTTTCGCGCAAAGGGTTTCCAGATCCTTTTTCGATTTTGGCGGCTTTTTTGATCAATTCAGAAACCGGAGCAATCTTCATAATAAAGCTGAAACTGTGATCGGCGTAAACAGTAATTACTACTGGCACGACTTCACCTTTTCTGTCCTGAGTCTTGTCATTGAATTCTTTACAGAATCCTTGGATGTTGACACCATGCTGACCAAGAGCGGGACCGACTGGAGGCGCAGGGTTAGCGGCTCCACCCATGATTTGTAATTTGATTTGGGTTAGAACTTTTTTTGCCATATTATTATAATTATTTGTTAAGTCTCCGAGAAGCGCCTTTGGGGCCGAAGATTTTAACTTTTATATACTACTTAAATTTTCTTCACTTGTAAAGCGTCGAGCTCGACAGGGGTCTCGCGACCAAACATGGTCACCATGACTTTTACCTTGCCGCGTTCTGGATCCACATGAGATACTTTACCTTCAAAATTCTTAAATGGACCATCGGTAATACGCACTACGCTGTTTACTTCCACATCGATCTTGTGAGTAGCGCCTTCACCGGCCGCGCGTTTGATCAGCTGTTCAACTTCTTTCTGATCGATAGGAGTAGGAGTAGTACCGGATCCGATAAACCCAGTCACATTTGGGGTGTTGCGCACTACATACCAGCTGTCATCGGTCACAACCATTTCTACCAACACATAACCTGGAAAGATTTTTTCATCCACGGTGGTGCGTTTACCATTTTTGATTTTAATTTTTTGTTCTTTGGGTACCATCACGGCAAAGATTTTATCCTGCATCATGAATGATTCCACACGCTGTTCGAGGTTGCGTTTTACATTTTCCTCGTAGCCAGAGTAGGTGTGTAGCACATACCAGCGGCGTCCGAGGTTTAGGGTTTGTTTTGCCATAGTAGTACTTTAATTAGCGGTTAATTAAAGTCTGGATACCAAGGTTGAACATATAGTCGAGCGCTGTGAAAAACAAAGCGACGCCTACGCTCAAAGCCACCACAACTAGGCTGTAGTTGATAGTCTGCTGTTTGGTTGGCCAGGTGACTTTCGTCATTTCGGCATAAGAGCCGAGCAAATAATTTTTGATTTTACCAAAAATGTTCATAAATAAGGGTTATTTGGCTAATATTAGCCAAAGTTAATATTTTTTGATTTTTAAAACAGCCTTGCGGCTGATTTATGTTCTTATAATATCATAAATATGGTAAAAGTCAATAGCGGGTATGCACAGGGTATTTTGGCTAATATGAGGGATTTATTGGAATTTATCGCTGTAAACCTCTTGACAAGAATGCCTAAAAGTAGTATAATTATCTGTTATTTAAAAATAACACAAATACCCAAGTCGTGCCTACTGTTACTTTTTTAGAGAGAAGTAAACAATTGGTCTGGTGTATTGTTGTATATAAACTCTCTCTAATCGGAGAGTTTTTTTATTCTGTTCTTTACAAAAGATATTGAGTCGATACTAAACAAAGAAGAATCTTTGCTTGGTATCGGCTCGGTGTCCAAGATCAACGCCGGGCCACAGGTGTGGCAATCTAAAGTCGCAAAACGCGACAGGTTTCGACCCCACCTAGTGGGTCTTGTGTTGGAGTACATCATGAACTGTGCTATCCTGATTTCCCTCGTCGCCTTGTTCTGTATCGTGATCATCATCCGCGCCAAGGAATTTTCATGGCATGCATACGGCCTGGTGCTCGCCGTTGAGTTCGTCGCGGAAATCTTTCGCGAGAACAACAAGATCGGGGACACCGCCGAGAACGCCATGTTCTGGGCGGCCATGTTCGGTCTCCTCGTCCCGCTTTTCTTGGCGGTGTGGTTTCGTACTGGCAAGAAGGCCGGTCTCACTCCTCGCGAGCGTGGCCTGGCACTGGCGGCTAATGCTGCCTTGGCAGATAAGGATGCCAGCGTCCATTCCGACAGCAGGCGTCTCTAGTAGGTTTAGGACTTTGCCTGCGCAAAGCGCACAGATTATCAAAGGTTGAGCTAGAAAAAGTAGCTCCTGATGATATCTGAAAAAGTCTATCCCCAAGTGTCTGAAGGGCGAAAGTCGCCCAACATTACGATGACAGTCGTAATGATTATCAACACGAAGTGAGGGATAAAAAATCCGAAGCGCTGTCACGCTTCGGAACCCTGTCTGCGAATTTTGTTCGCACTGATGAGTCCTTTAGGACGAAACAGGAAAGATCTTTCACAAACGGCGCGTGCGCCTTATAGGATGGATGCTGTCATGGTCATGCATGGTTTTTTCGTTGAGTACGGGTTCCTCGTGCTCGTCTTCATGGCGGTCTTCTGTGGGATCATCACTTACCGTGGCCGCGAGTTTTCGTGGCCGGCGTTTCTGGTGCTTCTTGCGGTGGACTTCGTGGTCAGCTTTTTTCAGAATCGAGAAGAGGCCAACCTCATTTTCGCCTGGGATTTTCTGGCCAACTGGACGGTTGTGATCGGGATCATGGTCCAGATCGGCATGGGACTTTGGTTCAATACACATCCTCCTCGTTGCCCGAAATGTGGGTATAGCCTCCATTTGAGGCCCCCACCATCGTAGGTTTTGGACTTTTCCTTCTCGAGTAAAATCGAGAACAGTATTGCAGACAGTTGAGACGATTAAATTCGCTCCTGTCGGGATCTGAAAAAGTCCACAATCCCTTAGTTTCCAAAATTTGGAAATTGAGAGATGAAAATCACTCTGTGGTTTTCATTAAATGGTTCTTTACAATTTATATCTACGCTAAAAAATAAATGGCCTCCGCTATCTATATCTTTTTGTTTCAAGAAAATATAGACAGCGGAGGTCAAAGAGACAGCCGTGGTGAAGGTTGGGGCCGACGGGCCTCCATCCTCCTTATTAAGGGGAAAACAGGATGGGGGTCGCAAGTTGCGTCCCCAACTAAGTTCATCGCGGCGTTGACGGACGCCAAATTTCCAAGTTCCGGAGGATGCCATGTTCAAGAATTTCTTCAATCTCACGCTCTACACCAACACCTCCACCAAGGGTCCGATCGTCGAAAACTTCTTCCGGCGGATCGTCATCGCGATCTGCTGTCAGGGGACCTTCGACTGGATCATGTGGTACTTCGCCTTGGTGTTCGCCATGCACAACAGCGTGCTGGCGGCCATCTTGGCGACGGTGATCGTGCTGGGCGTGGTCCAGCTCGACATCGCGATCGTGACCGCCGACGACAAGGATGTCAACGTGAAGCGGCGTTGGGCCAGCCTGGCCTGGCGTTTCCTCTTCACGTTCCTGGTCGCGGGCATCACGTCGGTGCCGCTCGAGCTGAACTGGTTTCAGAGTGAGATCACGCACAGGCTCGACGCCAAACAGAAGAAGGAGATCGACCAGATCCGGACGTCCGCCATGGTCCAGGAGAAGGCGCGCATCGACAAGGAGATCGAAGACGTCACCGCCCAACTGGCACACGAAGCGTCCTCGACGCAGGGCGCCGCGGTGGCTGACCTGCAGAAGTACGAAGGTGATCGGGCGGCGATACTGGCGCAGATGGTGACGAAGGAGAGCGACGAAGAGGCGGCGTTCCTGAAGCGAATCGATGATAAGGAGAAAGACGCGTACGAGGAGTCGGCTGGTAAGGGAGCGAGTGGCCAGAGGGGCTGCAAGGACTCATGCAGGCTGAAGCTCGGGCAGGCGAAACAATGGCGTGAGGATCTCGCCAACAAGAAGATCGCTCACTCCCAGGCGGTCATCGACTTCAACAAGGAAACCCAAGACCACCTCGTTTCGCTGCGCGCGAAGCGGGACACGACCACTGGCTCCAGCCTCAAAGACATGAAAGAGCAGTTGGGGGGGCTCCGCAAGGAGCGCAAGGACAAGGTCGAAGAACTCCGCAAGATGGACCCCGAACGGGTTGCCGACCTCTATGGCGGCAAATTCCAGAAGGAATTCGGCTTCCAAGACAGGTACGATACTCTCGAACAGATGCGTTTGGAAAGCTCGGCCGTCAACTGGGCAATCTGGGCATGCCGCGTCATTGCGGCCATCATGGGGTTTCTCGTGCTTGGTATGGCGCTCTCGGCGCCTACGGAAGTGAAGGAGTACTTCTCAGTGGCAGCACAGGCGGAGGCTGGCGATCCGTACGCCAAGAAGGTCATGGGCATCATGGGCTACGAGAATTTCAAGGACGCCGCCCTGACTCCGAAGGCCCGCAAGGCTCTCGTGGAACTGTTCATGGTTCGTCAAGAACTGTGGGCCGTCGTGATGGAGCTGGAACAGCAACTGGTCAGCGTCGTCGTCCCCGACGAACGCACCGGACTGTATCTGAGCAAGCTCCGGATCGAAGGTATGATCCATGCCATGTGGGTGCAGAAAGGCGCCGACGCGATGAAAAAGCTCGGCAAGGCTGAAGAAGAGGTGCGGCGTGCCGGTCAGAAGGTCCCGTCGTGGCCGACGGACAAGCTGGGTCAGGACCCGCGCCTGACCGACCCGTGGAAGATCGACGAACGGCGACTGGCCAGCTTCGGCTGGGAGTCTCCCGAGGAGATCATCACCGCGGGCAAGCTGGGTCTCAAGAATATCACTGGCCATCGCCTCATGCTGCGTCAGCGGCTCGAGGAGATGGAGGCGACCCTCCAGGAGAAGATCAGTGGCAACTCCACGGTCAGCTTCGAAGAGATCCGTCGCCATCAGAACCAGGGATATCGCGAGAAGATCCTGCCGACGTTGAACGACATCCGGTCCAGCGAGGACGCCGTCCTCAAGGCGCACTTCGAGGTGCCCACCTGGCCGGATGACTTCGCCGATCCGCGCGGTGGACTCTACCAGCGGCTCTGCCTGCTCTCGGAAGACGAGCTGCGTCAGCGCTATGACTGGAAGGGGATCGCCATGCCGGGACTGACCACCCCGACCGCTACAGCGTAGATAGAGTGGAATCGCTCAAGTGCACAATGTCGCAGACAATTTCGCGACACGGTGACGAAGAGCAATTCTCAAAGGGTTAGGACGCCCTGGTCCGAGCAGTGTCGAAAGATACTGCTCGGACCAAAGTCCTTCACTTAGTAGCTAAAAATATTTGGATACTGAGTGAAGAAAATCACTTTGTGGTTTTCTTAAAAAAGTTCTTTACAATTTAGGTTATGGTAAAAATTGATTTTCAAATCTCGTACGCTTTGTGAGCATATTTTTTGTGCTTAAAAAGCGTACGAGATCTTTTCCGTAGCGCCAACAATTTCTCAAAGATGCGCCCGAGATGTTATCGGATGTGCTTAGGGAAAATTCCAAAGAGGAACCTGATGCCAAAATTTTGGCTTCTCGTCGCTCTCGTCTGCGCCATTGGGTGTGGACGCGAAGAGCGTCGATTCAATCAACCCGATCCCGCTTCGGTCGAACTGCAGAATTCTATCGACGAGCGTGCCAAGCTGGCGCGTGAGAACAAGGAATTGCGCAAGAAGCTCGAAGCGGCGCAGCAGGTCAAGAAGCCCGTCGAAGATGATGAGCGCCTCTGCACTCTGGAGTACGCCAAGGCCAAGGATCCTGGGAAACTCGAAGCCATCACGGCCAAGTGGGCGGCGGCAAAGGCGGAATACGAGAAGCAGCTCGCCGAGCGGGAGAAGAAGATTTCAGAAGCGGAATCGTTGCCTAGTGACCCGCTTCCGGATTTCCCCTTTTCTCCTCCTTTGAATTGGGACATCAGTGTGCCCAGTCCGGGCATGAAGGCCATTTATGGAGAGGATAAACTCTGCCATTTGAAGGAGGTGGCGCAAGAACCGTTCCGGTCTTTCGGCGGCACGAACAACCATTGGAGGATGTTTATCCGCGAGGCCATGGACAACTTCCAGGACAACGACATCGAAGATGATCTAGAGTACGACGACTTTCGGTCATCCGTACGGACCATCGAGATGCTGAAGGATCCGGGCGAAGGTCGCCAACTGGCCGATAATCT
Source organism: uncultured Gammaproteobacteria bacterium (assembly GCA_964355175.1). Lineage (GTDB taxonomy): Bacteria > Patescibacteriota > Patescibacteriia > Magasanikbacterales > GWA2-37-8 > CAIOJG01. The sequence continues at coordinate 259,780 of CAYHBZ010000002.1, forward strand.
TCTAAGCGTCTTGGTCAAGAGTCCTACGTCCATGCAGTGGGCGGTTGGCTTGATCTTGCGCCTGGAAAATCAGGACTTCTTGAAGGTGCGTCTGCGGCGGCTCTACAAGGCCTCCAAGACTGACTTCGCGAAGCTCGACGCTGACATGCTGACCGCGCTCGGAAAGTACATGAAGGAGCATCCCGAGATCAAGGTGATGCAAAACCCCGGGAGCGATGTTTACGGTCCGGAGTTCGACTTCGGCCCTTTTGCCCAGGACGGCAACTACTACAAGGGTCTGCTTTTCCGGTATTGGCGCTACAAGGAAGAAGTCCAGGGACGTGGCAAGGGAGACAAGTTCATTCGTGATCTGCAGAAGACCATGAAGGAGGTGGCCAAGGGCATGAAAGTCAATTTGCAATGACCGAAGCGACAATCGTCGCGTCGGTCTGCGCCATAACCTCGTGGGGGCCGATGCGAAAGTGTCGGTCCCCGGAGTCTGCCGGTTTTGCCGGCACTGATGAGTCCAGAAATTTATTTTCAAGGACGAAACTCAAGTATAATAAATTGTTCTTTACAATGTAGGTTGTGTAAAATAAATTTCTTGAAAAAGAAATGCGAGTACAATGTTTATTTTTACAAGTAAATAATGCACTCGTATTTCCAAAAGATGTTGTCTAGTTGGCCACGATGGTCAGCTGTGCAAGCATCGCGAGATCCCTCACCAATCGGGTGAGAGGAGGGTGCCATGGTTCGTGGTTTCTGGTTTCTGGTGGTTCTGGCGGTGCTGATGGCGAGCTGCAACGGCAAGGGCGAGCGCGAGAAGCGGGATCAGAAGACCCACGAGGAGCTGATGAAGGGGCTCGATGGCGAGAACGAAGCCTGGAAGAAGCTCCCTGCTGAACCGCTCAAGCCTGTGGTGAACGAGGGCTTGCTCTTGCGGCACTCGCGCCCCCAGCCGCGTCCGTGGGTGGATCTGCCAGGTATGGCGACGCCTGTGGAGCTCGCAAAAGCGGCGACGTTGCACGACGGGGAACCCCGGGATCTGCTGGAGACGGTCCACAAATCCGTCCATCCGTCAGAATTCCTGGAAGGCGACCCGTCCCCGTACCTGGAGTTCAATGTCAGTGATCGGGTGGGTCGTAGCCAATACAGCCTGAAGCGTATCAAGGTGCTTGAGCGGAGTTGCCGCGCTGAAACCGTGGAGAGCCTCGAGATGTGCTTGTCGGAGCAGATCAGCATCCTCCTCATGCATGTCGAGGCTCTCGAGAAAGAGAACGAGCGTCGGCACAAGGCGACGGCGAAGCTCAGGAATGCGATCAAGAAAAAGCGTTGAGCCGTGCGACGAAATTCGTCGCGAAGTTCACCTACAACCTCAACGGGATCAGGCGCGCGAAGTACGCGTGTCTGGTCCCAAGGAGTCTGCCGGTTTTGCCGGCACTGATGAGTCCAAAGAATTTTGTCTAGGACGAAACTCAAAAATAAAATCCTTTAGTCTCTGTTCGGAGATTGAGGGATGAAAATCACGCAAGTGGTTTTTGTCAAAACAAAAAAACCACCGATTCTCTAAACGGCGGTTTTTTGTTTTTATTTTTTAGATATCCAAGTTGCGGACATTCTTCGCCTGAGTTTGGATGAATTTTTTGCGAGGTTCTACTTCGTCACCCATGAGAATTTCAAATGTTTCATTGGCGAGCTCCGCATCCTCAATTGTCACTTGCAACATGGTGCGATGTTTTGGATCCATGGTGGTATCCCAGAGTTGTTCCGGATTCATTTCACCCAAACCTTTGTAGCGTTGGATATTTATTTTCATTCCACCGGCGGTAAAGGTTTCAATTTCGGCAGCACCCTCATCTTTTTCAGTAACTTCTTCTACCGGTTCTTGTTCTTTTTTCTTTTTTTCTTTGGCTTCAGCTTTTTCCGCTTTTTGACTGCTGACTTCCGCAATTATTTTATCACGTTCGACTTCATCGAAAGCGTAGCGAATATCTTTGCCAACCTTTACACTATATAGTGGTGGCTGGGCGATATAGATATGTCCGCCGGTGATGAGTTGATTGAAGTGGCGGTAGAAAAAGGTAAGAAGCAAGGTGCGGATATGAGCGCCATCGACATCGGCATCGGTCATGAGGATCACGCGATGGTAGCGGAGTTTGGTGATATCAAATTGTTCACCGATGTTGGTGCCAAGAGCAATTATTAAAGATTTCAATTCATTGTTGGCCAGAATTTTATCAATACGGGCACGCTCCACATTGAGCACCTTACCACGCAAAGGTAAGATGGCCTGGTATTCACGATCACGGCCTTGTTTGGCAGAGCCACCGGCCGAATCACCCTCTACTATATATAGCTCAGACAGTGTAGCGTCGCGACTAGAGCAGTCGGCGAGTTTACCTGGGAGAGTAAAGCCTTCGAGAGCACCTTTGCGCAAGATGGCATCGCGAGCAATTTTGGCAGCGTTGCGAGCGCGAGAAGCAAGCAAACATTTGCCGATAATGGCTTCGGCGTCTTTTGGATTTTCTTCTAGGTAGATGGCGAAATTTTCACCCATCACAGTTTCCACAGCGGTCTTGGCTTCGGTGTTGCCAAGTTTGGATTTGGTTTGGCCTTCAAATTGTGGCTCGCGTAGCTTGATAGAGATCACGACATTGAGACCTTCGCGCACATCTTCACCGGTGAGGTTGGCATCTTTTTCTTTAAGGATGCTTTTGTTGCGAGCGTAAGTATTGAGACAGCGGGTGAGCGCAGTACGGAAACCCTGCACATGCGTACCGCCATCTGGATTGTGAATATTGTTGGTAAAAGCAAAAAGAGATTCGGCATAGTCATCGCTATATTGTATAGCGATTTCAGCTTTCACGCCTTCGGCTTCTTTTTCTACATAAAAAATATTGTCGTGTTTGATTTCTTTGTGCTGATTCAGGTAGCGCACAAAAGAAGCAATACCACCTTCAAAGAAAAATTGGTAGCTGGTGTTTGGATATGGGACCGCTGTTTTATCTTTGTCTTTTTCTTCAGGGGAGCGGCGATCGTGCATCGTGATTTTGATACCTTTGGAAAGATAGGCGTACTGACGCAAATGGTCTACGATAGTTTTCCAATCAAAATCAATAGTTTCAAAAATGCTGTTGTCCGGGCGGAAAGTAATAATAGTACCGGTGTCTTTACATTTGCCTATAGCTTTTACTTTGGCGACCGGTTTACCGATTTTATATTCTTGTTCCCAAATTTGTCCTTCACGGTGTACTTCAGCGCGAGCGTGAGTGGAGAGAGCGTTTACAACCGACGCACCTACGCCATGCAAACCACCGGAAATTTTATAACCACCGTCGCCAAATTTACCACCGGCGTGGAGGATGGTCATGACGATTTCCAAAGCGGAAATTTTTTGGGTAGGGTGAATGTCGACAGGAATACCGCGACCATTATCACGGACTTCTACCATATGATCTGGCAGTAGAGTGATAGTGATTTCATTACAATATCCGGCCATGGCTTCATCGATCGCATTGTCGACTACTTCCCAGATCAGGTGGTGTAGACCGGTCGGGCCAGTGCTACCGATATACATACCCGGGCGACGGCGCACGGCTTCGAGACCTTCGAGTACGGTAATATTTTTGGCGCTATAGCCAGCATCTGGAGCTCCTTGTTGTGGATCTTTAGGCATAAATGTTTATTTGAAAATTCAAACTTATGAGGCTGATAACTGAAGAATATTTTATCATAGATACTCACAGACGACAAGGTTTGGAAAAAGGGCAAAAATGGGGTATAATATGTAGTGTCCTAGATTTCCGCGTTCGCGGAAAAGACAATGTGGTATGCTCAATATTTATAATCAACAAAATCCGGATCGCGAAAATGGTGTCGCGCCTGGCGCGGTGCCAAAGAAATTACACGCTGACTTCAATAAATACGAAGATCCTAGCGGTGAATTTACTGCCGGCGAATTCAAACAGAGTTTGTGGTATGTAAAGCACAAACTTTTATTGTATAAAATACTGGTTGGTTTTTTAATTGCCTGGATTGTGATTTTTGGCGGCTACGCTTTGATCACTTTGGCGGATTATTTGATTTTTGGGATTGCCAGCGATATAAATTTGCACAAACAGCTTAGCAGTTTTCCAAATTATACCAATGTTCAGCCAAAATACGCGCCAATTCCTCTGCAAATACAAGGAGTGAGCTCTTTGCCGGGCGGCAGTACTTCTTTTGATCTGATCGCTCAGGTGGCCAATCCTAATAAAAATTTTATTGTCTACTTTGATTATTATTTTGTGGCCGGCGAAGAAAAGACTCCGATTCAGCATGGATTTTTGATGGCAGGGGAGACAAAACCGCTGGTGTATTTTGGTATGAAGGGCGGCTATCCCGGCGATGTGAATTTTGCGCTGGAAAATCTCACTTGGAAACGTTTGCGCGCTCAAGAAATAAAAGATCCTCTGAGTTTCCAAGCGCAAAGATTGAATTTCACACCTAGTAATTTTAACTTTGTTTCTCAAGCGGCTTCGGATGGTCTGGCGGCCAATGTGATAACATTTGATATTAAAAATAATTCAGCCTACGGCTATCGCGACGCGAATTTTGTGGTCGGGCTGATGAATGGCGGCGGCGGATTGTCGGCGGTGATGCCTCTGCTTTTGCGGGATTTCAAATCCGGTGAAACTAGAAATATTGATCTGCGTAATTTTGTATTAAATTTGCCGGTAGAAAGCATACAGCTTTTTCCTTTGATTGACACCTACAATAAAGACGTGTATCTTGCCCCTGAAAAGTAGTATGTTTAAATTATCCAAATTCTCCACGCGCAGTTTCGATTGGCTGTTGTTTTTTTCAGCTTTGCTTTTGTGTTTGCTTGGGTTGGCTGCGGTATACAGCGTGGGTTTGTCGCGCGGACCGCAAGATGCTTATTTTCGTAAACAATTAATCGCTTTGGGCATTGGGTTGACGGGACTATTTTTGGCCAGTTGGATGCAGCCGAGCTTTTTTCGATTGGGAGCAAAACCGTTTTATTTTTTGTCGATTTGTTTGATGGTGGCGGTGCTCGTGTTTGGGACTACCATTCGTGGTACGCGTGGTTGGTTTACTTTTGGCGGATTTTCTTTTCAGCCGGTGGAATTGGCCAAAGCCGCTTTGATTTTAATTTTAGGTTATTCTATTTCTAATTTTGGCCGGCGTTTTGAGCGGCCGCTTTATTTTTTTGGCACCTTGATAATCTCTCTTTTGTTAATAGGTTTGACCATGTTGCAACCGGATTTGGGATCGGCCGTATTGCTCGGCACTATTTGGTTTGGGCTTATGCTTCTCACCAAAGCCCGTCGGCTTTATATTTTTTCTTTTGTTGGTGCTGGTATTTTATTTTCGGTAGTGGCGTGGTTTTTTCTTTTACAGCCTTATCAGAAAGAGCGTGTTTTGACTTTTATCAATCCGGAGCGTGATCCGCTGGGGGCTGGTTATAATACGACGCAGGCGATTATTGCGGTGGGATCAGGACAATTTTTTGGCAAAGGACTTGGTTTTGGTTCCCAATCTCAGCTCCGATTTTTGCCGGAAGCTCAGACTGACTTTGTGTTTTCGGTGATTGGTGAGGAGCTCGGCTTTGCCGGAGTGGCCGTAATGTTGATTTTATTTGCGATTTTATTATGGCGGCTGTTGCTCTTGGCCGAAAAATCTGATGATGATTTTGCTAGTGTGGTAGTCAGCGGGATTGCGGTTTTGTTTGCCGCGCAATTATTTATTAATGTAGGTGCCAATTTGGGTTTGTTGCCGGTGACTGGTGTGACTCTGCCGCTGGTAAGCTACGGTGGCTCATCTCTGATTATTAATCTGATTTTGGTGGGGGTGGCTCAGAGTATGGTGGTGAGAAGATATTAGTATGAATACAAAAAGTGTTCAAGAACGTAAAAAGAAATTGTCCGGTAATTTTCGCCGAATGTTTTTTGTACAAGCATTTTTGAGCGTGCGTACTTTAAATGTAGTGGCCGTTCTTTTTTATTTGGCCCGCGGTTTGAGTTTGTCGCAAGTGTTTTTTCTCTCTATCTTGTGGGCGGTGGTGAATATTTTATTTGAAGTTCCGTCGAGTTATCTGGCTGATCGCTGGGGGAGAAAGAAAACTATTATATTAAGTTCAATCTTGTTCTGTGTTTATAGTGTTTTGTTGATTTTCTCTCATTCGTTTGTAATGTTTAGTTTGAGTATATTTATGTTTGCTTTGGCCTACGCGTGTTTTTCCGGGACAGACGAAGCGCTGGTATACGACACTAGCCGCGAATTGGGAGAAAGCGAAGATAGTCTGCGTCGATTGGGGCAATATTCGGCGGCGGAGAAAATTTTTAAGATAATCACCCCGTTGATTGGGGTATTTGTGGCCAAAGATTTGGTAGAGTGGCAATTTGATTTATTGTTGGTCATTGATTCCCTAGCGGCTTTTTCTGGGCTGATTATTTCTTTATTTTTGGTCGAGCCAAAACAATTTTTTGAAGTGGAAAAAGTGGAATCTGGAGTTTTTCATGACGCGTTAAAATTGGTCAAAAACAACCCCAATTTGATGAGGGCAATCTGTAACAGGGCTTTGGCCTTTACCAGTGTTTTTATTATCTGGCGTTATCATCAGGAATTATTTACCCGCATTGGCGCTCCGATTGTGGTGCTTGGTATCGGTTGGTCGGTGTTTAATATGATTGTGACCTTGATAAATTATTATATTGATCGTTTGTGGCCAAGTAAAAGTTTGACCACAAAAATTAATTATTTAAATTTTATAACGGTATTTTTAATTGGTTTATTTTTGGTGATTTGGCATTTTTCTGCTCATTATTATTGGGTGCTTCTGGTATATTTTGGTATTAACATGGCGGAAAATGCGCGTTGGCCAATTTTTTCTGATTTGTTTAATAAATATAGTAATTCTTTTAATCGGGCCACCACTTTATCTTTATCCAATTTGGTAAAAAGTATTGGGGATATTCCGTTGTTGGCTGTGGCCAGTTTTTTGGTGGCGCGGGATTTGATTTATCCGGTATATTTTTTGTTAATAATTATTCTGCTGTCGAGTGTTATTTTTTATCTGCCAAAAAATTTGAAGTTTGAAAATAAATTTTAGAAATGGTAGTTTATAGTCATGTCCAAATTTAAAATACAATCCAAAATGAAACCAGCCGGCGATCAGCCCAAGGCGATAGAGCAGTTGGTGGAGGGAGTAAATAAAGGGTTTGCCAAACAGACCTTACTTGGTGTTACCGGTTCGGGTAAAACTTTTACGGTGGCGAATGTAATTGAGCAGACGCAGAAGCCGACTTTGGTGATAGCGCACAACAAAACTTTGGCCGCTCAGCTTTGTAATGAATTTCGTGAATTGTTTCCAGATAGCGCGGTGGAATATTTTGTTTCTTTTTATGATTACTATCAGCCCGAGGCATACATGCCGCACACCGATACATATATTGAAAAAGAAGCGGTGATAAATGAAGAGATCGATCGTTTGCGCCATGCTTGTACGCAAGCTTTGTTGTCGCGTAAGGATGTGATTATTGTGTCTTCGGTTTCAGCTATTTATAATCTTGGTTCACCGACCGAATATGAACGCACCGTGATGCATTTGCGCGTGGGAGATGAATTGGATCGTCGCCAGATGATGGAAAAATTAATCGAGATGCAATTTGAGCGCACCAATAGTGATCTCAAGCGTGGTTTGTTTCGTATGACCGGACAGGTGTTTGAAATTGTGCCGGTGAATGAAGAAAAAATTTATCGTTTTGAAATTTCCAATCGCATTGAGCGAATCGAGCGACTGGATCCGGTGACACGCAAAGTAGAAAGAGAGCAAGAAGATATTTGGTTTTTTCCGGCCAAACATTATGTCGCTAGTCCGGCAGTAAAAGACCAAGCCTTTAAAGATATTAAGGCTGAATTGGAAGATCGTCTGAAAGAATTTGAGATGCAAGGAAAATTGCTCGAAGCGGAAAGATTGAAGCGACGTGTGAATTATGATTTGGAATTGATTCAGAATTTGGGATATTGTAGCGGTATTGAAAATTATTCTCGCCATTTTGATGGCCGCGCTCCCGGACAGCCGGCTTTTACTTTGCTCGATTATTTCTTGCATTGTGATCCCAATTTTCTCACGGTAGTGGATGAATCGCATGTGACTATTCCGCAGGTACGTGGCATGTATTTTGGTGATAAGGCACGTAAAGATGTTTTGATTGAACATGGTTTTCGTTTGCCTAGCGCGATTGATAATCGTCCACTGAAATACGATGAATTCGAAGCCCGCACCAAACAGATGATTTATGTATCCGCTACGCCGACTGAATTTGAAATTCAAAATAGTGAGCAGGTGGTACAGCAGGTAGTGCGTCCGACCGGTTTGATTGATCCGGAAATTTTGGTGTTGCCAGTGACCGGCAAAGGCAGTGTAAAATCTCAAATTGAAGATCTAGTCGTTCGTATCGATGAGCGAATAAAAATAAATGAACGCGTGCTGGTAACAACTTTGACCAAAAAGATGGCCGAAGATCTTACCGGATATTTGGAAAAGAAAAAAGTAAAAGTGAGATATTTACACAGTGATATTGAAACACTCGAGCGTATTGAAATTATCACCTCGTTGCGCCGTGGTGAAATTGATGTAATCGTGGGTGTAAATCTTTTGCGTGAAGGTCTCGATATGCCGGAAGTTTCTTTGGTTGCTATTTTGGATGCCGACAAAGAAGGTTTTTTGCGCAGTGAGACCAGTCTTATTCAGACTATCGGTCGTGCGGCTAGAAATGTAAATGGCCAAGTTATTTTGTATGCCGATAATATTACCGGCTCGATGAAAAAGGCCATGTCGGAAACTGAGCGTCGTCGTAATATTCAATTGGCCTACAATAAGAAACATGGTATTACTCCAAAAACAATTCAAAAAACTATTCGTAATATTTTGGAAGAGTTTGGTATTTCTAGTACTGAAACTAGAAATGCTAAAAAGAAAGGTAAAAGTAGAATGGCCGAAATTACCAAGCTCGATACTTTGGGTGATATGCGACCATTGGATGTTATTATCAAAGAAAAAGAAAAACAAATGCGCGAAGCCGCCAAAGGACTCGAATTTGAGCTCGCCGCTATTTTGCGTGATGAAATTCATGAGTTGGCTCTAAGAAAACGAGCGGAAGAGAAAGAAAAGAAGTAGGTTGACTTTTTGGCCAAAATATGCTAAAATAGGGTTGTATGTACAACTGGAATATAGACACAAAAACGCTAAAGAAAGACAAAAAACAGTATGCTATCTGGAAATTGGAGCAGATGGTGAATTTTGGTTTAAACGGTAAAAAATTGGATAAAAAAGCATTAAAAAAATATTGGCCTCAGCTGGATTTGGATACTAATAAGAAAAAATACCTTTCTTTGATCTTATGGCCATCAAAACAATCTTGAGTGACAACCAACAAAAACTGTTAAAAATTATTGGCGAGAACAAAAAAATTTGCCAATATTTTTATTTTACCGGCGGTACGGCTTTGGCCGAATTTTATCTTCATCATCGCTATTCCGAAGATTTGGATTTTTTTTGTGAAGAAGAAATTGATCCGCATACGGTTTTTGTTTTTTTAAAATCTATTCAGAAATTAGCCAACATAAAAAAAATAGATGCGCAACAAAGTTTTAACAGGAATTTATTTTTTTTACATCTAAAAGAGGGTGATATCATCAAAACCGAGTTTACTTATTTTCCATTTCCACGAATTGAAAAGAAAAATAAAATTGGCAGTTTGTGGGTGGATAGCTTATTTGATATCGCGGTGAATAAAGTTTTTACGATTTATCAAAAGCCGCGCTCGCGTGATTTTATTGATTTGTATTTGATATTAAAAATAAAAAAATGGTCAATAGCCGAATTAGTAAAAAAAGCCAAGATAAAATTTGATTGGCATGTTGATCCTCTTCAATTGGCCGGACAATTTTTACAGGCTAAAGAAGTTAAAGACTACCCTCGGATGATTGAAAAAATAAAACCGGAAGTTTGGCAAAAGTTTTTTGAAAATGAAGCGAAAAAAATGCAAACAAAAATAATGGAATAGGTCAAAAATAAAAAACCACCCGTCGCATCAAGAGAAAATATTTTTTCTACTGATGTGAGTGCGGGTGGTTTTTATTTTCTTCCAATCTCGACTATAGACCACTTTCGTTGGTGGTCGTGGTGTTTGAGAAAGTGAAGTCCTATTGAGTAGGTGTGTCAGTAGACTTGCGCCGTACCGGAATTGTCATTTTGTCACCTTCAGGCACGTAGGTCGCTTCGGGGACGGACTCGTACCGAGGATGTTTTTCTAGCCACCTTTCCACCGCCTTCACCCAGTGTTCGTTTGGTAGGAGCTTGATTTCAACCCACCTAGTGTATCCCACCATCTTTATCTCCTTGTTCAATGGTTGATATCCGCATAAAATGCGGGCATATAACCAAATGAACAATTTATAATAGCACATTGGCGGCAAGTGTCAATATAGACTATGTGAAGTTGACATTTTAAATAGAAATCATTAAGATATAATTATTAAATTTAACTACCCCCTAGGTATAAGTGACCAAGGGGCTTTTGTATTTTATGCAAGAAAAAATTGTTATTAAAGGCGCGCGTGAGCACAATTTGAAAAATATTTCGCTGGAATTGCCGCGAAATAAGATGATTGTGTTTACCGGTTTGTCGGGTTCCGGCAAGTCTTCTTTGGCGTTTGATACTATTTTTGCCGAAGGTCAGCGTCGCTATATCGAATCTCTGTCGGCCTATGCCCGACAATTTTTGGGCGGTATGCAAAAACCGGATGTCGATGAGATCGATGGACTGTCACCGGCTATTTCTATTGATCAAAAAGCGCACAGCGCCAATCCGCGCTCTACTGTAGCCACTATCACCGAAATTTATGATTATCTTCGTGTGCTTTTTGCGCGCGTGGGTCGTCCGCATTGCCCGGAATGTGGTACAAAAATAGATAAGATGACTACGGATGAGATGAAGGATCAGATAGAAAAAAGATTAAAAGCGGAAAAAAATAAAAAAGGGGAGTTGGTAATTTTATCCCCGGTAGTGCGTGGCCGCAAAGGCGAGTATTATCAGATGCTCTACGATATGTATAACTCCGGTTTTATGGAAGTGCGTGTGGATGGCAAAATGCATTCGCTCAAAGAACGCATTCTTTTGTCCAAAAATAATAAACACACTATTGAAATCGTAGTAGATAAAATTCCAGCCGATAAAATTGATGATCAACGCCTGGGTGAAGCGATAGAAAAATCGGTGGGTCTTAGCGATGGTCTGACCACCGTAATTTATCCTGACAAAGAAGAATCAATTTATTCTACGCTATATTCTTGTCCCAACGACGGTTTTAGTTTTCCGGAAATTGAGCCGCGCCTTTTTAGTTTCAACAGTCCATATGGTTATTGTGAAGCGTGTACTGGTCTGGGAACTCGAGAATTATTTAGTACTGAAGAGTGTTCGGTATGTCATGGAAAACGTCTCAATAATACCGCGCTCAGTGTGAAGGTAGATAATAAAAATATTTTTGAAGTAAGTCAGATGAATATCGGCTACGCGCGTGAATGGGTCGCATCGCTGGAACAAAAGACAGCGGAAAAAGAATTGGAAATTTCCGGTGCGGTGCTGAAAGAAATTTTCAATCGTCTGCAGTTTATGTTTGATGTTGGTTTGCATTATCTTACAATGGATCGCAAAGCCGGCACATTGTCTGGTGGTGAAGCTCAGCGTATTCGCCTCGCTTCGCAGGTGGGCACACGCTTGGTGGGTGCTCTGTATGTATTGGATGAGCCGACTATTGGTCTGCATCAGCGCGATAATGATCAGCTGGTCCGTACTTTGCGTAATTTATGTGATGTTGGAAACACAATTATTATTGTTGAACACGATGAAGATACAATTCTGGAAAGTGATTGGATTGTAGATTTTGGTCCTGGTGCCGGTAAGCATGGTGGGGAAGTGGTATTTTCCGGGCCAACCAAAGTGTTACTCGGTGAACAAAAAAATGCTAAAGAATTTTTTGGATGTAAAGTAATGGGCGATCCACATAAATCCCTCACCGGAAAATATTTGCGTCGCGAGGTGCAAATTGCTGAACCAAAAGATTATCGTAAGGTGGATAGTGCTACACCAAAATTAAAAATCAAAGGTGCTCACGAACATAATTTAAAAAATCTTAGTGTAGAAATTCCTTTGCGCCGTTTTGTTTGTCTGACCGGTGTTTCCGGATCCGGCAAATCTACTCTTATGCATGATATTTTGCGTCAGTCGGTGGTGAATAAAATGTTTCGTTTGGATAAACCGGTAAAAGTGAAAGAAATTACCGGTACGGAATATTTGGATAATTTGATTACAATTGATCAGGGCGCTATTGGCCGTACTTCTAGATCCAATCCAGCCACCTATACCAAAGCATTTGATCAAATTCGTGATCTCTTCGCCTCCACTCCGGAAGCGCGTATTCGTGGTTTTAAATTGGGCAGATTTAGTTTTAATGTAGCAGGGGGTCGCTGTGAAAATTGTGAGGGTAAAGGGATGATTGAAATTGAGATGCACTTTTTGCCAAGTGTGGAAGTGGTGTGTGAAGTTTGTAAAGGTAAAAGATTTAACCAAGAAACTTTACAGGTATTTTATAAAGATAAAAATATTGCCGATATTTTGGCAATGACAATTGAAGAAGCAGAAGAATTTTTTAAAGATATTCCGATGATTTATGACAAGCTAAAAATTCTCAATGAAGTGGGATTGGACTATCTTACTCTTGGTCAGAGCGCCACCACGTTGTCTGGTGGTGAGGCTCAGCGTATCAAATTGTCACGCGAATTGGCCAAACACGGCACTACGAAAACTCTTTATTTGCTTGATGAGCCTACTACCGGTCTACATTACGACGATGTTCGTAAATTATTGGTAGTGTTACAAAGATTGGTGGGGCAGGGTAATAGCGTGCTCGTAATTGAACACAATTTGGATATTATAAAATCCGCTGATTGGCTGATAGATTTGGGCCCCGAAGGGGGAGACAAAGGCGGTCAATTGATCGCTGAAGGCACTCCGGAAGAAGTGTCCAAAAAAGGATTGAGTTCCACCGGCCATTATTTGAAAAGAATTTTGAAATAAAAAAATCCCCGAATTAATCGGGGATTTTTTTATTTATTAGATAGAGCAATTTTTATTCCGAGTGCTATTAGTAAGCCGCCGAATATTTTATTGAAAGTGTTTTGGAAGCGGCTGAAAATATTTTGTACTCTTTTTTGGGTAAAAAATATTGCTACTAATGAAAACCAACCGGCTTGTTCAAGAAACATTATGATAGTTAGAATAACAAGGGTAGAGGTGGAAGTTTCCGGTTTGATTACAAAAGTAAATAAACTTAAAAAATAAATGGTGGCTTTTGGGTTCAGCACATTGGTGAAAAATCCGATTCGCCAAGCTTGAAAAGGAGATATGTCGGTTTTCTTTATTTCGTCTTTTATTTCTATTTTTGAATCTTTGGAAAAGACAGATCTTGCCCCGATGTATATAAGATAGAAAGCGCCCAGTAATTTTATGGAGTTAAATACCAGTATTGATTTGGAGATAATCAAAGCCAAGCCGGCGATACAATAGGCGATGTGAACTAAAATACCAAAAGCAAAACCAATCGCTGTCCAAATGCCGGTTTTTCGGGAGTAAGTAAGTGAGTTTCGTACTACCATCACAAAATCAGGGCCTGGACTAATGGCCGCTAAAATGTTTATGACAGCAACCGAACCAATAAGGGCAATATCTTGCATAGTTAAATTATAGCAAAAATTCATACAAAAAACCACCCGTCGCGTCAAGAGAAAATATTTTTCTGTTGATGTGAATGCGGGTGGTTTTTGGGGAGTCACGATGGTCGCGCCCCCGATGATGTCTTTTCGGGGGTGGGTGGCTGTGTGGGTCACTGGCCGGGCGGATGCTTCTCGTTGAGAAACGAGAGCAGTACAGCCTGGGAGTGAGCCACATCTTCCGTGGTGCGACCGCCTTCAATCCAGGCATGGGCCAAAGGCATAAGCATCTTTTGACCCTGAGACGGTCCGATCCGGCGAGCCAATTCATACAAGATCTGGCCAAGATCGCTGGCGGTTTGATGCAGACGGCTAACCAATTCGTCATTCCTGAGACCTTCCATGGTAGTGCTCCTAGCAAAGACAGGATTGTCTCGCTTACATTATTTTAAAGTATTTTTAGAAGAAAATCAATTTGGCATATTGTTTTATAGAAATTTTTTTGTTAATATACTATATCTTCGTATGAATGAACACATTGTCAAAAAATTGAAACAATTACCGGATGTCCCTGGGGTCTATCTATTTTTTAGTATTGAAAAGGAATTGATTTATGTCGGTAAAGCCTCGTCGCTCAGGAGCAGGGTAAAGAGCTATTTTATCGGCAAAAAGTCCCCGCGTCCGATAGAGGAGATGATCCATCAGGTGGTGGAGTTTATCACTGAAACCACCGATTCAGCCCTAGAAGCAGCCATCCTCGAGGGTTTTTATATAAAAAAACACCGTCCGAAATATAATATTCAATGGCGCGATGATAAGAGTTGGAATTATATCGGTATTACCAAAGATTTATTCCCGCAGGTAATCACCATTCGTCAGCACGAATTAACTACGGACAAAAAGAAAGAATTTAAATATTTATTTGGTCCTTATCCCGGGCTAAATACCAAAGCGGCTATGAAAATATTGCGCAAGCTATTTTTCATTTCCACTTGCCGGCCGCACGCGAAGCGACCTTGCTTTTACTATCAGCTGGGAGAATGTTTGGGAGTTTGTACCGATGAGATTTCAGCGCGTGATTATGTGGCCAAAGTTATTCGTCCACTCTGTTTATTTTTGGACGGTAAGAAAAAATTGTTGGTAAAAAATATTGAAAAAGAAATGGAATTGGCTTCCAAGAATCAAAATTTTGAAGAGGCGGCCAGATTGCGCAATCAGCTTCATCAGTTGAAAAAAATTCAAGATATTGCTCTGCTCAATGAGAGCTTTATGAAAGATAAGGTGGGCGGCGGAGCTAGCGCGGTGAAGCGTGTCGAGGGATATGATATTTCCAATCTAGGCATCAGCGATAAAGTGGGCAGTATGGTGGTATTTGATGAATCTGGTCCAGTAAAATCTCAATATCGTAAATTTAAAATTAAGACCGTGCCCGGTCAGAGTGATGTGGATTGTTTGGCAGAGGTGCTCGAGCGTCGTCTGCGACATGAGGAATGGGCAAGGCCGGATATTTTTTTGATTGATGGTGGTTTGCCGCAGGTAAATAAAGCCAAAAAAGTTTTGGATAATTTTGGTGTTCGCACGGTGATTGTTGGTATCGCCAAGGGCAGTGAGCGCAAGCGGAATGATTTTTTGGTTTTACGCGCCGATGATATAATGAAAGAATGGATTAAAAATAACAAAATTTTACTTATAAAAGTGCGTGATGAGGCTCATCGCTTTGCTATTACCTTTAATCGCGCTCAAAGGAAATTAAAATATTAAATATGTTAAAACGTCATTATTTTATTGGTAATTTTGATCTGAGTTTAAAAGAAATTATTTGTGTGGATACGGAAATTATTCATCAGATAAAAGATGTTTTAAGATTAAAAGAATTGGAAGAAGTAGTGCTAGGGGATGGTCGAGGCCAAGCGGCGATCGCCCGGATTGAAAAAATGGATAAAAAAGAAATATATTTTTCTATAAAAAGTTTTTTACCAAATTCAAAAAGCAATAAGAAGGTAATTTTGTATGTTTCGCTTTTAAAAAGGGATAGTTTTGAATGGTTATTGCAAAAAGCTACTGAGGTTGGTGTGAGCGAGATCGTGCCTTTGGTTTCAGAGCGGACAGTAAAAATTGGTCTGAACGAAAAACGTTGGCAGAAAATTATTAAAGAAGCGGCTGAGCAAAGTCAAAGTTTGGTTTTGCCGGTATTATCTTCCGCGCAAAATTTAAAAGATGCTTTGAAAAATAAAAAAGGGGCGGCTATATTTTTCGATCCTGCCGGTGAAGAAATAGGAAAATTAAAAATAAACGATGAGACCATTTCGCTATTTATTGGTCCCGAGGGCGGCTGGACAGATAAAGAGATCATGATGTGCAAAGATGCTCAGACGCAATTTGTAAATTTAGGTGAAGCTGTTATGCGGGCAGAAACTGCCGCTACCGTCGCCGTCTATTTGGCGAAAAACATTTTTTAAGGTAAAATATAAATATATGGTAGACCTCAATAAAATCAAGTCTGACAGTCTGTTGTTTAAGCAAGAAGTTCGTCTCAAGACAGCTGATTATATACTGGCCGCTTTTGGTTTTGTCACTGGTTTGGCTTGGAATGAAGCGGTAAAAGCCCTAATTGAACAGTTTTTTCCTTTTAGCAATACTACGGTTTGGGCTAAATTGATTTATGCCTTGTTTATAACCCTAGTTTTTGTAGTGATTTCTACCTCGGTAATGCGTACCTTGAAAAAAGAGGCTTAATTTAGGCCTAAAGTAGAGGTAACTCTTGACATTTTTTCATTTTTTGTTTATTATATTGCTGTCTATGTTAGCCAAAAATAACCGTCCTGATTCCTGGCTAGAGGCTTTAAAATTTATCGGTCATTGCCCGATTTGCAATGAGCGCTATCAAGATGATCGCGCCAAGCTATTTGCCAAGCGTGATGGCGCCAATTTGGTGCACATTACCTGCAATAAATGCGCCAGCAACTTTATCACGATGATTGTGATGATGGGCCAGGGCCTAAGCTCAGTCGGCATGGTGACAGATCTCACTTTTGAAGATGTGCAGAAACTTTATAAAACCGCGCCTCTGACAGTGGATGAAATAATTAGTGGTTATCAATTTTTTCAAAAAAACTTTTAATAAAAAATAATTTGTAAGTTATGTCCTATTTGTTGCAAGCGGTAAAACGCACTGCTAAAGGAGAAAAGACTAGAGAAGAAGGAAAGTTACCAGCTGTCGCTTATGGTGCCGGCAACGAAACTATGTCTTTGGATTTAGATCATTCTCAATTTACTAAACTTTTCAAGCAAGCCGGTGAATCCAGTTTGATTGATTTGGAAGTAGACGGAAAAAATATCGGAAAAGTATTGGTACAAGAAGTACAATACAACCCGGTAAAAGGCACACCTATCCACATTGATTTGCGTCGTATTGATATGAACAAAGCAATGCAGGCTCCAGTCGCTTTGAAATTCATGGGTGAAGCTCCGGCTGTAAAAGAAATGGGTGGTACCTTGGTACGCAATATAGAAGAAGTGACTGTAGAATGTTTGCCAAAAGATTTGGTTTCTACTATCGAAGTAGTTTTGACTACTTTGAAAACTTTCGACGATGCTATCAAAGTTCGTGATTTGACTTTGCCGGCTGGTATGACAGTTATTGCTCCTCATGGAGACGCTTTGGTGGCCAAAGCTGTTCCTGCTTTGACCGAAGAACAATTGAAAGCTCTGGAAGAAGCTGGTAAGAGCGCTGATGTTACCAAGATCGAAGTCGCTGGTCAGAAAGAGAAAGACGAAGCCGCAGCCGCTGCAGCCGCTACCGAAGAAAAGAAATAAAACAATATTTAAAAAATCCTCCGAATATTCGGGGGATTTTTTGTTGTCTTTTGAAAGCGGGTATGTTAATATTAGAGACGCATGCTTAATAATTTTTATGAGCGATTTTTTAAGAAATTTACCTCAAGACGCAGTGGATTTTAAAGCGCGAGATGTAATATCGACTGAAACGACCGAGTTGAATTTTGATCAGGTTTTTGAGGCGGTAGATGGCTATAAAGGCAAGGGTTTTGAAGAGATAGAAAATGTAGAAAATTTGGGCCTGGTAGAATATTTACAAAGATTAAAAGCCGACCGCGGGCGCTATCTTGGTAATATTGTGCATCAAGGCGTGCGCGATCATCATGGTATGGCTGAGCATTCTGTCGGTTTGGGTGAATATGATTGTGAATTGGAATTAATTATTAAAAGTGGTGGTTTGATTAGTACTATCGGCAAAGCTTTAAAAAATGAAGGTGAGTTGAAAAAAGCTGCCGCTGAAATTCGAAAATCTGTAGCGGATGGAGCCTTGGTTAGCGAAGCGATAGATGATTATATTTATCGCCAGCATGAAGCCGGAGCGGCGCATGATATGCAAGGCTTAACTGATGATCTGGCGGTGCATATGAGTACCAATTATATCATTGATGTCCATTATGGGGCGGAAACCGGCAATGAATGTTTTATCGTTTTGCCGGAAAAGGTTGGTTTGAAGGATAAAATATTTTTTGGTAAAGCCCAGGACAGCGGTTCGCGCCACACTCAATATAATGATGTTTATATTTGGCCGTCTAAAGATGAGTCGAATGATTTGAAAATCAATGGAACGCTTTTGTTTTTGCCAAGAGATAATCAGGTGGATGTGCGCACTGGCTCGACTTATGAAGTGGTGGGTGATAAGGTCGTGGTGGATACACAAAAAATAGATCGGGTTTCTGACAATATTGGAAAGATTAAAGAATTAAAACCAGATTGGGTAATGTCAAAGGATGAGGGTGGATTTTCTCCCTCGTTTGAAGAATTGCTCAAGAGAGGATATATTAAATTGGATAGTAAAAATATTTATCAGGTAACTACCGCTGGGCAAAGCAATATTGGACAGGATTTTTGGGGTCAGTTTGATCAATACATCAAAGCCGTGGTAGAAGCCGGTATTACCGATATCCAAACTTTTGAAAGATTTTTCAGTCATTATCCAGAAAGTGTTAATTCCGAAAAGGAAAAGATTTTATCAGCGGTTGATCCAAAAGACAGAGAATTTTTAGAACAGATTTTAAATCAAGTTTTGAAAACAAGTAGAAGTGAAGATTTGAGATATGGTTTTGAATCTATTTTTAACCCTAGCCAGTTTAAGAAAGAGTATCTTCCTAAGTTTAGAGAAGTGGTACGAAAAAAAGGTATCGACCCGGAAAAACTAGAAGAAATATTAAAGAGAAATAATATTTTACAATTGGCCGAGCGATATTTTTCTAGATATACCAATTATTATCAAAGCTTGGCTGATAAAAGTTATGGGATTTTCTATAAAAAACCAGAAAATAAAGTAAGGTCAAAAGATTATTACCATAATTTTATTTGTCAGCGTTTAAAGGATGTAAAAATTACAACTGTGCAGGCCGGAAAACAGGATATTGTAGAGTATCGCGGAGTAAATGAAAAGGGTGAAGCGGAAGTAGTGAGAGTGGTATTTTATAGCGCCAAGGATCCCAATACGGCGGTGGAAGGGTTTTATTATGACATGTCGATTAAATTTGATTCAACGATACTGGGTGAAAATGGTGTAGGCAACACTGATTATGCTGGTGTAAAGTATAGTCATGATGTGGATTTGTTAAAAAGTAAATTATTAACGATGGTTCAAGCTTAAAGTTAATTATGTCTAGAAAAAAAATTTCATTATTATTAGTAACTGGTTTAGTAATTTTGGGTTTGTTGGCCGGGTATTTATTTTTTAATAAATATTATTCCGGCGTGGTCTGGAAGGAGGCCGAGGCGGCACCAGAACTGCCTAAATATTTTAGTGTGTTAGATGGTTTACCGGTAAGTAGTACGGAAATGGTGGATCCGTCGGTAGTGGTAGTGATGATTGATAATCACCCTGATGCTAGACCACAAAGCGGTCTGGTGGCCGCTAAGATAGTATATGAAGCTCCTGCCGAAGGTGGTATCACTCGCTATGTGGCCGTGTTTGATTCTTCTCAAGAAGTGGCAAAAGTTGGTCCGGTACGCAGTGCCCGTCCTTATTTTATTGAGTGGCTCAAAGAATACTCAGGATTATATATTCATTGTGGCGGTTCGCCAGAAGGTCTCAAAAAGGTGATAGCCGATAAAATATTTGATTTGGATGAAATGAAAAATGATCCTTATTTTTGGCGAGGAAATGATCATTACGCACCACATAATTTATATACCAACAGTGAAAATTGGAATAAAGTATTGGTGAAGAGGTCTGAGAAAAAACAATTTTTTTCTAATGGTTGGAAGTTTGGAGATTTAAATGTCACCAGTACTGAGATGGTAAATAATATCGCTATTAATTTTACTACGGATTATACCGTGGATTTTAGTTATGATCCCAATTTAAAAATATATACTCGTTCTATCAACGGCAAACCACAGTTGGAAGATGGTCAGATATTGGTTGGCGAAACTATAGTAGTGCAGTATGTAAAAGTACAAATTTTGGATGACTATGGTCGTAAAGAACTTAATACTGATGGCAGTGGTGATTTGCGCGTGTTACGTGACGGTGTGATGGTTCGTGGTCAGTGGAAAAAAGAGGGTGGTCGCACTAGATGGTATGATCAAAATGGTGTAGAGATAAATCTCAAACCAGGAAAGACTTGGGTAGAAGTAGTGCCAAATGATATTAATATAAAAATCTCCACTTAATTAAGTGGAGATTTTTACTAAACGGTCTAGACCTGATAGGTCTTTTTTTATTTCTATTTGTGAATCCGGGTAAAGCTGTAAAATTATTTTTTTTATCAATTCAGCTTGGGTTGGGTCAATTTCAAAAAACAAAACAATTTTTTTATTTGGAAAAATTATCTTCGTTTGGTATAAAAGTTTTTCATACAAATCCAAACCATTTTTTTCGGCGACGAGGGCGATTTTCGGCTCGCGCTGGATAGATGGCTCATCCTGGAATTGTTTGACAGTGAGATAGGGAAGGTTGGCAGTAATGATTAATCGAGATTCTATATTGATGGCTCGGTGCTGTAGTGGTGACAATAAATTGCCGTAGAGAAATTTAATATGAACACCATGTTTTTTGGCATTCTTTTTGGCCACACATAAGGCCAGACAAGAAACATCTATGGCCATGATATTTAATTTTTTTGGACAATTTTTGCTGATACTTATTGGCACACAACCACTACCTGCGCCAATATCAATCAGTGTCGTTTCGGTCTCGGTATTTTTTATCTCTATCAAAGCTTCTTCTACCATTAATTCCGTTTCCGGGCGGGGGATAAGGACATGTTTGTTTACAAAAAAATCTAAGCCAAAAAATTCTTTGTGTTTCGTGATGGCCGCGATGCTATAGCCCCTCCCATATTGCCAAATACAATATTGAAAATGTAGGTAGGCTTTGAGAGTAATTTTATCGGATAAATGATATAACAAAAACGCCCGTGGTTTTTGTAAAGCATGGGCGAGAAGTATCTCTATGTCTAGAGGATTGAAATGAGAATATTTTTTTAGTAGGTGTTTATATGTTGGCATATTAAGCCATGCCTTTATAATCAGCTTCACGTACCGCCAAGATAATTGGCTCAATATCGCCATCGAGAATGCGATCGATCGTATTCCAGTTTTGGTGGATGCGATGATCGGTGATACGATCTTGAGGGAAATTATAAGTGCGGATTTTTTCGCTGCGGTCGCCAGAGCCGATCTGAGATTTGCGTTTATCGGACATTTCTTTTTCTTGTCGTTCGCGCTCTACTTCATAGAGGCGGGAGCGCAATACTTTCATCGCCTTATCTTTATTGGCAGTCTGACTGCGTTCATCCTGACACTGCACGATAGTGCCAGTAGGCACATGGACGATACGCACCGCCGAGTAAGTAGTATTTACACTTTGGCCACCGTTGCCGCCGGCACAAAAAGTATCAATACGCAGATCCTTGGCTTCGATTTTAAATTCAATTTCTTCAATTTCCGGCATCACTGCTACAGTAGCAGTGGAGGTGTGGATTCGTCCAGCTTTTTCTGTGTCCGGTACGCGTTGTACGCGGTGTACACCCATTTCATATTTGAGATCTTTGTAAACATTGTGACCAGCAACAGAAAAAATTACTTCTTTGTAGCCGCCAATACCAATACGATTGGTATCCATCAAATCTATCTTCCAACTTTTCTTTTCGCAGTAGCGACTGTACATGCGGAAAAGATCGGCCGCGAATAGTGCGGATTCATCACCGCCCACACCGGCACGGATTTCTACGATGACATCTTTTTTATCCATCGGATCAGTCGGACGAGTCATTTCTTCCAATTCTTTTTCTAGAGTAGCGACGGTATTTTGAGTTTCGGAAATTTCAATTTCAGTGAGCGCCTTCATTTCCGAATCAGTTTCAGTTTTTAATAATTCTTGAGCCTGATTCAAATCTTGTTCGGCTTTTTCCAAGATCATAATTTTGGCAAAGGTTTGTCCGAGCTCATTATATTCTTGGGAAGCTTTTTTTAGTTTATTGGAATCATTCAAAATAGCCGGATTTTGCAAATCCAGTTCTAATTGTTGATATTTATTTTTGATTTCTAAATATTTATTTAACATATTTCTGATCGGTGCCCTAATTATACAATAAAATTATAATAAAAAACAGACCAAAAGCAAAGGCGCTAAAATTGGTCTGTTTTAAAATTGCTAAGCTTTGGCTGCTTTTTTGGCGGATTTTTTTACCGCTTGCGCAGCCTTCTTTACCTTTTTGCCTTTGCGAGTTGCGGCGGCAGCGGCTACGCGGGAAACTTTTTCTTGGAATTTTTCTACACGGCGAGCGGTATCTACGAATTTCTGTTTGCCAGTATAGAAAGGATGGCATTGGTTGCACAATTCCACGCGGATTTCTTTCATCGTGGAGCCGGTAGTAAAGGTACTACCACAAGCACAGGTCACGACGCAGTCATTATTGTATTCTGGATGAATTTTAGCTTTCATATGTTGAGATTAGTATAATGGGTAGAATTATAGCAGATTATCTGGGAAAGTCAAGGGATGGGTGGTATGTTTATAAAATGATAAGGAAGAGGTTCCACTATATAATTTAGATATAAAAATACCGGTTTAATAACCGGTATTTTTAATTCCTCAATGTCCGATTAATCAGAGACTAAGGATTTGGGACTTTTGGTGAGCAGTTGCCGGGGAGGCATAACTGTTTTTTCTCACGCGGGGTGTCCCGTTCACGATTTCTCGTGACCTTTGTAGCCAGTATCGTCGGCTACGGACGAAATCTTGGGCGACCGGCCTGTCAATCGCATTCGCCGCTGGAGCAACCCTCCGCACAGTGCTTGCGGAAAAGCGGCCGATCTTGCCCCTCGTTGCACACTGCGGTGTCTCCCTCGCACCAACATCCGATGATGTCGACGCTGACGGGTGGCTGGGGCGACTCCCACTTGGTTTCGCCCGATTCATGGGCGTAGTAGGGGTCCTCCTCCTCGGTCTCTGCCAGAGTGGGTGCCGTGGGGATGGGGGCAGAGCGGGCCAACAGCCTCCGTTCGACTTGGAGGCGTTCCTGCCGCTGATCCTCCTTCAGTTGGAACATGGCCTCAGGGCTGAGGGCCTGGTCGAGCCTGGCGGCTCCGTAGATCAGCCCAAACCCCACGACCAGCAGAAACGCGTACTTCACGAACTTCATTTCGTCTCCTTTTACTCCGAAGAGCGCCCATTATTTCGACCAACGCGGTCGACATTTGGGCGGTCGCCACCGTGAACGGTGTGCTATTCTATGCTCAGTTAAGCGCAAAATGGCACACCATTATAAAGAACTTTTAGCATTTTTTAATATAATTTTTAGCTTATTATAGCCAAAAATTTTAAGTTAATGCTCTCTTATCACTAACTTAACGGTGAAGTATAGCACAAAATTGGTGTTTTGTCAATGTGACTGCGGTCATGCCAAATTCAATTGCTGTATTCAAAAATAAGGCTTGACATAGCCTAAATTTTATTATATAATCCGCACATCTTTTAATCACTCATTCGTTCATTTTTTTCCTCCCCCGACCACTCGGTGGGTGAGAACGAAGAGGCAATAACTCCCTTTACCGGGAAGATAAGGAAAATATGTCACAAACACTCCCATCAATGATGGAAATGCTCAAGGCAGGTATGCATTTTGGGCATCAGAAGTCTCGCTGGCATCCAAAAATGCAACAGTACATTTTTGGTGTTCGCAACGGCGTGCACATTTTAAATTTGGAACGTACGGTGGAAGATTTGCAAAAAGCTCTCGAGTACACCACCAATTTGGCTGCTAATGGCAAAACTATTTTGTTTGTTGGTACCAAACGCCAGGCACAAGCAATCGTGAAAGCTGCGGCTGAAGATTGTGGTATGCCTTATTTGACTGAACGTTGGATTGGCGGTTTGCTTACCAACTTTGATGAAACCAAACACCGTTTAAAAAAATACAAAACTCTCAAAATGCAGATTGAATCCGGAGAGATTGAAAAATATACTAAAAAAGAACAGATCGACCTCAAAAAATCCGTAGAAAAAATGGATAGATATCTATCTGGTTTGACTACCGTGGACAAAATGCCTGACGCTCTATTCATCGTAGATATGCGTGTGAGCAAGACTGCGGTAGCGGAAGCGGAACGCACCAATGTGCCAATTATCGCTATCTGTGATACTAATGTAAATCCAGAACAGGCTGCTGTAGTAATTCCAGCCAATGATGATGCGGTAAACTCTATTAAAATTGTTACCAACTTGATGGCTGAAGCTGTCAAAGAAGGTAAAGCTCAATGGGAAAAGAACAGAGCGACAATGGAAAAAGAGATGAAAAAAACTCCAGCTCCAGTACAGAACTTTGAAGCTCGCAATACTGAAGGTAAATCTTCGGTAGTAAAAGCCGCCGCTAGACCAGCCTCTACCAAAGCTCCGGTTCGTCGTGCTATGACCAAAGAGTCTAGTATCTAAAAAATAAATTATCATTCATTGTCATACCGAACGAATGTGAGGGATCCTTCGCTAACGCTCAGGATGACAAATTAAAAATTTTTATATGACCATTACAGCAGCCGATATCGCCAAATTACGTGCCATGACTGGCGCTGGCATGATGGACTGCAAGGGAGCTATGGAAGAAGCCCAGGGTGATATGGAAAAAGCCGCCGATATTTTGCGCAAAAAAGGAATTGTAAAAGCCGCTAAACGCGCTGACAAAATTGCCAGCGAAGGTATGGTGGCCGGATATGTAAGTGCCGATAATAAAGTGGGTGCAATCGTGGAAGTAAATTGTGAAACTGACTTTGTGTCCGGTAGCGACAACTTTGTGGCTTTTGCCAACAATATTGCCAAAGCAATTGTGGAACAAGGCACAAGAGATGAAGCCGCTTTGATGAATGCAGATTTGGGTGGAGAAACCGTCCAGGCTGTGCTCAACAATTTGGGCCTGACCTTGGGAGAAAAAATTTCCATTCGTCGTTTTATGCGTTACGATAATGGTAAATTGGTTGCCACTTATCTACACGGTAAAAAGATCGGTATCATGGTAGAGCTCGAAGGCGGCACGGTCGCTTTGGGTATGGATATTGCTCTGCACATCGCGGCCAGCAATCCAAAATGTGTAGACCGCACTGGTGTGGATGCTGATTTGGTAGCTCGTGAAAAAGCGATCTATGTCGATCAGCTCAAACAACAGGGCAAGCCGGAAAACATGATTGAAAATATCATGAAAGGCAAACTTGAGAAATTCTACGCTGAAATTTCTTTGACCGAGCAACCCTTTGTCAAAAATGAAGAAATCAAAGTAGAAAAGTTACTTTCTGATGCCGGTGCCAAGGTAGTACAATTTACCCGCTACGAACTGGGTGAAGGTATTGAAAAAGTAGTCAAGAATTTTGCTGAAGAAGTGGCTGAACAATTGAAATAAAAATAGGTTTTTAATAAAAAAGACGAACCGATTATCAGGTTCGTCTTTTTTTATCCACAGGCCGAATGGTCTGTAAAGTAGGTTGGTGGTATAATGTATTTATCAAGTTAATTTTTTTCATGTATACAAATTTTATTCATGCCTATTAATATTTAAAACGCAAGTTTTATTTTTTTATTTTAGTTTATTTATTTTATTAATTATGTCAAAACAATTTATAGAGCATTTTTATAAAAAAAGAGTCATCTACACACTGTCTACTATCATGATGGTATTTGGTCTGACTCTTTTTTTAGCCAACAATTCACAAGCAGTCGATGTGTCCAATGTAGTTTTATCTGATCCGGATACTGCTGGCTACGGAGTGGATGGTCGTGATTTTAAAATTGTTTGGGATATTGGCACTTCTACACCAGCAGGTTTTCAATATACAAAAGTTTTTATAACTTCCAGTACAGTAGTTTTGACAACCAGCACTTTGAGTACTGCTTGTAATGGTGGTGAGTGTATAGCCACTGGTCTTTTTAATCAGTATAATATTGCTTCCACGACTCTTCCTCAGTCTGCCAAGCTCGACAGTCTGATGAATGATTGGGCTACCGGCACACCGTATATTGCTTGGGTGTATGTTCAAGCCAATTCACCGACTATAGTTTCTTCTAGTCCTATTAATGTAGTTTTTGATGCTGTAGCCGATACGAACGCTCCTCAGATTGACCATATGGGTGTTCACACTGCCATTAGTGGTGTGCCTGCCACAATCAATGCTTTTGTTATAGATGACCAAACTACCATCGCTCAATTTGGTAATACTGGAGATGCGGGTGTTGAATCCTTTAAATTATTTTATGGTACAAACCCAGCAGCTAGTGTTACGGCAGTTGATGCGACAGCGGTAGTAGGGGCAACCGGTTTATTCTCATTTACGATTCCTACTAGTTCGGTGGTTAATCAGTTAAAGTATTATTTAATTGCTCGTGATGCCTCTAATAATGTACGATATTTTTGTGCGACTGGATTTGCTAGCGCTACCAGCACTTGTCAATCAAGTCCTTTTACTATCACCACCACGACTTTAGGCAATGGTGGAGCTGGCCGTTCAGTTTCTGGAAAGATCACTTCTAATGGCAGTAATGTGAGTGGTGCGCTAGTTTTTGCGGGTGGTTTTGCGAAAGCAGCTGTTTTGACTGACGGCAGTGGCGACTATAGTGTTAGTGGTTTGCCAGATAGTAATACTTTTAATTTTACTAGCAATAAAACAAATTTTATTAAGGCTTTTCGTTTGGAAACTGTGGGTACTGCTAATAAAACTGGTGTTAACATGACTCTAAATCCAGGGGCCATTTCCTTTGTTTCCTCTAATGATGCTGGAGGCAGCGGTGGTGCTCCAAAACCAGTTTTTTCTGGTCCTCCAAATAGTATGCAAAATGCGCCGATAGATCAAAAGATTAGGGTTGGTTTTGATCAAGTGCTTAATGCCACCACTGTATCCGATGCTGACCCGACTGACTCCGGTAGTAGTGTTTATTTAATCAAGAATGACGGTGTTAAAATAGCTGGTACGGTTACTTACTGCTCCAATAATGCCGCCCCGGGTTGTTCAGCCTTACCTTCAATGGATAATAATGTAATTTTATTTGCACCGTCAGTTAATTTGGCTACCGGAACTTTTTATACTTTAGTAATTACTGAAGCGGTTAAAAGTAACGGCGGTCAGTCTATCCAAGGAAACAGAGCTGGTGGCGGTCATAAGGTTTCTTTTACTACGATGGGAAATAGTTTCTCCACTAGTCAGACTGACTCCGCAACTTGGCAAACAAATTTTAATCAAGGTGGACAATATATGCCGCCTTTCGTGAAATCAATGATCCCGGCGCCTGGTATGATTGCGGCCCCTAATGTTCCTATTTTAGTTGAATTTAATCAAGCGATGGATTCCAATTCTATTAATACCACTAACATTACTTTGTGGAAAAATAATAGTCAGATAAGCAGTGGAGTGGCTGTTTCCCTTGATTCCAACGATAAACGTTTTGTTACTATTACTCATAATTATGCCTCTGATGGTGTTGGTGAATATGAAGTAAAAGTAAAAGGTCCGGCAAGTAGTGCTAGCGGCGTTCCGATGCGTGCCGGTGATGCCAGTGCGGTCGCTTTTAGCTCCAAATTTACAGTTTCTGGCTCAAATGATTCTGCTGCTCCTACTATTTTTCCGGCTCTGCCTGATAATTCAACTAGTGTAGCTACAAACAAGATATTTGAATTTGGTTTAAGTGAGCAATTGGCTTTTTCTACTGTAAATAGTAGTAATATTTTCTTGGGTCGTGGTTCAAGTAACGAGAGTATTTATACTCGTTATGATCCGGCTAAGAATAGTATTTTTGTAGTTCCTACTTCTGTCTTAATTCCAAATACTGTATATAGTATAATGCTTTTGCCTAGCATAACTGATCTGGCCGGTAATGCTATTGTTACTACTTCTTATAGCTATACTACTGGAGCAACCGATTCAATTAGCCCGGGGGTTAAAGAAGCTCGCTGTGATGATTATACTTGTAAGGTTACCTTTAATGAGGCGATGAACCATGATTCTCAGTCCGATTCCAAATGGGCAGCTAGTGTTTTAAATCCAGCAAATTGGACTTTAAAAAAGACTGCTCCTTCTGCCGCAACAATAGATATTTCTGCCAAACCAATCAATTATGATGTGGTTAAAAATGTTATAACAATAGAAGGTATAACCGGCTTGACTGCGGGCAACAGTTTTATGGTTACTACTTCACTTGCGGTAACCGATGTATCAGATAATTTAATTGAAGCCGATCTTGTCCAATTTAGTGGAAAAGTAGAAGATAGCAAAACTACTTTTGGTTCTATGGGTGAAATGGGCATGTTTGCCCCACCTACTGCCGGCATTACTGGTGGTACGGTTGGTGGTTCTGAATTCAAACCACAAGGATTTGGTAGTTTCACCGCTGATCAGTTTGCCTTAGGACAGGCGGATATGGCTTTTCCGTTCAATTCAATGGCCGGTGTAGATTCAAATGTTTTTCAAGTTAGATTTACTCCTGGTGTGGCGGTACAAACCGGAGATATAATCAAATTAACTTTCCCAGATGGATCTACTATTACAAACTCTACCTTGGATAGTCAATCACCATTCTATTCAGATTTTAATCAGTTTTCTGCTGGGTCTGTTAGTAGTACAGCGTTTAGTGTGGCCAATGATATTAAAGATATTTCAATTACTTTGGGTGTAAGTGGCTCGCCATCAGCCAACGATCAATTCACCGTTGATATAAAGAAATTCATTAATCCTTCCATTCCAAAAGGTCCGCAAACTGGTGGTTATACTGTCGGAATAAAAATTTATAGAAGTGGTGCTGTTATTGCTAACAAGACATCCATGCCGTTTTTCATTATGAGCGCTGGAACCAATACCTTACTAGTAGATGTAGTGGCAGGTTCTTCAACTTCTTCGCCAACCAATGGTGCTAACGGTACAGTTAATGTGCACGGGGGTGGTCCTGCTGGCCCTATGGATAAGAAATTAACTTTCAACAACGGTGATATTTCCGCGATAGACGGTACTGCCGGCACAGCAATTACTTATAGTAGCTTGCCCGACGGTTGTTATTTTATTGGTACTGATCCTTTCTTGACTCTAGGCAGCAGCGACTTCTTTGGTAAGATGTCGCCTGAACCAGTTTGTTTAAACGGTGGTGAAAGCAAAACAAAATGGTTATTACTTTCACCAGCTAGCGGTGCTGGTACAGCTACTATAACAATTAAAATGGTTGATGGTAATGGCAGTCCACATAATTTTGGCGGTAAAGATATTGATATATTCGCCGGTGGTCCAAATAAATTTGTAGTTAAAAATTTGACCGGTATTACTACAGCGGCTACCAATGGTTATGACCTAAAACTAAATGCTGACGGTCCTTGGACTGTGGGTATGGGCCCTGGAATGGCTAGAGGTGCTTCTACTGCCAAACCATCTAGCTTGGGTGTGATGCCTCCAGCGCCAGTGAATATCGTAGTAAAAGATATTGCCACTTCCCCGGTTTTATCTTTGGGCACCAACAACGTCCCTCCTGGTGTATCCTATAGTAATGGTGTAGTAACCTTCTCTTTTTCTACCGCTGATAAAACTGTTTCTGGTACAGTAAAAGATGGAGCCGGTAATGTACTATCTAATGTGGAAGTTTTTATACACCGTCAAGGTTTTGGTACTCCGATTTTTACTCAAACCGATGCTCTTGGTGTATTTAGTCTATCTCTTTCCAGTTTTGGTAATTATGAAATCGGCGCGCAATCTGATGGTATGCCGCCAGTAATGAAAAATATAGAGTTAAGAAGCGATAATAAATTGTATGTTGATGGTAAGGATGTTACCGGTAGTTTAGTTCTTAATCTAAAGAAAGCTTCATATACAATTTCCGGTAAGGTATTAGATAGTAGCAGTAATGGTATTGGCTATGCCTCGGTCATGGCGATAGATACAAATGGAAATACAGTTTTTGGTCAGACCAGTTCAGATGGTAGTTATACTTTGTTTGTAGACAATGGTACTTGGACGGTTCGGTCCGAATTACCTTCTGGAAAAACTGATTCTTGTGGTACTTTCTCCAAGTCTGTGACTGTTAGTGGTTCTTCTCAAGCTAGTCAAAATCTTACCTCTTCAGTCAGTAGCTGCTCTACTCTAAGTGGTACAGTAACAGTGGGATCAGCTTTAGCCAATATTCCGCTCTTTGTTGAAGAATGGAATTTAGCTACTGATAAACCGGTAGTAGGTGGCGTTAGAAAGGGAGTTTCTACTGACAGTAGTGGCGCATATTCTGTGAAATTAGGTAATGGAAGTTATCGCGTGGGTGCTTGGCATTCAGATTACGGTGAGTTAAGTGCTACAGTAACTGTGTCTGGTGATACTACTCAGAATATTACTGTTGCAGCTACTCAAAATATCACCCTTAGTTTCACTGGCGGCACTTCGACCATGAACGCTTTTGTAGAATTAAAAAATTTCGCTGATAACAACAAGCGTATCAGTAAACAATTATCCGATTTAAGTAGTAATTCAACCTTTGCTGTACCTTCAGGTTCGACTTATAACTATTTCGTGGATGTATTTGGGGTAGGTAAGTTTCAGGGCACAGTGGCAGCTGGTGCCACTGCGACGGTGAATTTAGGAAGTAGTAGTGATTTTATAATTGTAACTGGTACTATTTATACTGATGCCAGTACCAGTACTGGTCAACCTGGTGCCTTAGTAACTTTTTCTAACGCGACTACTACTGTTTCTGCCGTGGCTGACTCAAATGGTCAGTATAGTCTGCAAATAAAAGCTGGAAGCTACACTGTCTCAGATTCTTTGTCCGGTTATGCTGCAACCAAAGGATCTAATGTGTCCTTCACTACGAACACTGCCGCTTATGATTTTGGTGGCGCTAATCCGGATCAGATTGCTCTGCAGACAGCTGGGTTTAATATTGAAGGTACTGTGTATGCATCCGATGGTAGTACAGCAATGACTGATGGTTTTGTCTGGGGTACAAATGCCTCTGGCAC
This sequence comes from uncultured Gammaproteobacteria bacterium, assembly GCA_964355175.1. Taxonomy (GTDB): domain Bacteria; phylum Patescibacteriota; class Patescibacteriia; order Magasanikbacterales; family GWA2-37-8; genus CAIOJG01. The sequence continues at coordinate 291,010 of CAYHBZ010000002.1, forward strand.
CGTGGTAACTGCTCAGATAAAATCTACTGATGGCACTTACTCCTTACCAGTAACCAATGGTGTTTGGACTGTCAGAGCAGTTGGTCCTCGCCATACAGAAACAGCTCGTTCTGGTGGTACAGTGACGGTAGCTAGCGCCAATCAAACTGCTAAAAATATTTCCCTTACTGCCGCTAGTTCCGGTGAAAATGTGCCAACATCCACTACGGGTGTGGTGGCCGCTGGTACCGGTGGTTCTATTAATGATAGTTCTGGTAGTGGCATAAAACTTACTGCTGGTGCTGGTGTGTTAGAAACCGGATCTGGTGATGTCACAGTTAATTTTGAAAAGAATTTTAATGCTCCGGATACTTCAAATTATGGCGCTTTAGGCAATGCTTCTTTCTCTATCACTGCTTCTGGTGATTCAACTATTAAAAACTTGACCGGTAATGCTGAAATTCAACTTGATTACACTTCTTTGTTGAGCGCATTGCCAGCGAGCATTTCCGAATCTGATCTAAAACTAACTTATTACTCTGAGGAAAAAGGTGATTATGTACAGGTAGAAGGTGGCTTTACAATTGATACTAGTACCAATAAGATTACGGGTTTAACACCCCACTTCACTGATTTCGTGATTACCTATACTGCCACTTCCACCAATGCTCCATCCGCCCCTAGCGGTTTAGCCGCTTCTACCGCTTCTGTTAGTCAGGTTAACTTGAGTTGGACAGCGGTCTCTGGTGCGACTTCGTATACGGTTTATCGCAGTACCGATAATATCACCTTCTCTTCTGTTTCTACACCTAGTAGTAATAGTTATGAGAATACCGGATTGTCCGCCAGTACTCTGTATTACTATAAAGTAACAGCTACCAATGGTTCGGGCGAAAGTTCATCTTCTGACACCGCCAGCGCTACTACTCAATCTGCCCCTGGTGGCGGTGGATCTGGTTCATCAATCCCTAGCACAAGTGTTGCGGCAACTTCAACCGTTGCGGTTTCCACCTCAACTCCAGCTAGTACTAGCACAACTGCTACCGCAACCACTACTGCTGCTATGCCAGCTTCGACTACCACTGTTCAAATTGCCACTACTACCGCTATGTCGTCAACCACCGCTGTTGCCGCTCCATCGGCAGTCGCAGTCTCCAATCCTTCTTCTAAGATTATTATTACCTTGCCGAAAATTTTCTCTTATGATCCGGGCGCACCAATTAAATTCGTTTATCAATATAAAAATGATACAGCGAAGAAATTGGGGGTAAAAGTAGTTCGCCAATTACTTGACGCTAAAGGAAAAGTAATAAAAACTGCTTCCCTGCCTAAAACGTTTAAAGCAAAAGAAATATTTAAATCAGATGTCAAAGAAAATTTATTGAAGACTCTGAAGCCGGGTGAATATACTATCAAAATCATGATACTTGATGGAAAAAATAAAGTATCGGATCAAAATAGTTTCAAGATTCAAATAGAGAAGCCAAAGAAAAAGTATTTCATTTTTGGCGCGGTAGCAACAGAAGATTCTAATATTAGCTTTAATACTGATAGTTTAGCTAAAGTTAAAACAAATGTGTCGTTGCCAATATCAGTGAAAATGAGTTATAGCTACACTAATAGTACCGACCAAAAGCAAAAAATAAGAATGGTGCGTGAGTTGGTTGGTCCAAATGGAAAAGTAATCGAAAGTAAAAACGGTACTTGGAATATGGACAGTGAAGAAGTTGACAGTCAATCCTTCACTCAGTCATTAGCGACCAAGTTTGTCGACGGTGCTTATAGCATGCGTATTCGTGCCTATGATTTTAAAACCAAAGAATTATTGGCCGAAAATAGTGTTGGATTTACTATAAAATCCAAGTAAAAACCTTGTAAAAAGTCTTAAACAATCCCGACCTAGTCGGGATTGTTTTTTTATTCGTTTTAGGGTAATATTACCGCATTAATCAATAAACATTTTGCTTTTATGCTTAAATTAATAGTGCTAAACAAACGCCTGGGACCAGTACGCGGACGTCATCCTTGGGTTTTTTCCGGTGCTCTAAAAGGAATTCCTGATGGTATTAAAAGCGGTACTCCTATAGAGCTTTGCGATGAAGTTGGTAATTTTATGGCGGCTGGGTATTTTAATTCTTATTCGCAAATTGCCGTGCGTCTTTGGGGCTACGAAGAGAGCGAAGAAGTAAATGAACATTTTTTTGTCACCCGCATTAAAGCCGCTTATGAATTGCGTAAAGATTTGGTAGAAACCAAAAAGACCAATTCATATCGCTTGGTAAACAGTGAAAATGATTTATTGCCTGGTTTGGTGGTAGATAAATATGATAATTATTTATCCGTACAGTTTCACAATGCCGGTATAAATTTTTGGAAAAAAGAAATCGTCGCCGCTCTAACCAAAGTAATGAAACCAAAAGGGATTTATGAACGCAGCGATGTAGGTAATCGTGCTAAGGAAGATAACGTAACCGCAGAGGGCACTGTTATTTCGAGTGAAAACGAGAAATCTTCAAACACCGGAATTTTATTTGGAAAAGTTCCAGAACAAGTGGAAATATTGGAAAATGGTTTGAAATTTATCGTGGATATTATGCACGGCCAAAAGACCGGATTCTTTTTGGATCAGCGCGACAAGCGTGCCGCTTTACAAAAATATTGCGATGGTAAAAAAGTTTTAAATTGTTTTTCTTATACTGGTGGATTTTCTGTTTACGCACTTGAGGCTGGTGCCAAAAAAGTGGTGAGTGTGGATGCGTCCAACACCGCTCTTGAACTCGTTGAAGAAAATATTAAATTAAACAAATTAGACAGTAAAAAATCCGAAGTGGTTTCGGCTGATGTAAAAGATTATCTCCAAGGATTACTTGAAAATGATCCGGAGCTCGGCGGTGCCAAATTTGACGTGATAATTTTGGACCCACCAGCTTTTGTAAAAAATCGTCACAAGGTGCACGAAGGTTTGCAGGGATATCGTAAGATCAATGAGGCCGCCCTAAAAGTGTTGCCGTCAAACGGCATCTTGGTCACGGCTTCCTGTTCTCAACATGTTTCCATGATAGATTTTCGTCATATGTTGTCTGAAGCCGCTGGCCGGGCCGGACGCACTGTGCAGATTATTGAGACCTATACCCATGGGATAGATCACCCTGAATTAGCCGCTTTTACTGAAGGGGAGTATCTTAAATGTATATTTGCCTTAGTCCGCTAAAATCGGTATAATATTCTAGTAAAATGTAATAAATATTCTATGAATCTCGCAATTAACGGTTTTGGCCGTATTGGCCGTCACTCTTTCAAAGCCGCGTTTGATAAGAAGAATATCAATATTGTGGCTATAAATGATCTGACAGATACCAAAACTTTGGCTCATCTGCTCAAACACGATACTGCTTATGGCGCTTATCATCATGAAGTAAGTTGTGATGAAGCCAATTTGATCGTGGATGGTAAAAAAATACCAATATATGCTGAAAAAGATCCAGCTATGTTGCCTTGGGCCAAGCTCAAAGTAGACGTAGTATTGGAATGCACTGGTCGCTTTACAGACAAAGAAGGAGCTGAACTCCATGTCAAAGCTGGTGCTAAAAAAGTAATACTTAGCGCTCCGGCTAAAGGTGCGGATGTGCCAACTTATGTGCGCGCGGTTAATTGTGGCCGTGTCGGTAAAGAATCAGCTGTTGTAATTAACAATGCTTCTTGTACTACCAATTCTATCGCGCCCGCCATGGCCGTGCTTGAAGAAAAATTTGGTATTGCTAAAGCGCTTATGACTACCATCCATTCTTATACTGCCGATCAGAATCTTCAGGACGGTCCGCACAAAGATTTGCGTCGCGCCCGCGCTGCTGCCAGCAATATGGTGCCGACTACTACCGGTGCCGCCAAAGCGGTAGGTGAAGTTATGAGTGCTGTAAAAGGCGTGTTTGATGGTTTGTCTATCCGTGTCCCGACCATTACCGTTTCTATTTCTGATTTCACGATGCTTTTGAAAAAGAAAGTAACCAAAGAAGAAATTAATCAGGCGTTTATTGAAGCTAGCCAGACTGAAAGATTTAAAGGCGTGTTGGCTACTACCACTGAGCCATTGGTTTCTAGTGATTTTATAGGCAACACCAATTCTTGCACCATTGATCTGTCTTTGACGAATGTGGTGGATGGTGATTTGGTAAAAGTAATTGCTTGGTATGATAATGAATATGGTTATGCTAACCGTTTGGTAGAGTTGGCTGAACTTTATGCTTAATAAATAATATGAGAACACTGACAGTGGAAACCTCTAGTAAAGTAGGGGAAGAAGTAATTTTGCAAGGTTGGGTAAACGCTCGTCGCAACATGGGCAAAATTGTGTTTTTGGATGTACGCGATCGTAAAGGTGTAGTGCAGGTAGTAGGTGTACCACAAGAACTCGATGAAGTTTCTAATGAATTACTCAAAGATGTCCGTCCAGAATGGGTAGTAGAAATTCGTGGTGTCGTGAACGCTCGTGGCGCTAAACAGCAAAATCCAAACATGCCAACCGGTATGGTGGAAGTGTTGGCTAAAGGCATTTCGGTTCTTGCCAAAGCAGAATCATTGCCGTTGGATTTGGAAGATGAAAAAATTGGTTTAGATATTCATTTGGACTTTTTACCAATTACATTACGCACCGATAAATATCGCGCGGTCTTTAAAATTCAAGCGGAGATTGTCCGTGGGTTTAGAGATTATTTAATTTCGCAAGATTTTACTGAAATACAGGCACCAAAAATTGTGGCCGCTTCCGCTGAGGGCGGAGCCGATGTATTTGAGGTAAAATATTTAAAAAATAAAGCCACTTTGGCTCAGAGTCCTCAATTTTATAAACAGATAATGGTTGGTGTATTTGAACGTGTGTTTGCCGTGGGCAATTGTTTCCGTGCGGAGCAACATGCTACCACTCGTCATCTCAATGAATTTACTGGTTTGGATTTGGAAATGGGCATGATTAAAGACCACCATGATATAATGGATCTAGAGACAGCCATGTTGCGCCACATTTTGAATCATTTGGATGCGACTTGTGCTAGTGAATTAAAATTATGGAATTATGTTCGTCCTTCTATCCCAGAAAAAGTTCCAAATTTTAAATTACGTGAAGCGCAGCAAATTATTAAAGATGAAACTGGCGTGGATCATACCAATGAGCCGGATCTAGAACCAAGCGAAGAGCGTTTCATGGGCGAATATGCCAAGAAAAAATTTGATTCGGATTTTGTGTTTATTACTCATTATCCTACTTCTAAGCGTCCGATGTATACTTATCCCGATGAAGAGAATCCAGAATTCACCAAGAGTTTTGATTTGCTTTTCCGTGGTATTGAAATAACTTCCGGTGGTCAACGTTTTCACGATTATAATGAATTGGTAGAAAGCATGAAAAGAAAAGAATTAAATCCCGATGATTTTAAATTTTATTTGGAAGCGTTTAAATACGGCATGCCACCAGAAGGTGGACTGGGTATGGGGCTGGAACGTCTTACTGCCAGATTGTTGGAAATTGATAATGTAAAATACGCCACTTTGTTTCCGCGCGATCTCAATCGTATTGATTTACAGCTTTCACCCCCAGAGTACAAACAATAAGCACCGCGTGCTTGCGATTACGTCGCTCGTTTGAAATGAAAATAAATTTTCATGATTGAAGTATTAAAGTTAGAAAAATTTGAAGGCCCACTTGATTTGCTTCTGCAACTCATCGAGCTGGAGAAATTAAACATCACTGAAGTTGCTCTGTCGCAGGTGACCGAGCAATTTTTGCTCTACCTGGATAAATTGGAAGTGGAAAAAAGTGAAGAGTTGGCCGACTTTTTGGTGATTGCGACCAAACTGGTGTATATGAAATCGCGCACCCTTTTGCCTTATCTAAATCCAGAGGAAGAAGACGGTCCGTCACTCGCGGATCAGCTCAAGATGTATCAGCAATATATTGAAGCCAGTAAAAAAATAAATATTTACTGGCAGCAGAATCGAATTGCGTATGGTCGTATTGAACCGCCGGTAAAAGTTACGGAATTTGTTTTGCCGCTTAATGCTCGAATAAAAGATTTGAACAAAGCGATGGAAAAATTGGTGGCGCGTTTGCGTCCGCCAACACCGTTGCCGCAGATTACTATTGATCGGGCTATTTCGGTGAAACAAAAAGTAGAAAGCATTTGGAACGCCTTGAAAGAACATAAAAAAATGAATTTTAAAGATTTGCTTAGTAGTGCCGAAAGTAAAACCGAAGTAATCGTAAGTTTTCTTGCTTTATTGGAATTAATGCGTGACCAAAAAGCGTTTATCAGCCAGAGCGACAATTACGGAGATATGGAAGTTAAATTAGTTTAAAATTATGCCAAGAAAAATAATCTTAGCCTCTACTTCGCCTAGACGTAAAGAAATATTGTCCAGAATGAATATAAAATTTTCAGTCATGGATGGCGACTATAAAGAAGACATGACCTTAAAAATGAAGCCTGTCGATTTGGCGAAGTTTTTGGCTTTGGGCAAAGCGCAGGCCGTGTCCAGCAAAGAAAAAAATGCCATTGTGATTGCGGCCGATACCTTTGTGCTGTTGGGCAAACAGATAATGGGCAAACCCCACACGCTCGCGAATGCCAAAAAGATGCTCAAACAAATTAGTGGACAAACAGTTTCAATAATCACCGGTTTTGCGGTGGTAGATACGGATAATAAAAAAGTTTTTTCCGGATATGATGTTGGTACGGTAAAACTTAGAAAAATTACTCCGGCGGAAATGGATAAGTATGTTGCTACCGGGGAGCCGTTGAAACGAGCCGGGGCTTTTGCGGTGGATGGTTTGGGTGGAATTTTTATAGAAAAAATCTCCGGAGATTATAGTAGTATGGTTGGTATTTCTTTGTTTAAAATTGCCGGTATTTTACAAAAATTAGGCGTAAAAATTTTTTAGTATGTCTATTAATTCTCAAATTGAAACAATTTTATTTGTAGCCAGCAAACCGTTAAGCTTTAAAAAAATCGCTAAAGTTTTGCAGGTGGAAGAAAATGTTGTTTTGGAATCTCTAAAGGAGTTGATCATAAAATATAATCCGACTGAAGCGGGGATGGTATTATTGCAAAATAATGATGATTGGCAGATGGTGAGCAATCCCGATAATAAAGCGGCGGCGGAAAATTTCCTTAAAGCCGAAGTAAGCGGCGAGCTTACTCGTCCTCAGCTAGAAACCCTGACGGTTATTTCTTATTGTGGTCCGATTACCAGACCTGAACTTGATCAAATTCGTGGCGTCAATTGTAGTCTGATTTTGCGCAATCTCATGATGCGCGGTTTGATAAAAGAAAACGATGATAATGCTTCGCTTTTACCAAAATACGAAGTTACTATGGAATATTTGCGCCATTTAGGTTTAAACAGTATTACCGAGTTGCCGGACTACGAAAAATTACATCAGCATCAACATATTACCGGTGCTCTTTCCGCTAGTAATGAAAATCTATCTTAATCTATGCCCAAGAAGTTTATAGATTTTTTATCATCATTTGGTATAATGCTTGTAGGAGTAGTTTTTTTATTTGTGGCTTCGGTTTCTTATCCGCAGGTTTCTCAAAAAGTTAATTTTTTACCAAAATCTCAGCCGCGTATTATGATAAATAATGGCGGTGATGAACAGCCGGCGGTTTTGCCGGTAAGTCATCCAAATGTTCCTCTTAAAAAAGATGAAGCAATCTGCAGTGTGCCACTTACAGCCGCCGCCGCTATTTTGATGGACGACAAAACCGATACAGTTTTATTTGAAAAAAATTCCGATGTGGTGCGACCTCTGGCCAGTATTTCCAAACTGATGTCCGCGTTGGTATTGATTGATTTAAATCCGGATTGGAAAAAAATCGTAGAAATTACGCCGGATGTGTACGACAACAATAGTCATTTTGTAAATATCGGTGAAAAGTTTACGGTGGAGGATTTGTGGAATGTCGCTTTGATTGGGTCTTCCAACAGTGCTGTCAATGCGCTGGTCAGTAGTACTGGTATTAAAAAAGAAGATTTTGTTATAAAGATGAATGAAAAGGCTCAGGATTTACGTTTGCGCACTTTGCGCTTTGTCGAACCTACCGGAATTGACGAGCGTAATGTCGGTAGTGCTCGTGATGTGGCTAGAATGCTTAAATACGCTCTAGACAATGATAAAATTTTTAATAGTTTGCAAACACCGGAATATTATTCCAATCCAGTGGGTCAAAAACCACGTCGTATTTGGACCACCGATTGGTTGCTTACCAAATGGGTGCCGAATAAATTTGGCGATCTCACAATCGCGGGCAAGACTGGCTATATCGATGATTCAAAATATAATTTTGCCGTGCGTATAGAAAACGGCGGCAAACGGGCGATTCGTACCGTGGTGCTTGGCTCTGATACTATGGAAGCTCGTTTTAGTGAAGCGCGCGATCTGGCCACCTGGGCCTTTGCTCATTATACCTGGCCAGGGGATGAAGGATATGAAAAATTGGCTCAATAAATATTAAAAAATAAAATACTAAAAAATATTCCAATTTTTGGGATATTTTTTATTTTGTGCTATAATATAGTTATTATGCAACTGAAAAGTATAAAACAGGCAAAACATTTATTTGGCCAGCGCGTTTTGGTGCGAGTAGATTTTAATGTACCTGTAAAAAATGGTGAAGTGCGGGATAATTTTAAAATTCAAAAAAGTTTACCAACCATAAAATTTTTATTACATAGCGGCGCGCGCGTGATACTGGTGAGTCACTTGGGTCGTCCTCAGAAAAAAGACCTGTCTTCGCGTGGCGGGGCAAAAAAGTTTTCATTGTTGCCGATAGCGCGGGAATTGGAAAAATTGCTAAATACCAAAGTGGTTTTTGATAAATTAGAAAATCGTGATGATTGGGAAGGGCAAAAATTAATAATGTTGGAAAATATTCGTTTTTATAAAGGTGAAGAAACCAACGATCCAAAATTTGCCAAAGAACTTGCCGCTCTTGCCGATCTATTTGTGCTCGATGGTTTTGCAGTAGCTCATCGTGATGCCGCTTCGGTATCCGGTATTCAGAATTTTCTTCCGTCTTATGCCGGTTTGTTATTGGACGAAGAAATTTCCGGTTTGAGCCAGGTGCTGGAACATCCCAAACATCCTTTCGTACTAGTTCTCGGAGGTATAAAGATGGAAACCAAAATTCCGGTATTAAAAAATTTATTACCCAAAGCGGATAAAATACTTTTGGCCGGAGGTATTATTAATACCTATCTAGCCGCCACTGGCCACAAGGTTGGCTGTTCCGCGATTGATGCCAAATACAAAAAAGAGGCCAAATATTATGTGGAAAATAGAAAAGTGGTAAAGCCGATAGATATGATTGCTGGTACCATGAAAGGTAAAAAAACCCGCGTAGTAACTTTGGATAAAAAATTAAATTTAAAAAAGGACGAAGGTGTTTTTGATATCGGCCCCAATACCGTAAAATTATTTGCACAGCACTTAAAAAAAGCTAATACGATTGTTTTTAATGGTGCTTTGGGATTTTTTGAACAGCCACCTTACCAGTATGACACTTATGCTTTGGTGCGCTATATTGCCGCTCGCTCCAAAGGAAAAGCGTTTGGGGTTTGTGGTGGTGGGGAGACGGTAGAAATTCTCAGAAATTTGGATGTAATAAATGACATTGATTTGGTATCCACCGGTGGTGGAGCGATGCTGGAATTTTTAAGCGGGAAAAAGTTGCCTGGTTTGAAAAATTTAATTAAAAAATAATTTTTATTAATTTTAAGTACAAATAGAGGGTGTGCGCCCACTGTTTGTCGGAGGTTTTATGCCTATCACTACAAACAAAACTGCGCCGTTAGTCAAAAAGGACAATGGTGAAAATTCTGCTGGCTCTACCCAGAGCAAATGGCACGCCAACGGTCCATTTACTCAAAAAATGACGGGTGTTTTAGCGGTCATTTTTTTGCTGTATGGTATCGTATTTCTTGGCACATTGATTAATAACAATCTAAAACAATATCATTTTATTGGCAGAGCTCCTAGAATGGAAAGAACCATTGTGGTAAATGGTTATGGAAAAGTAAACGGCAATAATGATATTGCTGTTACTACTATTGGCTATTCCAATATTGACAAAGATGTTGGTAAAGCTCAAACCGATAATAAAAAAGTGATGGATCAAATTACGGCCGAGCTCAAAAAAATGGGTGTAGCCGATAAAGATTTACAGAATAACTACACAATTTATCCAAACTATAATTACACTCAGCAAAAAGGACAAGAGCTAATTGGCTATCAAGTCACCAATCAACTTACTATCAAAATTCGTGATCTCACCAAGATTCCGGAAATTTTGGGCTTAGCTGGTAAATTTGGCGCCACTGAAGTAAGTGGTTTGAACTTTACCATAGATGATCCGGAAAATATCAAAGCCGACGCTCGTGCCAAAGCTTTGATTGACGCTCGTGCCAAAGCCAGAGATTTGGCTCAAAAATTGGGAGTAAAAGTTGGTTCGGTAGTGGCCTATAATGAATTTGAAGGTGGTACCGGCGGTCCAATTTACCCTATGAAAGCTATGGACTCGGCTGCGGGTCTAGGTGGTGGTCCGGAAGTAATCTCAAGTGGTAGTCGCGATGTGGAGATGAATGTGAGCGTTACCTACGAAATTTTACCTTAATATAGCTTAAAAAAGAGGTGTAAAAACCTCTTTTTTTAATTCCTCTGGTATGGTATAATGTACGCATAAAATCATTTTTAGTAATATGAAAATTAAACAAATTATTGCACGCGAAATTTTGGATTCACGCGGAAACCCAACGGTAGAAGCTAAAGTAGTTTTAGAAAATGGTATTGTTGCTGTATCTAAAGTGCCATCTGGAGCTTCTACTGGTAGTCATGAAGCTCTAGAATTGCGCGATGGCGGTAAACGCTATGGCGGCAAAGGCGTGCTTGGTGCTGTAAAAAATGTAAATGTTTATATTGCCAAAGCAATAGTAGGAATGGAAGTGGATGATCTGCAAAAAATTGATCAAAAGATGATTGATTTGGATGGAACTACGAATAAATCCAAATTAGGCGCTAATGCTATTTTGGGAGTGTCTATGTCCGTAGCTCGCGCCGGAGCCCAGAATAAAAAATTACCACTTTATAAATATTTGCGTTCGGTTTATGGTATTAAAGAAAAAGAGTATCGTCTGCCGGTGCCGATGATGAATATTCTCAACGGCGGTCGTCATGCCGATAATGGTCTGACAATTCAGGAATTTTTAATTATTCCTCGTCATAAATTAATGAGCGAGCGGGTGCGCATGGGTTCGCAAATTTTTCATTCTTTGGCAAATATTCTCAGTCAAAAAGGCTATGCCACTTCGGTAGGCGATGAAGGTGGTTTTGCTCCGGAACTGCTCAACAACGAGCGTGCTTTGCAGGTGATAATGGAAGCTATCAAATATACCGGTTGGGTACCAGGCAAAAATGTGTTTTTAGGTTTTGACGCGGCGGCTTCGGAATTTTATCACGGTGGAAAATATTATTTTGTAAATAAAAAACAAGGCTGGCGCGCGGATAAAATGATTGATACTTACAAACAATGGATGAAAAAATATCCGATTATTTCTATCGAGGATGGTTTGAGCGAAGATGATTGGGATAATTGGCAGAAGTTTACCAAAGAACTTGGGAAAGATGTCACTTTGGTAGGGGATGATTTGTTTGTGACCAATACTGCTCGTTTGCAAAAAGGAATTGAAAGTAAAGTAGCCAACGCTATCTTGATCAAGCTTAATCAGATTGGTACGGTGAGTGAAACTATTGCCGCCATTATTTTGGCGCAAAAAAATAATTATAAAGTAGCAGTATCACATCGCAGTGGTGAAACCTCCGATACTTTTATCGCTGATCTGGCGGTAGCGGTAAATTCCGAATTTATAAAGACCGGTTCACTTTCTCGTTCCGAACGCGTGGAAAAATATAATCGTTTGATGGAAATTGAAATCGAATTGGGTTTGAACTAATTTTTTTAAAATGTCTTATAAACCAGTAACCCTAGTAATTTTTGATGGTTTGGGTGTGGCGCCTGACAGTGAAGGTAACGCCATCACTCGATCAAAAATGGCTAATCTAAAAAAATATATTAAAGATTATCCGGTAATGACACTTTATGCTTCTGGTAATGAAGTGGGTTTGTTATTTGGGGAAATGGGAAATTCTGAAGTTGGTCACTTGAATATTGGTGCCGGGCGCGTATATTACCAATCTTGTCCCCGCATCAATAATGATATTAGCAGTGGAGCATTTTTTGAAAATGCGGCATTCTTACAGGCTCTCGAGCATGTGAAAAAAAATAAATCCAATTTGCATTTGGTAGGTTTGGTTGGTACCGGTAATGTTCATGCTAGTGATACTCATCTTTACGCGCTTCTTGATTTGTGCGCGAAAAATAAATTAGACGGACGTACTTTTGTGCATGGTATTACCGATGGCCGTGACGCCTTATTTAATTCCGGCAAAATTTTCGTGCAAGATTTGTTAAACAAAATAAAAGAAGCCAAGGTGGGTGAGTTGGCTACTTTGAGCGGCCGCTTTTACGCGCTGGATCGTGATAATCGCTGGGACAGATGTGAAAAAGCTTACAAAGCAATGGCTTTGGGTGTGTCCGATAGAACTGGCGATGATGTGATGAAAGTCATCGATGATTCTTACGCGGTAAAAAATTATGATGAAGAATTTATTCCAACTGTCATTACTAAAAATGACAAACCGGTCGCAACGATAAAAGAAAATGACGCGGTGATATTTTTTAACTTCCGTCCGGACAGAGCGCGTGAATTAACCAAAGCTTTTGTGTTGCCGGGTTTTAATAAATTTGAACGCGAGTATATCAAGAATTTATTTTTTGTTACGATGACGGAATTTGAAAAAGATTTGCCAGCGGTAGTGGCTTATCCGCCGATGGTAGTGCATAATTCTTTGGCCGAAACTGTCAGTAAAGCCGGCAAGAAACAATTTCATGTGGCTGAAACAGAAAAATACGCCCATATCACTTTCTTTTTAAATGGCACGGTAGAAGAACCGTTTGTCGGAGAGGATAGAGCGATTGTGCCGTCACCTCGTGTCGCTACTTATAGCGAAGCACCGGAGATGTCAGCGGCTGGTGTGGCCAAAGAGGCAGTAAAAGCAATTGATGGTGGTAATTATGATTTGGTAGCGTTGAATTTTGCCAATCCGGATATGGTAGGACACACCGGCAATGTCGCGGCCACTATCAAAGGTTGTGAAGCGGCCGATAAAGCTCTGGGAGAAGTGGTTCAACATACTTTGGCCAAAGGTGGAGTAATAGTAATCACCGCCGATCATGGCAATGCGGAAGAAGTAATAAATTTACAAACTGGTGAAATCGACAAAGAACATTCTACCAATCCAGTGCCGCTGATAATTATTGGTAAAGATTTTCAAGGACAAGCCGGACCAGCTGGAGATCCGCCCGAGGGCGATCTGAGTCTGATGCATCCGGTAGGGGTGTTGGCGGATGTAGCTCCAACAGTATTGAGTTTGATGGGAGTTGATATCCCGTCTGAAATGACCGGAAGCGCTTTGATATAAAATAAAAATCCCTGATTAGTTCAGGGATTTTTTTATTTCTTCGATAATATTTTTTTCCGCTTCCGCGATGCCGATATTTTTTATAATAAAATTGGCGCGATGACGAAGGCCGGTAGGATTATATTGTTTGAGCATCTGTAGAGTGTCGTGTCCTTTTTTAGAATGCAATATACCGCTGGTTACTTTTTCTCCGCCGATTTCATCTTCATATATCAGCAGGGTCAAATCTACCTCTGGAGAGTTATCTATTAATTCGGTAATTAAATCTTTGAGTTGGGCATGATTGGCGCCAGCATTGATAAAATCTTCTCTGGTAAGAAAAGTCCAAGCGAAGTGTTTGATAGTGTCTATTTTAAGACGCATCAGAGCGGTGCCCCACAATTTCAAAGTGGAAAGACTGCGAGTGCGGTAGAGATGGTGAATAATTTTTTCTCTGTCCGCGCCATGATTGATCAGTTCACCGGCGGCTTGCAAAGTAAGCGGAGTAACATTGGTAGTTTTGAAACTGTGAGTGGACGCGATCATGCCGGTAAGCATTGCGGTGGCATTGGTCGCATTCAAATACGGCTCATACCAGAGCTTGCTGAGCTGATAAATTATTTCAGAAACCGAAGTCACATTTGGGTCGATATAATTTATTTGTCCGTAGCGTTCATTGTCGGAGCGGTAGTCGATATTTATAATTGTGGTGCGATAAAATAGATCGGTGTTGTTGAGGAAAATACCGCCAAACATTTCTAGCTCCGGCGTATTGAGAGTAATAATCAAATCGTATTTGTAGCTGGATTGCGCCGTGCGCAATTCATTTTTGGTGATCATTCCTTGTTTGGGAGTGAGATAAATTGAGAGCCAGTCGTCTTTGACATCGTAGCTGATGCTATCGATTTTGGTTTGGGATACATCTACTTTGATAACAAATTTTTGAATGTGCTCCAACCCGGGTTTTACTTTTTTTATCCCTTCCAAGAATTCCAAATTTTTTGAAGTCGTAAAATCGTCACAGACGATGTCCACTGATTTGTGGTCTTTTTCCAAAAAATCCGCCAATGCCAAAGCCGCACCCAAAGCGTCGGTGTTTTCAGAGCGATCAAAAATCACGAGCACATGACGTGCCGTCTCGATAGCCTGCTTGATTTGTTCTTTTTCATTTAGCATATAGAACAGGTGATAATATCAAGAATGGCCACTTTTGTCAATAGTGCGCCAAACTTGCGTTTTTGTCTAGTTTTAGGTAAAATATTAGGGTAATTTGGAGGAATTTAAAAAAATAAAATAGCTGTAATTAGCCAAATTTACCGTATGAAAGAACTGCCAAAGGCTTATGAGCCTAAAAAATATGAAGATATTATCTATAAACGCTGGGAAGAAAGCGGATTTTTCAATCCGGATAATTGTAAAAAATCTGGACTGACCGATGTTGCCAAGGGTAGTTTTAGTATGGTTTTGCCGCCGCCCAATGTGACCGGAACCCTTCATATTGGCCACGCTTCCATGCTGGCTATCGAAGATTTGGTGACCAGATACAAAAGAATGAGCGGTTTTGAAACTCTTTGGCTCCCAGGTACGGATCATGCCGCGATTGCTACCCAGACCAAGGTGGAAAAACTTTTGATTGAAAAAGGAATAAAGGATCCAAAAAATGAATTAGGCAGAGAAAAATTTTTGGCGGAAGTGGAAAAATTCGCGCAAGAATCCCACGATACCATTGTGGATCAATGTAAAAAAATGGGATCGAGTATGGATTGGAGTCGCGAAGCCTACACTCTGGATGATGATAGAAATTTGGCCGTGCGCACGGTTTTTAAAAAAATGTATGATGATAGTTTAATTTATCGCGGCTATCGTCTAGTCAATTGGTGTCCACGCTGTAAATCTACTTTGGCTGATGATGAAGTAGAACATAAAGAACAGATTGCCAAACTTTATACTTTTAAATATTCCAAAGATTTTCCAATATCAATTGCTACTACTCGTCCCGAAACTAAATTGGGAGATACTGCTCTAGCTGTAAATCCAGCGGACGAACGCTACGCCAAATATATTGGTCAGGAATTTTTAGTGAAAAATTTTGGTGGCGGCGCTGATTTAAAAATTAAAATTATTGGAGAAGAAAGCATTGATATGAATTTTGGTACGGGTGCGCTTGGTGTAACTCCGGCTCACAGTGCGACCGATTATGAAATGGCTCAGAGAAATGGTTTGGCTGTAATTAAAATTATTGATGAAGATGGTCTGATGACCAAAGAGGCGGGAGAAAAATATTTAGGCCTAGGAGTGAAAGCGGCTCGCGCTCAGGTAGTAGAGTGGTTGGCAGAAAATAATTTGCTCGAAAAAGAAGAAGAGATCCCAAATAATCTTTCTATTTGTTATCGTTGTGGCTACGCTATTGAGCCGCTTCCTTCCAGACAGTGGTTTGTGGATGTAAACAAAGAATTTGTCTTACAAAATTCCAGTATCGAAGGAATAAAGTCTGGCGACAAAGTTACACTCAAAAAATTGATGCAACAGGTGGTAAGTAATAAACAGATTGAGGTAATTCCGGACAGATTTGAAAAAGTTTATTTCCACTGGATAAATAATTTGCGTGATTGGTGTATCTCGCGTCAGATTTGGTATGGGCACAGAATTCCGGTGTGGTATTGTCATGGATTGGATAAAGGTAAATGTCTGCAAGGTTGTGAAAAACCAATGGTGTCGGTAGATTCTCCTGAGAAATGCCCAAATTGTGGTAGTGTGGATTTGGTACAAGATCCTGATACTCTGGATACTTGGTTTTCTTCCGGTCTTTGGACATTTTCTACTTTAGGTTGGCCAAATAATACCGCTGATCTAAAAACTTTTCATCCTACCAGTTTGCTTGAAACTGGTTATGATATTTTGTTTTTCTGGGTAGCGCGTATGATTCTTATGACCACCTATACGCTTGGCCAAATTCCTTTTGAAAAAGTGTATTTGCATGGTTTGGTACGCGACGAAAAAGGTAGAAAGATGAGCAAGAGTTTGGGTAATGTTATCAATCCGCTTGATACGATTGCCGAATTTGGTGCCGACGCTACCAGACTTTCTTTGTTGCTCGGTAATACTCCGGGCAATGATCTGAAGTTATCACAAGAAAAAGTAGAAGGGTTTAGAAATTTCACCAACAAGCTTTGGAATATTTCGCGCTTTATGTTGCTCAATATTCCAGAACCAAAAATAGATGTTGGTTTGCCGGAAGCTAAAACTTTATTTGATGAATGGATTTTGCAGCAATTAAATTCGACTATTAATCAGGTAAATTCCAGCCTGGATGGTTATCATTTTTCTGGAGCAGGAGAATTATTGAGAAGTTTTACTTGGGATTTACTGGCTGATTGGTATTTGGAAATTGCTAAAATAGAAGGTGATAAATCAGCGATCTTAAATTATATTTTGAATACCCTTTTGAAATTGTGGCATCCTTTTATGCCCTTTGTTACCGAGCAAATTTGGAGTGAAATATACGGTACCGATAAAATTTTGATGGTGGAAAAATGGCCACAGCTACACCGCGAGCCATTTTTAGAGGAACAAATTTTCGAAGACACTACATTAATTAGAGATATAATTGCCGGAATTAGAATGTTGCGCTCAGAAAATAAAATAGAACCAATAAAAAAACTAAACGTCTTAGTGGGCGCCGGAGTGAAATTAGAATTACTAAAAAAGAATTCTGAGATTATCAAAGCGTTAGCTAGATTAGATAATCTAGAAATTTCTACACAAGTCGCTAAACCAGCAACCGCTATTGGCTTTGTGGAAGGCGGTGTCGAAGTATTTATAGATTTGGCTGGAGTGGTAGATTTAGAAAAAGAAAAAGAACGATTAAAAAAAGAACTAGAATCTTTGGCCAAATATATCGCCGGCATAGAAGGAAAATTAAATAACGCCGAATTTGCGCAAAATGCTCCGGTCGCTGTGATAGACAAAGAAAAACAAAAATTGGCCGAGGCGCAAGAAAAAAGAGATAAAATAAAATCACAAATTTAATTTATGAAAATCTCAACTAATCAAGAAAAAATTCAAGAATTGCTTTCTCGTGGCGTAGAAAATATCTATCCTAAAAAAGAATTTCTGGAAGCTCGCCTCAAAGAGGGGAAACGACTTGTTCTATATACTGGCTACGATCCGACCGCGCCGACTTTGCATATCGGACATGCCATCACGATGATGAAACTCCGCCAGTTTCAGGATTTGGGGCACAAAGTAATTATGCTTATTGGTGACTATACCGGTATGATTGGTGACCCGACCGATAAAACTTCAGCTCGTACCGCTCTCACTCATGAGCAAGTTTTGGCTAATTGCAAAAATTACCAAGCTCAAGCCGCTACTATTTTAAATTTTGAAGGAGAAAATCCGGTGGAATTAAAATTCAACGGTGAGTGGCACGGCAAATTAAATTTTGCCGATGTTTTGGAATTAACTTCTCATTTTACCGTACAGCGCATGATGGAACGCGATATGTTTGAAAAAAGAAAAGAAGAAAACAAACCGATTTTTTTACACGAATTTTTGTATCCGGTGATGCAGGCCTATGATAGTGTGGCGATGGATGTAGATGGCGAAGTGGGTGGCAACGATCAGACCTTTAATATGTTGGCTGGCCGTGATCTAATGAAAGATTTGAAAAATAAAGAAAAATTTGTTTTGACCACAAAATTATTGGTAGATAGCACCGGTAAAAAAATGGGTAAGAGTGAGGGTAATATGATCGCGCTATCTGACACTCCCGAAGATATGTTTGGCAAAGTGATGAGCTGGACCGATGACATGATGATGAAAGGCTTCGAGCTTTGTACCAAAATGCCAATAGATGAAATCTCTAATATTGAAAAAGAAATGAAAGCCGGTGCTAATCCGCGTGATATTAAGTTGCGCTTGGCCGGTGAAGTGGTAAAGACATTTTTGGGAGAAGCGGCCGCTGCTAAAGCTCAGGAATATTTTGTATCCACATTTTCCAAAAAAGAACAGCCGGATGAAATGCCGGAAATTGAACCAAGTGTTTATGAAATTTCTGCGCTTTTGGTAGAGGCCAAGGTTTGCAAAAGCAAGTCTGAAACTCGTCAGGTAATTGATCAGGGCGGTGTAAGTATAAATGACACAAAGGTAGAAAAAGGAAATTATTCCGCTGTAATTAAATCCGGTGATATTATCAAAAAAGGTAGTCGTTGGTTTGTAAAAGTAAAATAAAAAATTATGCAATTGGAAGAAAAAATATTACAAATTTTATCCGATCATGGTCTAAATTTTAATATTCAATTTTCCACCCCGCCCAATCCACAGATGGGAGATTTGGCATTTCCTTGTTTTGATTTGGCCAAGTCGCAAGGCAAAAATCCAGTTGAGTGTGCTCTGTCAGTAAAAGAAATTTTAGAAAAATCAGACCTCAAAAAATACGGCGTGGATAAAGTAATCACCGTCGGTCCGTATGTGAATTTTTTTCTCAATTCCGGCGCGGTGTCCAAGACTACTATAGAATCAATACAAAAACAATCCAAAAAATATGGTTTCAATAATTCTCAAAAAGGCAAAAAAGTAATTATTGAATATCCTAGTAACAATACTCATAAAGAACTTCATATCGGTCATTTGCGCAATATTTGTTTGGGCAACGCCCTTACCAATATTTTTGCGGCCAACGGTGTAAGTATCACCGCAATAAATTACCTCAATGATTTTGGTGCCCATGTGGCCAAATGTCTGTGGGGTTTACAAAAATTTCACGCCAATGAAAAACCGCCAAAAGGCCAGGAGCAAAAATGGCTGGGTGAAATTTATGCCGAATCTTCTTTATATCTAGAGGATCATCCAGAATTAAAAGAAGAATCTTTTGCAATGCAAAAAAAATTGGAAGCACGTGACAAAAGTATCTGGTCGCTTTTTAAAAAAACTAGACAGTGGAGTATCGACGGTTTTGATAAAGCTTTCAGCGAGCTCGGTTTAAAATTGGCCTATACTTTTTATGAACAGGATGTGAAAGATAACGGACAAAAAATCGTGGATGAACTTCTCAAAAATGGTGTGGCTACGGTGGGCGAGGGCGGAGCAATTATTATGGACCTCACTTCGGAAAATTTGGATATCGCCCTTCTGCGTAAAAGTAATGGTGCCGGGCTGTATCTTACCAGCGATCTTGGCTTGGCAGTCGCCAAAAATAAAAAATATAAAAATATTTCCGAAAGTATTACTCTTACTGGTAGCGAACAGGATTTTTATTTTAAACAGTTATTTAGAGTTTTGCAAAAGGCTGGGTACAATTACAAGATGACCCATATCGGCTATGGATTGGTAATGTTGCCGGATGGAAAAATGTCTTCTCGAAAAGGTAAAGTAGTTTTATATGACGATGTGCGCGATGAAGTATATGCAAAGATTTTGGAAGAAACCACCAAACGTCACACCGACTGGAGTAAGAAGAAAATAGCCAAAACCGCCTGGACCGTAGCGATGGCCGCTGTTAAATTTGATTTTCTCAAACATGAAGCGGGTAAGACCGTCATCTTTGATTTCGCGGCCGCTACCAAATTTGAAGGCTTTACTGGGCCTTATGTTTTGTATATGGTGGCGCGTATTAACAGTATTTTACGCAAAGGCAAATTCACCAAGGCGGTAGATTTTAATCTACTGAGTTCACCTGAAGAAAAACAGTTGGTGTTGATGCTTGGCGAATATGGCGAAGCGGTAACTAAGGCTTTTAATAATTATAATCCTTCCGTGCTCACCAAATACAGTTTTGATACGGCTCAAAGTTTTAGTAATTTTTATGCCAAGCACAGTGTTTTGAATAATGAGAATAAAGAAATTACCAAAGCTCGTCTGGCGCTGTGTGCCGCCACCAAACAAGTTTTGCAAAATTGTTTAAATCTTTTGTCTATTGATGCGGTAGATGAAATGTAAACTATGATTTATAAAAAAATAATTCGTCCTATTTTTTTTCAGTTTGATCCCGAAGACGTACACCATTTTGTTATCACAGTGATGAAAGTGTTCAGTGAGATGCCTCTATTTTCTGGTATTATAAAAAATTTTACTAATTTCAATAGTCAAATCTTAAGCACCAAAATCGGTAATCTGAATTTTTCCAATCCTGTCGGACTGTCGGCCGGTTTTGATAAAAATGTAGTAGCGCCTTTGGCTTATGAAATGCTAGGATTTGGGTTTTCTGAATTAGGTTCAGTGACTTATAGCGCCCAAGTCGGCAATCCTAGGCCACGTTTGTGGCGTATTCCAAAAGACAAGGGGTTGATAGTATTTTACGGTTTGTGTAATATCGGCGCTTTGGCGGTGGCGGAAAAATTATCTAAATTAAAAAATAAAAAACATCCTATCGGAATTAGTATTGCTCCTACCACAGGACTAAAGTTGGAAGAAATGGCTGTCGATTATCTAAAAAGTTTTGAGCTATTAGCTCCCCACGCTGATTTTGTCACGCTTAATGTTAGTTGTCCCAATGTGGCCAGCTGTGATATTTTTTCTCAGGTTGGATTTATTCGCGAACTTACAAAAACTATCAATGATTTTAAAAAGGAGAAAAAATATTCAGCCGATTTATTTTTGAAAATAGGACCGGATATGAGTGCTGGTCAATATAAAGAAATTGTGGAGATTTGTGTAGAAAACGGTATCGCGGCTATAGTGGCTACCAATCTCATCAAGAAACGCGAAAGTATTAAAGAGAAAAATAGTACTGAGCAAGATCTGAATCATCCGGGTGGAATTTCCGGCGGACTGCTTACCGATAAAAGCAATGAAGTAATAAAAATTTTGTATCGGGCCTCTGCCGGACGTTTGCAGATTATTGGTGTGGGAGGAATTTTCTCGGCTCAGAATGCCTATGAAAAGATAAAAGCCGGCGCAGGCGCCCTGGAGTTAATTACTGGGTTTATTTACGGTGGTCCAGCCGCTATTATGAATATAAATAAGGGGTTGGCCGAGCTGTTAAAGCGGGATGGGTATAAAAATATTGAAGAAGCGGTCGGTTCTGAAGCATAATTAGTCAAAAGACCTTAAAAAGGTCTTTTTTGATTTTTCCACAAGTGTACCTTTACAGGTGCACTATTTAGGTGTAGGGTAGATTTATATGATAGCTTACAAAAAGGACGAAAACGATTCGGTGGAACGTGTAATTATCAAGCTGCCTAAATCTTTGGCAACTTATTTTCGTAATGCTTTTGCGCACGGCAAGCGTAGTGAATTTATTGCCAAATGTATTTTGGAACATAAACACCAGATTGAAATAAAAGAAATGGAAGAAAAATTACGCGCGGTAGTGAAAAAAAGACAAAAATAATATGGTGTTTGATTTTGATGAAATGTATTGTGGTGCTATAAAAAGAGGGGATGTTTTTTTGTATGAGTCGGCAGCTAAAAAAAAAGAAACTGTAATAATTCTGCAAGATAATATTTTAAATGATGGTTTGCCTACAGCAGTTTGCGCTTTGATAAAGCCATATGAAAAAGGAGAAGAAGTTTTTGCTAATGAAGTGTTGATAGACAAAGATGAATTGGGAGTAGGCGATGATGGTATTTGTATGTTGCATAAAATTTATACAGTACCACGCGAACTGTTGGTAGCCAAAAAAGGGGAATTAAAAGTAAAAACCTTAAACAATATTTATCGCGCGTTGGATATTAGTTTGGGAAGATTTAGGGATTAGTTTGGATATGTGTTTGATATCCAGATGATGGATATAATATTTTTGTATTTATCATCGGGTCATCAACACTTTCTGTCGAGGGGCAGAAAAAGGGAGGCTACATGCGTATCGAGCGCCCTCTCCGTCCAAGTTGGCCGGAGAAGAATTGGCCGCGTGTGGCCTTCGTTGCACACGCACTGCTTCACGGTTATCTGTCTACTGAACTCATCGGTCAGCAGCTGGATATCATGGGCAGGAATTGGCCGCGGGATCGGGATGGTGAGACTCCCGAGGCTATCAACTGGTTCTCTTTCCCCGTCATTCCGACGGACGGCATGGGGCAGCCGGTCTGGGTTGATTTCTACATTATCCCGGTCTTGGCTGGTGACTTCATGACCGCCTGCTACGATGGTCGGGCGTACAAGTGGGCTGAAGATGTCGCTCTCACCGCGATCATGGAAGCCAAGAAGGACAAGGTGCATCTGACGTTGGGCTGGGGGGCCGCTACCAAGATTGCAACGCGTCATGGTCAGAAGTTTCTGGAAGAAAATCCTTGGGTGAAGACGGATCCGTTCGTCTCTACCACCCACGGTGATGCTGGTACGGCGGCTCTGGTCCTCGAGACCATCCGGCGCGCTGGCCTCCACAAGGGCTTCAATGTCGCTGTCATTGGTGCCAACGGTGCCATTGGTGACGTGGTGGCCCGTATGCTGCCTTCACTCAATCCCGCTAGTGTCATGCTCGTGGGTAAGAGTGGTAGAAATGAGGTGGAAGATCGTACGAATCGTGAACGACTCAACGAGCTGCGCGCTCGTGTCGTCGGTGACTGCGAAGTCGTGATCCATCAAGACAAGTCGACGGCCTGTCATGAGCACCGGAGTGATCTAGTGATCGTGGCTACAAACGGTATGAATCTCGCTCCCAGCGAAATCCCGACCGGTGCACTTGTTCTTGATATGACTACGCCGGCTGCGTGCAGCGAACACCACGAATGGAAGACGGACCGTCTGGTCCTCACTTCCGGTTGTGGTCAATTCGCTGATCTCGCTCTGCCGGAGTCGTTCGGTCAATTCAATGGTAATCCTCTCAGGGATGTGGGGGCCGGTGGCCATCACGTGCTCTGGGGGTGCACCATGGAAACGATCGCGCGGGCGGTCTTTGATTGGCGCGGCCATTTGGCGGGACAGAAGATCCCGCTCGATGCCGTGCGGTGGTGTGACACCCACTTCCAGTCTCTGCGGATCGCTCCGCAACCGCCGTTCTCCTTCGGAGATCATCACAGCTGGTCGGATGTGCACGCTTTCGTCGAGCGTGTGCACTCTCAAACTAATGTGGAGGTGCCGCAATACGCCTTCGCCGGTAACACCAAGTCGTCCTAGGACGACGGGAGTTCAAACTCATGCCAATTTGGCACACCCTGGATCTACGGATCCAGGGTGCTTGCTTTTTATAAGGATTTTTTTGTGGTATAATATATCAAGTATTAAAAATTTTATGTTTGATATTTATACAACCCTACCACTCACGTGCGCGTTATTCGTTTTGTTTTTTGGTTTATTTGTTTTATCCCAAGATTATCATTCGCGCATGAATCAATTATTGTTTGGTTTTAATGTGAGCATGTTATTTTGGATGGTCGGCACCTTTATGATGTTTGTGTCGCGTGGTGATTTATCATCAGCCCTTTTTTGGGATAGATTTGTGTATATGGGTGTGGCTTTTATGCCGCCACTCATGCATCATTTTAGTTTGGTTTTTACTCAACAAACCAACAAACAAAAAAACTTATTAGTAATTAATTATATATTAGCTTTTGCTTTTGCTTTTTTAAGTCAAAGTAAATATTTTGTAGACGGCATTTACTATTATTCCTGGGGAGTGCATAGTCAGGCCAGAATTTTACACACGGTATTTTTGGGTTATTTCTTTTTTGGCACTGGTTTATTTTTTGTTAATGTTTTAAAGTTTTTTTTAAAAGCGAAAGACCGTATTATTAGATTACAAACAATTTATGTTTTTATCGCGTTTGCGATTGTAATTTTTATTGGCGGATCAGCCTATCTGTTTGCGTATAATATTGATACCAAATTTCCCTTTGCCTATCTTTCGGGTTTAGTTTTTCCGATTATGTTATTTTACGCGGTGAGTCGCCATCATTTGCTTGGTAAAAAGGCCGTATTGACTGAAGTGATGGTAGGTTTAGCGGAATTTTTTGTGGTAATGGAAATTTTCTTTTCTCCAAGTTTGAGAGATGTGTTGGTTCGTGTAGTTTTTGCGATTATTTTGGCAGTGTTAGGTATGGTACTTATCAAATCGGTACGTACTGAAATTAATAGAAGAGAAGAGGTGACTAAAATGGCCAATTCCCTGGAAAAAGCTAATTTGCGTTTGCAAGAACTTGATAAACAAAAAACCGAATTTTTATCTATCGCTTCTCATCAATTGCGAACGCCACTTTCAATTTTGAAAGGTTATATTGAGTTGATTAAAGACGGCGGCTACGGAAAAATTACGAAACAGACCAGAGAAATTTTGAATAACATGGATGAGAGCAATGAGCATTTGATCAAGTTGGTGGATGAATTTTTAAATATCTCCCGTATCGAACAAGGACGTACCAAGTTTACGTTTATTGAATTCGATGTTGCTCACATGATAGACGTCTTGGTGGAGGAATTCAAAATAAAAGCCAAAGATAAAAATATGACTTTGGAGTGGAATAACTCTGATCCTATAAATATCGTTGGTGATGAAGAAAAAATTCGTCATGTAGTATTTAATTTTATTGACAACGCTCTTAAATATTCCGACAAGGGTACTGTAAAAATAAAAGTGAAGAATGATTATGACGGTTATCGTATTGTAGTCAGTGATCAAGGTTTTGGTTTTAACAAAACCGATGAGGTGAATTTCTTCCAGAAATTTTATCGCGGTGAAAATGTTAAAGGCACCAATGTAAACGGTACTGGCCTAGGTCTGTATGTTTGTCGTAAATTTATTGAAGCGCACGGCGGTAAAGTATGGGCTCATAGCTCTGGACTAGGCAAAGGTGGTCAATTTGGATTTTGGATTCCATTTAAGCCAGTGATGCCACCTGATCCTGCGGTATAATTTATTGACAGGCGGTGTTGTTTTTTTCTTTAAAATTTTGTAAAATAGTAAGACTAATAATTATAATAATGTATCATCTATGATTTTTCAAAAATCCGCCCCCAAGAATATCAGCGAAGAAGTGGAAATGACCGATAATATGGGATCTCAGCAGCCATCTGATGAGGTGGAAACCGTGGTTGGTCCGTCCGTAAATGTAGAAGGTGATTTTGCTTCGGAAGGAAATATCATTGTCAAAGGTACCGTGGCCGGCAGTGTCCATACCAGCCGATTTTTGTCGGTGGAAATGGGATCCAAAATTATGGCCAATGTGCGGGCTGGTAGCGCCAAAATCGCTGGTGAAGTAAAAGGTAATTTAAAAGTGCGTGAAAGTTTGGAACTTACATCCACCGCTCGAGTGATGGGTGATATTGAAGTAAAAGTTTTATCCATTGAGCCGGGAGCTTTGTTATTTGGCAAAGTGTCTATGCCTGGCCTCGAGGCTGGGGAAGCGCGCGTGCGTACCAGAGCGTCTCGTCGTGGCGAAGAAGCGGTGTCATCGGAAGAGTAGTTAATAAAGGATAATCCGTGCCGGTATGTATGTTTATTTGTATGACAATTTTTTGCGCCAGAAAAAGTATGATTCGCTTATCAAGGCAATGGAAGTGCGTTTGACCGACTATGGAATTGCCGGAAAAATTTTGCGTTTGAATAATTTTATTGATCCCAAGCAGATAGTGGATGAAGAAATTCGTCGCGGCGCCAAGACCGTGGTGATTGTGGGCAACGATGCCACTTTTGGGTATGTGCTTTCCAAAGCTGCCACCTGTAATTGTATATTTGGTTTTTTGCCGGTGGGATCAGACAATACTATCGCGCAGGTACTCGGTATTCCTGAGGGATTGGACGGCTGTGATGTGCTCTCCAAACGCCGCAAGGAGCGTCTGGATGTGGGCTGGATGAACAATCGTTATTTTGTTTCTCAGTTACATGTGCGTCCAGCAGCCATCAAGGTAGTGTACGATGAACGATTTGCGGTGACGACCAAAGATAAAATGGAAGTAGTAGTCTGTAATTTACAGCCTTTTTATTGGAAAAAAGACAAAAAAGACAAGAATGAACAAGTGGTCCATCCGCAAGATGGTAAGCTAGAGGCGTTCCTAAGACCATTGACAAAGAAGGGTTGGTGGGGTTATAACTATGAGGACCCCAGCATCTTTCCATTTGAAGAAATGGAGATTTTATCCAACACTCCCTTTACTGTCGAAGCCGACGGAAAGGTGAGTAAAGAGATAAAAGTAAAAATTAAACTAGCCCATAGCAAAGTAGAAATGATTTTGGGCAGGAATAGGAAGTTTTAATTAAATTAGCTCAGGTGGCGAAATTGGTAGACGCACTACCTTGAGGTGGTAGCGGCCGCAAGGCCTTGGAAGTTCGAATCTTCTCCTGAGCACTTAAGATTTTTATGCAATATTTCATTGGGGTCATGATAGTGTTAGTAGGGGTGCTGTTAATTTTAAAAACCGAATGGTTTTTGGAAAATTTTGGCACCATTGCCTGGGCCGAGGAAAATTTAGGCACCAGTGGCGGCAGTCGATTGATGTATAAGTTCATTGGAATTTTTGGAATATTTATCGGATTTTTATTGATTACCAACATGTTCGGCGGTTTTGTGATGGGGACAATTGGTAAATTATTTATTAGATAATATGCAAACTTCCGGCCGGGCATTAATTAATCCGTTGGAAATTTTCCAAAAAGTTGGCCTTTCTTCCGGTATGCGGGTGGCTGATATGGGTTGTGGTCGCACCGGACATTTTGTCTTCCCAGCCGCGCGCGCCGTAGGAGAAAAAGGTGTGGTCTATGCCGTGGATATACTTAAAGATGTTTTAAACAGTTTGGGTAGTTGGGTGAAATCTGAAGGTTTGGAAAATGTGCAGACGGTTTGGTCGGATATTGAAAAAGTAAATAAAACTCCAATTCCAGCCAAAAGTATTGACGCTTGTTTTTTTATGAATGTGGTTTCGCATCTCAAAGATAAGGCCGGTGCTTTGTCTGAAGCGGCCAGATTGATAAAAGATGATGGTCAGGTAGTAGTGGTGGACTGGAGTAGAGCGCTTGGCACTTTGGGGCCACAAGATCAGTCCAGTGCTGATCCGCAAAAAGTAATAGAAATTGCCGAAAATTGTGGATTGCGTTTAGTAGAAAATTTTTCTTGTAGTGATTATCATTATTGTTTGTTATTTAAAAAAGTTTAATTTATGCAGATACAAAATGTTTTGAAGGGGTCGTATTGGTTTTATCAGCCGTTTATCGCTGTTGGAGCAGTAAGATGGTTTTGGATTGTCAGTTTTTTGGTAATGATTTTGGCCGGACTTATCGCCAAAATTGTCCGAGTAAGTAATGAAAAAATTAGCGGCGGCACCAAAGAAGTGTTGCGTCGTGCTGGCAATCTTTTAATCACTATGGGTTGTTTGGGATGGCTTTGGATGTTTTTCCGCCAACAGCAGGTTTCATTTTTAGCTTGGCGTTTTTGGTTGGTCTTGTGGGCAGTGTTATTGGTGTGGTGGACTTTCAAAGTAGTTTTCTATGCTACCAAACGCCTGCCTTTGATTAGTACTGAGCAAGCCAAAAGAGATTTGCAATCAAAATATTTACCAAAAAAATAAAATATGTCGGGGAGGGGGAAATTAATCGGTAAATGGGGAGAAAATTTAGCCTGTGCCTTTTTAGAGAGGCACAGGTTTTTTATTAAAGAGCGGAATTTTTATTCGACCGTGGGGGAGCTCGATGTTGTGGCGATGAAGGACGGGGATTATTATTTTATTGAAGTCAAAACTCGTGCCGTTGGTGAGCTGGCTACGGATTTGGCTATCACCCCGGCCAAAAAGCATAAAATGCAAAAGACTGTAAATAAGTATTGTTATGTACGAGGTGTGCCTGATGTAGGCTTAATTTTAGCCGGTTTGTTGGTGGTCTATGATATCAAAAGCAAGAAAGTCTCTCTGCGGTTCGCTATTTTCGAGTAAAGTTGACAATTTAGCCAAAATTGATTAGAATTAAGCGAATTACTTTTAATAAAAATATTATGGCTCAGCTTATTTGTAAGGAAAGATCGTTTGTTGCCATTAAACCAGATGGTGTACAGCGTGCTTTGATTGGTGAAATTATTAAGCGTTTTGAACGTACTGGATTGAAATTAGTAGGTTTGAAATTGGTGATGGCCACTGCTGAAAATTGCTGGACTCACTATGATAAAGATGATAAATGGTATGAAGAAAAAGGTGCCAATGTGGTAAAAAACCGCGCGGCTAATGGTCTGCCGGTAGACAAGCCAGCGATTGAATACGGTCGCGATATTATCGGCGCTTTGGTGAAATTCATGACCTGTGGCCCGGTAGTGGCAATGGTTTGGGAAGGAAACCAAGCTGTAAATATTGTAAAAAAATTGGTTGGTGGTACTGAGCCAACTACTTCTGATGTGGGTACTATCCGCGGCGATCTCACTTTGGATTCTTATGAATTGGCCAATCTCGACAGTCGTGCTGTAAGAAATTTGATTCACTGTTCCGACAAACCAGAAGAAGCCAAAAGAGAAGTTGACATTTGGTTTAAAGCCGAAGAATTGATCAGCTACCGTTTGGTGCAAGAACAAGTTTTGTACGATGTAAACATTGACGGATTGCTGGAATAAGATCGGAAAAAATAATATTAAAAAACAAAAACCCCGACTAGTTCGGGGTTTTTGACACTCAGTAAAGCGTATTGTATAATTGAGCTGTTCAGTTAAAGGCCAAAAATGTTCTACAATTTTTCTATTGGATAGTCAATATTTGATCTCCCTGTGGGGAGATCGTGAGGCTAACCGCCCTAAAGTTTAGGGACATAAAGCCTTTAGCTGGATATAAAAATCCCTTGAATAATTCAAGGGATTTTTGTTTTTAAATTTTTGTTTGGAAGTAATTTATAATTTCCACTTCACCTTTATAGCAGGTGGTGCCATTCCATAGTAGTGGCACGGACATGTCGCCGGTCGCACTATTTAGCCCGCAGTGTTGCCAGACTTTGTTCATTATCAGAGCGTTACCTTTGTTGTACCAAACTTCTTTGGTGTCAAAAGGATATTTTTTATCAACGCCATTGGCGGCTACGAAGTCTTCTACATTTTTGCAATGTGGACAGCCTTGGCCGACAAATAAAGTAGGTTTGTCTGGCAGGCCAGAGGTTTTGCTGGGGGCAAAGATTATAGCCAGACCAAAAATTATAAGAGCGATAGTGATTATATAGGGCAAAGCTTTTTTCATAGGTGTGTATTATTACTCATTTAATTATACATTTTTTATAAAATTCATGCAAATAAAAAATCCCCCATAGTTGGGGGATTTTATTAAGCTTTTTTGGAAGCGGTGCGGCGACAGGAGGAACAAGCTTTTACTTTGGTTCCGCCCACAGCCAAGGGTTGTAAGTTTGGGCTTTGGCGACGTGGAACACGGCGCTTGCTGTGACTTACATGATTGGCGCGGACACTAGTTTTTCCGCAAACATCACATGATCTGCTCATAAAATTGATTATTTAGTAGTATATGATATAATATTTCTGGCCCTATTGTAGCAGTTTTTAATTAGTTTGTCAATATTGATATGGATTTTATCTCCTTGTTATTCTACTTTATTATCATTATCCCGTCGGCTATTATTCATGAATATGCCCACGGCTGGATGGCCAATCAGCTAGGTGATCCGACTGCCCGCTACGCCGGACGACTCACCATTGATCCGCGTGTCCATATTGATATGTGGGGTACTATTTTGATGCCTATAGGTTTGTTTATTTTGACCGGCGGACGATTTTTATTTGCTTATGCCAAGCCGGTACCATATAATCCTTATAATCTGCGCAATCAAAAATGGGGTCCGGTATGGGTGGGTTTGGCTGGGCCGATGGCCAATTTACTTTTGGCTTTGGCTTTTGCCGTAGTCTATCGTATGTTTCCTTTGACACCGGCCTCTGAATTTATTGCGATTATAGTAATGGCTAACATCACTTTGATGGTCTTTAATCTTTTGCCCATTCCGCCTTTGGATGGATCCAAACTTTTGTACGCTTTGCTGCCGGTTTCAGCTTACAAGGTGCGTAGCTTTTTGGATAGATACGGTTTTGTAATTTTATTATTTTTTGTCTTTTTTCTTTTTGATCTGCTCTCTCCAGTCATCAGTCTGTTAATTTCTTGGCTCCTGGGTTAATATGTTGGCCGTAATGTCTGTTTCGGAATTTATTGAGCAAGTCAATGGAATAATTGCCGGGGAATTTGTGGTGGAGGGTGAAGTGTCACAATATAAAATCTCGCAAGGTAAATGGATATTTTTTGATCTCAAAGACGATAAGGCTGTGGTAAATTGTTTTGCCACGGTTTTTAATTTGAGCCAGCCTCTGGAAGATGGGATGAAAATTCGTGTGCTGGGATACCCAAAAATTCATGATCGTAGCGGGCGATTTAGTATCACGGTGCAAAAGGTGGAATTGGTAGGTGAGGGCAGTCTCAAAAAAGCTTATCTTTTATTAAAGAAAAAATTGGAGGAAGAAGGATTGTTTAATACCGAGAGAAAAAGATTGTTGCCGGAATTGCCGGCCAAAATTGGTGTGGTGGCTTCGCGTGATAGCGCAGCCTTTGGCGACTTCGTGCGTATCTTAAATAACCGCTGGAGCGGGGTAGAAATAAATTTATATAATGTGGCGGTGCAGGGTGAACAGGCAGTGTCGGAAATTACCGAGGCTTTCAATTTTTTTAATACTCATGACACTCAGTGTGATGTATTAGTATTAATCCGTGGCGGTGGGTCACTGGAAGATCTTGCGGCTTTTAATAATGAATTGGTAGTGCGCGCGGTGTACGGCAGTAAAATTCCAGTGGTGTGCGGGGTTGGGCATGAGCGTGATGAATCGTTGTGTGATTTCGCGGCCGACAGGCGAGCGTCTACACCATCCAACGCCGCGGAAATAGTGGTGCCGGACAAAGAAGATTTTATTGCCGGGTTGGAATATTCCCTTGAACACATTTCTGGTTCAATGCAAAATAAGATCTTGCGCTGGCGTAGGATGGTTGAACAAAATTTGTATACAATCAGCTCCGTGCTCGAAGCGCCTTTGCAAAAATGTCGTAATCTGATGATGAATTTTGGTCGTGCTCCGCAAATTTTGCAAACAGTTTTGAATCAGTACCAAGCCTATGTGTCCTCGGCACAAATGTTGTTTAAAAATGTGGATCCGAAAAGAGTTCTTCAGCGTGGGTATAGCTTGGTGAAAGATAAGAATGGGGTGCTGATAAAGAGGGCTGATCAATTAGACATTGGCGAGGAATTTGTGGTAGAATTGGGGAGTGGAAGTGTGCTTGGTGAAGTTCTTGATCCGAAAAATAAAAAGAGAAAACAGGGGAAATTATTGTAAATTTTATAAAAATTATGACTGCGGATAAAAAATTTAACTTTTCAAAATCTTATCAAGAACTTCAGAAGATTGTGGAGTGGTTTGAGAAGGAAGAAGTGGATTTGGAAGAGGGTATAGAAAAATTTGAAGAGGGGTCAAAGATTGTCAAAGATTTGAAGGACTATTTGGAAAAAATGGAGAATAAAATCAAAGAATTGAAAAAATAAGCTAAAGCTTGCGATTACGTCGGGCCTCGCAAATAAATAAATTTATTTGGCTCGACCCTAGAAATCTTAAATTTATGTTTTTAATTTTACATTGGATTATCAGCGCTTTGTTATTAATTCTGGTGGCTTATTTGGTGCCGGGGATTACGGTGGTAAGCTTCTTTTCCGCTTTAATTGCGGCTTTGGTGCTTGGTTTGGCCAATGCTTTGGTTCGTCCGATTTTAATTTTGTTCACTTTGCCGATTAATATTTTGACCTTGGGTTTGTTCACTCTGGTGATCAATGCTTTGATGTTCCTGCTAGTATCTTCGATCGTAAAAGGTTTTAATGTAGATGGATTCTGGCCGGCATTCTGGGGAGCTTTGGTTATGTCTTTGATTAGTTGGATAGTGGACAGCGCTTTTAATAAAAAATAATTTTTCCCAAATCCTCCGCGTAAAAATAATTATGAACAGAACGCTAAAACTATTGTTATTCTCTTCCATTTTTGTCGATACCGGTTTTGGTTTTATTGATCCGATTCTTTCTATTTTTATCAAAGATAATTTGACCGGCGGTACAATTTTTACGGCTGGTATCGCCAGCACTATTTATTTGGTGACTAAATCGGTTTTGCAGTTGCCGTTTGCCCGTTATGTAGATAAACACGACAACAAAATAAAATGGCTGTTGGTTGGAACGGCAGCAATGGCATTGGTGCCATTTATGTACATTTTTTGTTCCAACATTTGGTATATTTATATGGCACAATTTTTTCTAGGTATTGGATCTGCTCTGGCTTATCCTACCTGGTTGGGACTGTGGAGTACGCATCTTGATAAGAAAAAAGAAAGTTTTCAGTGGAGTCTATATTCCACTGCTACCGGGATTGGCACAGCAATCACCGCCAGTGTGGGTGCAGCCGTGGCGCAGTGGGCAGGATTTCAAATCGCCTTTGCGTTGGTAGGGGTCATGGCGGTGATCGGTTTCATTATACTTATATTTTTACAAAATAAACAAAACGAAAAGGAATTATCATTAGATTCTATCTAAATCTTATGAAAAATTATTCCAGCAATCGCGCTCAAAAAGGTAAGACCGCCTATCGCACGCCTAGTATGTTTAAGGCGAACAAAGCGATAAAGTCTAATGTGGTGCGTAATTATAAAAAAGGTAAATCGGTAACTGGTTATGAAAATAGTTTCAAGAAACACTAATTCAATTGTCGTAAAAGATTGGGCGCTATCCAGTTATTTTTTAGGCCCGGTCATTTTTTGTGCCGGAATTTTTTGGGGATATGGTCGGTTTACGCAAGGCTTTAATACTTTTACAGTAGATAATTTGGTAGCAATCATTTTTGCGATCGTGGGATTATATATTTTATTTTCCCAGGAAATTACTACCATTACTTTGGATAAAGTGGCGGAAAATATATCAATCTTAAGAAAAACATTTTTTTCTTCAAAAATAGAAAATTATAGATTTAGTGATCTGGCACAAATTATTCTAGAAGAAAAAATTAGCCGAAGCAGTAAAGGGGGTAGCGCTGTATCCTATGACATTCAATTGTTTTTAAAAGAAGGCGCTAAGGTAAGTCTAGTGAATAAGCAGACTAAGTTGGCTTCATTTTTGGCTAATAAGAAAAAGTATGTGGCAATAACCAAGGAGTTGTCGGAATTTATTGGGGTTGGTTTTAAAGATTTTGGTACGCCTAGTTTGGGTGATGCTCTAGATCTATTTAAGCAAGTGATGACTAATAAAAACACAAATAATAATTTAGATAATAGCAGTGAAAAATAAAATTATGAAGAAAGAAAAAATTGCGGTGTTGTCGCTAGGCGGCTCGATGATCAATGGGAAAAATGGTTTAGACACGGAATTTTTAAAAAATTTCAAAACTTTTATTATCAAAGAAATAAAAAACGGATATAGATTTGTGATAGTATGTGGCGGCGGGCGAGTGTGTCGCGAATATCAGGACGCGGCCAGGACAGTGGGGCTAAATAAAAATACCGACCTGGATTGG
Organism: uncultured Gammaproteobacteria bacterium; assembly: GCA_964355175.1. Lineage (GTDB taxonomy): Bacteria > Patescibacteriota > Patescibacteriia > Magasanikbacterales > GWA2-37-8 > CAIOJG01. The sequence goes on from CAYHBZ010000002.1 coordinate 324,981, forward strand.
ATAGGTATTCACACTACTCATTTTAATGCCAATTTTATGAAAGGGATATTTGGAAAATTATCTCACAGTGAAATTGTAAAAAATGAAAGTGATAAATTTAAATGGACCAGTAAATTATTATTTTCTGGCGGTTGGAAGCCGGGACACTCTACGGATTTTGACGCGGTAGTATTGGCCAAAAGATATGGTGCCAAAACCGTGATCAATCTTTCTAATATCGAATATGTTTTCAATAAAGACCCAAATAAATTTAGTGATGCTGTGAAGATAGAAAAAATTAGTTGGAAAGATTTTAGAAAAATTGTCGGCAATAAATGGGTACCAGGAGCCAACGCGCCGTTTGATCCAATCGCTAGTCGTGAAGCAGAAAAAAATAAACTAAGAGTGGTGGTGATGAAAGGACAAAATTTAGGAGAAGTTTCAAAATTATTGAAAGGAGAGGAAAAGATTATTGGTACGATAATTGAGTAAAAACAAAAAAAGACACCAAATTTAATTGGTGTCTTTTTAATTTTCAAGCGTTTATATCACTCGCACAATCTGAAAACAAATATATTATTTTCAAATTGCGCGGCGAGTGATATTTGTATGCCTGCGTCCCACTGCCCGCTTTTGGCGAGTGGGACTGCTTGACGGTGGTCGGCCGTCTACTTCTTGGTGCTGCGGCTTGGTGGCGTACTCGGGGAGGAGGCGGGATCTACTTACAGACACCGTCCACGCATTTGCCTTTGCATTTCACCCCGCAAGCACCGCAGTGGTTCGGGTTGTCCTTGATGTTGGTTTCACAACCATCGATGTCAATGCGACCGTTGCAGTCGGCGTAGCCGATCACACATTGTCCATCACAGTCCCCATAGCAGCCACGGGTGATGATGTGGTTGCCCGAGCACTTGCGACCACAACGGCCACAGTTGTCGGGGTCCCACCACCTGTCAGTGCATTCGGAATCGCAGATTTCAAGATCCTGATCCGCGGCAGTATCGCAGGTTTCTTGGCAGTGCCCAAAGGTGCAGAACTGGCCGATTTTACAAGCAAGTCCACACTCGCCGCAGTTGTTCAGATCCCAGCTTGTATCGACACAGGAGCCCTTACACGAGAGTTGGTGTTTCGCGCACGAGCACGACCCTCCATTACACCGCGTTTCACCGGTGCAAGTGTTCTCGCAAACCCCGCAGTTCGCGTCGTCGTAGAGCGGGTTGATGCAGGCACCGTTGCAGAGGATCCACCCCTCACTGCACTCGAGTTCCTTGGGGGTAGGGCATGAGACCTCTTTGGTAGCCGTCGTGTCTTCCTCCGTGTCCTGGGACCAGTTGTTGCTGTCCGGGTTGGTGGTTTCCGAGCTGTCCACGGAATCAGACCCTACGCCATTTCCATCGACACAGCAGCCGACACAGCAAAGGACCACGACCAGGAACAGGATATGCGTGTAGCGCATGAGATACCTCCGACACTTTGGAGCAACCAGCCTTAGCGAACACTTGTCGCTTGGGCTAATCACCGAATTGCACACTTACTTCGTCTTGTGCGCAATTTGATTAAACATTTCTGTCGAACCAAATTACGCACAAGATCTATTGCTTTTATAATTGTAAAGAACAAATTTAAAAACTCTCGTATTGAGAGAGTTTTATTATACTATAAAGGTATATAACTAAGTGGAATTTTTACCTACGGTCTCTCTCAAACCCTGGGTAAATACGGTTTTCCACTATAGGTTAATTATTCAATTAACAAATCAGTATAGCATAAAATAGAGGTTTTGTCAAGGTGTTGGCCTTTATTTTGGCTACAGTTGGCTAAAATTTAATGATAGATTTAATATATCTATGTAGTTCTTGACAAAACCCACCAAATCCATTAATATATCAGCACCATAGACAGCAGGTGGCGCAAGCCTTAATTACCTGCCGAGGTACAAAGTGCTTAGATTCCCGCTTTCGCGGGAATGACAAGGCAGAAGTCGATTTGTACTGTTTAATTTGTCTGTGGAAACACAGATTTTTTGTTAGAAAAGATTATGCCAAAAACAAAACAACAAAAAGCTCAGGTCCTGGACTCCTTGAGTCGCGACTTGAAAAACAGCGTGGGTGCTGTTTTTGCCAACTTTCAGGGCTTAAAAGTAACCGACTTTGAACTTCTGCGCAAACAAGCCAGAGAAGAAAAAGTATTGGTGCAAGTAGCCAAGAAAACTTTGGTAAAAAGAGTATTCGACGATCTAGGCGTGTCCGCTGATCCAACTGCCTTTATTGGTGGTGTTGTGACCCTTACCGGTCAAGACGAGGTCTCGGCTGCCAAAGTCTTAGGAAAGTTTGTCAAAGATCATGAGAGCGTCACCATCTTTGGTGGTGTGCTTGAAGGCAAATTCATCGATAGCGCTAGTGTCAAACACTTGTCCGGCCTTCCAAGCAAGCATCAGCTTCTTGGTCAGTTGGTAGGTACTTTGAATGCTCCGGTATCTGGATTCGTCAATGTATTGGCTGGCAACTTACGCAACCTAGTAAATGTACTTAATAATATTAAAGAAGCGAAAGCTTAATTAACTATAAAACTTATGTCAGAAGAAAAAATGGTTCCTGAAAAGTTTAAAGCTTTGGTGGAACAGGTAGAAAAAATGTCCGTATTGGACTTGGCTGAATTGGTAAAAGTATTGGAAGAAAAATTCGGCGTATCCGCTGCTGCTCCAGCTATGATGATGGCTGCTGCTCCAGCTGCCGGTGCTGCTACTGAAGAAAAAACTGAATTCGGCGTAGAATTGACTGATGCCGGTGCCAACAAGATCAATGTGATCAAGGCTATTAAAGATATTACTGGTTTGGGTCTTGCTGATGCCAAAGCTTTGGTAGACGGCGCTCCTAAAATGGTAAAAGAAGGTATGAAGAAAGACGAAGCTGAAGCCATGAAGAAGAAGCTTGAAGAAGCTGGTGGTAAAGTAACTTTGAAATAATACTTTCAAAAAATAAAATCCCTCGATGAATTTCGGGGGATTTTTTTATTGACAAAGATCAGTAATTAATTTAGGCTATTAGTTATGTTTGTTCTTTTTATCTGTTGGAGTGGGGAATAATGATTTAATTTTATTGAATTTTTATTTCCTGCTCCAACTGTTGGTTGTTGGTAAAGGGGTGTCAGTTCATCGGGGGTGGACAGGATGAAGAAGCTTCTTCGGTGTGAAAATTGTGGTGAAGAACGCCAGCACCACGACGTCAGGAGTGATATCTCGCGTGGTAGTAGGGCGACTGCTGTTTTCGCTTGCGATACCTGCAAGCAGGAGCAGGGGCCGATCGCCGTGAGTAAGGATGAGCTTATGGGTCGTCCGCCGCCGTCGGAGGTGCGCTTCCACTGTGAAGACTGCCAGACCACTAGTGATCATCGTGTCACGACGATCTGGCGCGGCCATGTGCGGGCCACGATCGTGCTCCATTGCACCGAGTGCAATCGCGAGGCGCGTCGGCAAGCCCCCGTGGACGAGATTCCTCAGGTATTCCTGGATCTCGAGCCCAAGCCCAAGGCGGCTGGCGAAGAAGTGGTGTCGACGGCCTAGGCAGCCTTGAGCCAACCCGCAACCTCTGTGCACGGCAGAGGAAATTTAACAACCAAAGGGTTCCCAGCTGGTAGATGGGAACAAGGAAGGTGGCGACCGTTCGTGCACGGTCGCAACTTCTAATGTATATAATTAGTTGTATTCATTAAAAACAAAAAGACCGACATCTGTTATCGGTCTTTTTGTTTTTAAAGATTTATTTCCCACAGTTTATCGCTATCCAAAATAAAGGCGCGTTTATTATTTTCATCTATTACTAATCCGGTCGGATGTTTCCAGATAGTGGCTGTAATTTGTCCGTAGATGGTGCCGTCTTTTTGCAAAATTACCAGGCGTTTGTTGTCGGAGTCGAGCACATATAAATATTCTTTGTCGGTGTATGTCCAGATTTTGGCAGGGGATTTAATTTCCGGGTCTAGACCGGAAATATCAAATGGTTGTTTTGTGCCAGCAGTGATTTTTTGGATTTGACCATTGTTTAGCGCTACAAACATGTCGCCATCGGTGGTGAGAGAAACGCCATTTTTTATATCAATTGAGAGGTCTTTGATCCAATCTTTACCTGGGCCAAAGCCGGTTTTGATATTTTCATGTTTGTAGATCTGGCCGTTTTGGGCATCGAGGGTATAGAGACGGCGGTTGTAGACAATGAGGCTATTAATTTTTGTAGTTGGATTTGGATAGCTGATTTCGGCGCCCGTAAAGGTAGAATCTTTTGGATTGTACGATACAATCTCTTTATTGTTATACAAAAAGGCAACGTAGTCGTTTTCTTTTGGTACGGCCGCGTCGTTAAAGCCTTTTATTTTGGAATCAATAGAGCGAGCTTGCTTGGTGAGCAGATCGTATACCATGATATTGGAGCTGGTGCTCGAAAAAGCTAGGATCTGGTTATTAATTCTCACTAGTTGGCTGAGATCGTTTTGGGTTTGGCCAAAATCATAGAGTAGTTGGGGCTCGGCAATAGTTTCTTTGCGGATTTGAGACAGTATGCCCTCGATTTGTGAATTAAAATCGTCGCACTGTTTTTTATAAGTTTTACAATTCAATTGACCAATTAATTGTTTTACAGTCTTGGATTCGTTCAGGGCACTGGTGTTGTCTTTGAAAATTACAGCGCTGTCGGCGGCGTCTTTATGGATAGAAATTTGACGGATAATTTCTTGGGATTGCTGTTGTTGTACCAGCTCAGCTTGGCGCGAGCGGATGGCGATAATACTGCCGATGAATACTAATATGACTAGTCCAATAAGCCCAAACATTATTTTGGTGGTTTTGGGCATGGTTTTGAAATAGAGCTTCAAGGATTGCCATTGTTTGATCCAGTTTTCAATAATATTGCGGCGGCGGTTTTGGTAATTTATGGCTACAAAAAATAACAGTAGGAGTTTGTTGCCAATTTCCATCAGTATCTTGAATAACATCATCACTATCCAATATATTATTTTGCCCAGAAATTTCAATCCGGTCCAAATTCCATTTATGAATAGGACAAAATATTTTTTGAACTTATCTTCTTCTTCAATCGGAGCAGTGCGGGGCTGGAATTGTCGTAGATGAGCGGCTGAGATTTCTGTCGGCATAATCGGACGAAATTTTTCAATCTCTTCTTGGCTATCCGTCTCTTCTTCTTGAAGTCTGTTTAGCTTAGGGAATAGGGAAGGAGAAAGGGTGTTGGCGGTATTTTTTTCAGTGGCAAAAAGATTGTGGAGTGATTTTATCGAACCGCCTTTGATGAAAGCTTTTCGTTTGGTAGCGTTTTGGGAGAGATCGGTTTCTTCTTTTAGATGAACTACTAGTCCGCCAAAAGAAATTTCATTGCGGATATCGGATAATACCTTTTCGATATGGGTCGCGCTTTGGCGGGCAGGGCGGGTGGTAATGATTTTTTGTAAGCGATCGTCGGTAAAATATTCTTTGAGTTGGGGGGTGGCGATAAACAGGAAGTCATTTGGGGTAATTTTGCCTTCCACAATTTGAGAAAATAGGTCGGTGTTGGCGTCTTCATTTTCATTGACTAGGTCCATTTTTTTGTGAAGGCCGTCTTTGGTTTGATAAAACAGTAGCATCTTTGGGTTGCCACAAAAAGAGAAGACGATGGTTTCGTTGCGAATTACGCCTAAGACACAATGCAGATTATCAATCTGGTCATCCTGGTGTTCGCGATTAATTTTCTTTAAAACTGTTTCGAGTGAGTGTTCGTTTATGCTTTCCGGCGCTTCGTAGTAGCGTTCTTCGATTTCGTCAACAATATTTTGGAGACGGACTATTTTTTTGGTGTCGCCTTGGTTTAGTTCGCAAACAGCAAAAAAATACCCCTTCTGCTTTTCACTAGGCGTAGAGGGTTCGGTGATATGAAGTAAAACATGGGATTTTTCCCGATTTCCACCTTCAATAAAGAATTCGTGTAGCTGTAACTTGTATTCCATAATGGCTTATAGTATACTATATTTATTGTTGCAAGTCCAATTATCGGACTCTCTGAAAGTGCTATTTTTATATGCTTGAACACCTTTTTGGTTCAACCACTCGTCTCAAATTATTACGCCTATTTTTCAATAATCCGCAGAGGGCTTATTTTGTGCGCGAGCTTTCTCGAGCTATCGATACCCAGCTCAACGCGGTGCGTCGCGAGCTGGCCAATTTGGAAGAATTTGGCGCGGTGAAACAAGTGGCTTTTGGCGAGTCCAAAGAAGAGGAAGTGGGTACCGAACGCTCCAAATATTACAAACTAAATAACGAGTTTTTTTTAAACGATGAACTCTCGGCCTTGCTTAGCAAAACTCAGCTAGTAGAGGAGCGTAGTTTTATTGATCTTATAAAAAAACGTTGCGGGGCTATCAAAACCATGATCTTAACCGGATTTTTTACTCAGGCTGATGTCAGTACCGATATTCTTTTGGTGGGTGAAATTAAGCCAGTGCCTTTGGCCAAAGTGATCCGTGATTTTGAAAAGTTTCTCAATCATCCGGTGCGCTATACCGTAATGGATGAAAAAGAATTTTTGGAAAGACGCGAGATTGGTGACAAATTTCTTTATTCGGTATTTGAGTCCAAGCACATTGTGGCCACCGATGAGTTAAATGTTAAGTAGTATGTATTTGGTTGTAGACAACTCCATCGATAACCAGGTTTTATTTTATGCTTACTTGAATACCAAATGGGTTCAACAAGTAATCAGCTTGGATAATAAAAATCTTTTGTCAGCGCTCAACGAATATTGTGTTTCTGTCGGTCAGCAGTTGAAAGATATAAAAGGTATGGCCGTGGTGGTGGGGGTAGGGCGGTTTACCTCTACCCGTGTCGCTACTACTGTCGCCAATGCTTTGGCCTTGTCGCTGTCTATTCCGGTTTTGGCCGTAGATAAATTTAGTGAAGATTTAAATATACAATTGGTACAGACGCCAACAGGAATTTATATCAGCGCTCGCTATAGCGCGCCTGCTAATATTGGAGTGAAAAAATTAAAATAATTTTACATGTTGTCCGATTATCAGCGTTATCGTTTTTATGAGATTTTACCGGGCCTGAGTATTTGGCTTACTTTGATATTGGGTATTTTATTTTCTTTTATTTTTCCTTTGGCCGTAATATACGCTATTATTATTTTTGATGTCTATTGGGTTTTGCGAGTTATTTATTTTTCTTTTTATCTTATATTATCCTGGTTGCGTTTTCGCCGCGCTATAAGAATTGATTGGTTGGTCAGATTAAAAAAAGAATTTCCGGCTTGGGAAGAAAAAAAGAATGTGGTTTTTTTGCCGCTTGCCAATGAAGGCTATGATGTGGTGAAAGAAACTTTACAGGCCTTGCTAAATTCTACTTATCCGGCCGATAAAATGTATGTGGTATTATCCGGCGAAGCGCGCAAACAAGACAATTGGGATAAAGTGCAGGCGGAAGTAAAACAAAATTTTACCGGTAAATTTGCCGATATTTTGTATTATACCCACCCGGCTGATCTGCTTGATGAAATCCCGGGCAAAGGTTCTAATATTCATAATGCCGAAAAGGAATTCAAAAAATATGCCGACGCGCGTCGATGGAAATATCGTGAAGTGATTATTTCTGTTTTTGATGTCGATACTATCGTGCATCCGCAATACTTCGCTCATTTGAATTATATGTATTGTCTGCATCCGCGTCCGGAGCGAAGTTCGTTTCAGCCAATTACTTTGTACAATAACAATCTGTGGGAGTCGCCTTCAGTATTGCGGGTGATGGCTTTTGGTACCAGTTTTTGGATGTTATTTTCTTTGGCGCGGTTGGACAGTTTGGTTACTTTTTCTTCGCACAGCATGAGCTTTCAGGCGGCTCTGGAATCCGGTGGCCATGCCAAAGATATTGTGAGTGAAGATTCCAGAATTTTTTTCCAGTGCTGGCTGCACTATAGCGGTAACTATGAAGTGACCCCACTGTATATACCGGTTTCCATGGATACAGTGCGCGATGATAGTTGGTGGAAAAGTTTAAAAAATTTATATCTTCAACAACGCCGTTGGGCCTGGGGTAGTGAAAATATCGCTTATCTACTTTGGCAATTCCGCAAGCATCCGGAGATTAGTCGTTTTAAAAAATTGTCTATTTTGTTTCATGAATGGGAGGGAAAATGGAGTTGGGCGGTAGTGGCGATTTTGCTCACGATCCTTGGTCGTCTGCCGCTATGGGTTGCCGGAAACGAAGTTCGCAATAGCGCTTTATTTTTTAACACCCCTCATGTTTTGGAAAATTTGATGGGTCTGGCCACTTTGGGATTGGTATTATCCGCCACCATGAGTCTTTTGATTTTGCCATCTCGTCCTGAAAATCATCCCCGCTATAAATATATTTTTATGTTATTGCAATGGATGTTGGTGCCGGTTTCTTTAATTTTATTTTCTTCGGTTCCGTGTATTGATGCTGTGACCCATTTGATGTTTGGTAAATATCTGGGTTTTAATATTTCTACCAAAAAACGAGCTGTATAATTAAGACAAAAATTTATGTCCAAAGGAAAAATAATTTTATTAATATTGGTGTTTGTCTTGATCATCGGGACTGGTTTGGTTTACCAGTCTTGGCGTAGCGGTAATTTACAAAAGGCGATAGTGCAAGAAGTGGCGCAAAAAGTTTCTCCTGATAATTTGGGAGGCAGTTTGTTCACCGACGCCCTTGGGTTTAATGGCGCGCGTACTTATTTGTTATTATTTTTAAACAATACCGAGATGCGTCCGGGCGGTGGTTTTATCGGCGTGTATGCTTTGTTGCGTCTGGATAAAGGCACGCCGCATTTGGTGAAAGTAGAAGGCACGGAAGGTTTTGACAATAGTGCCAAAACGGATTTTGAATCTACGCCACCGGCTCCGTTGTCAAAATATCTGGAAGTGAAGCGTTGGTATTTTAGAGACAGTAATTGGTCGGCGGATTTTGCCTCCTCATCGGAAAAATCAATTGAATTATTTTTGAAACAAGGCAACACGGCTAATGTGGATAAAATTGATGGTGTTATCGGATTTACACCGACGGTGATGGAAGAGTTGTTAAAAATTTCCGGACCGATAAAAATTGATAATCAGGAATTTAATTCGCAAAACTTTACTGAGAAATTGGAATATGAGGTAGAGTATGGCTATGCCCAAAAGGGTGTGGAGTTCAAAGATCGCAAAGCCATTATTGGCAAAATGGCCACTCAACTTTTGTCTCAGCTCAAATTCGAGTTGATAAAAGATTGGCCAAAATATTACAGCGCGGCGCAAAAAATGCTTGGTCAAAAACAGATTGTAATTTATTCTACGAATCCAGCCGAAGAAGAATTTTTGTCCGCCCGCGGCTATGGCGGTACGATGAAAAAAACAACCGGCGATTATCTGCTTTGGGCTGATGCCAATTTGGGCGCGCTCAAAACTGACGCGGCGATTGATAGGGAATTAAGTTATCAAATTGTTTCTACCAGTAGCGGTAAATTTTTGGCTACTGCCAAGATGAAATTTACTCATACCGGTCATTTTGATTGGCGCACTTCCCGCTATCGTGATTATGTCCGAATTTTTGTACCATCTGGCAGTCAGCTGGTGGGTGGTAGTGGACAAATGGAAATGGAAAAATCCAAACAAGTCGGCAAGGTAGATTCCGGTATTGAAAATGGTCGCCAGTGGTTTGGGGCTTTTATCGCGGTGGAGCCGGGGAGAATTGGCGAGCTGTCTTTTAGTTATTATTTGCCCGATAATATCGTAAATTCGATTAAAAATAATGAATATAATTTATTAGTGCAAAAGCAAATTGGCACCGCCGACACTAAATTGACTTTGGGTTTGAATTTTGATAAAAATTTAGTGGGCGCTTGGCCGGGAGAGGGTGTAGCCAAACACGGCGATACGCGCTATGATTTAGTGACAGATTTAGCAGAGGATAAAAATTTTAAAGTACAGTTGGCTAATTGATATGTTTATAAAAAAAATCGGAATTGATCTGGGAACAACTAATGTGCTGGTGTATGTGCCAAAAAAAGGGATCATTATCAATGAGCCTAGTGTGGTGGCAATCTCCAAAGCCGATGGTAAAGTATTGGCCGTAGGTCTGGAAGCCAAGGATATGATCGGTCGCACACCAGATACCATTATTGCCCAGCGTCCGCTCAAGGATGGCGTGATTGCCAATTATCACATTACGGAAGCAATGTTGCGTTATTTTATTAATAAAGCTTTGGGCGGGGCCAGATTATTTCGTCCGGAAGTAATGGTGGCAGTGCCAGCCGGAATTACATCTACCGAACGTCGCGCCGTAATTGATGCTTCGATTGCTGCCGGTGCGCGCGCTGCTTATATTATCAAAGAACCAATAGTGGCCGCGATTGGCGCTGATATCCCAATTGGAGCGGCTTCCGGTCATATGATTATTGATATTGGTGGTGGTACGGCTGAGATTGCAGTGATTTCTTTGGGTGGTATTGTCTCTAGTGTCAGCGCGCGTGTGGGCGGTAATAAATTTGATCGCGCTATCATTGAATATATTCGTCATAAATATAATATGGCGGTGGGTGAGCGCAGCGCCGAAGAAATAAAAATTACGGTTGGCTCCGCTATGTTTATGGATAAACCGCTGACCATGGAAATAAAAGGCCGTGATATGATTGCCGGTTTGCCGCGCATACTTACCGTGTCTTCTGATGATGTGGTAGAGGCTCTGCAACACGAGCTGGAAGTGCTTATAAGTGCTATCAAACAAGTATTATACGAAACACCGCCGGAATTATCCGCTGATGTGATGGACAAAGGTATCATTATGTCGGGCGGTTCGTCGATGTTGCGCAATTTAGATCAGCTGGTGGCGCAAGCTACCGGTGTGCCGACTTACTTGGCCGAAGAGCCGCTGTTGTGTGTGGCCAAAGGTACCGGTATCGCGCTGGAAAATCTGGATAGTTATAAGCGCAGTATTCTGGCTACCAAGTAAGTTTCTTCGAAACTCTAGAAATCTTAAGACTCTTCGAGAAATATTAATTTTCTTATATGATTATTGGAATCGACGCTTCTCATGCCAACAAAGCCAGCCGTACCGGCGTGGAGGAGTATTGTTTTCAGATGATAGAAGAATTTAAAAAAATTATCCCGTCCCAGGCGCGGGTAATTTTATTTTCACCCACGCCCTTGGTTTCTGAATTTTCAGCTTTGCCGGCGAATTGGGAGGTAAAAATTTTGTCATGGCCATTGAAAAAATTATGGAGCCAATTTTGTTTGGCCTATGAGCTGTGGCGACATCCGGTAGACATTTATTTTTCTCCCGGACAACTACTGCCATTTTTTGCGCCTAAAAATTCGGTAGTGATGATCCACGACAGTGCTTTTGAGGCTTGTCCGAAAGCCTATAGTTTTTGGGGAAGGCAGTATTTAAAGTGGATGAATAAGCTTATAGTGAAAAAATCCAAATTAATTTTGACCTCTACTCAATTTAACAAAAGTGAATTACTTAAGTATTACAGTTATTTTTTTGAAGAACAAAGAGATTTGTTTGATAAAATAAAAGTAGTTCCTTTGGCTTATGATAACAAAAAATTTAATCTAGAAGCGGTGCCAGTGGAAAATTCGTTTGGTAAATATATTTTATCAGTGGGTCGTTTGGAAGAAAAAAAGAACACCAAAACTATTATTGAAGCGTTTGAGTTATTAAAAACAAAAATTTCAGATTTAAAATTAATTTTGGTTGGACGACCTGGATCCGGATATTTATTAATAAGAGAAGCGATTGATAATAGTGATTATAAAAAAGATATTTTGGAAATAGGTTTTGTGGATGATATAGTCGACATTGTTAAGAACGCTCAAGTCTTTGTGTTTCCTTCATTATACGAAGGTTTTGGTATCCCGGTGTTGGAGGCAATGGCGATGGGTGTGCCGGTAGTGGCGAGCGACATTGAGGCGTTGCACGAAGTCGGTGGTAAGGCGTTGGTATATGAAACTAACGTGCAGGATATGGCTGATAAAATATTGAGATTGATGAGCGAGACTGAGTTTAGACAACGACAAGTGAATTTAGGCCTGGATTTGGTGGCAGAATTTAGTTGGGAGAAGACAGCTACGAATAGTTGGAATCATATATTAACAATCCTAGATTAAGTCTTTGTCGGTAGTTAAATATTTAAGAATGTTGTTAATTTTGCAGAATTGTGGTAGTATAGCAATACTAAATATAATAATAATTTTAATTATATGAGAGAGGGATTTACTCCGTCGGTGGAAAGACCGATGAACTATAAAAAAGAACGAAAGCAAGAATTGAGTGTTGCAGAGTTGTTATTTGATGAGATTAATACCGAAATTCAACGCTCTAACAAAGGTAAGGAAAAAGATAAAAAAATAAAATTTATTGATCATCCACGTTATGGCGAATGGAAAGCTTTGCGTGACGCCAATGTGGCTGAATCTTTACGGGCTGACTCTACCAAAAGAGAATCCGATTTTAGAAATGCGCACGAACAGGAGATGCAAGATTCTCGAGCGGTTTTTAATGATAGAGCAGATGAAAAGAATAGGGAATTAACGCTCCTAAGAGCGCAGGCTCAAGAAGCGGCCGCTTCTGAAGCAAAAAGGGCGGAAGTTTTGGCCGTAGAAGAAGCTAAAAGAAAGGACTTGGAGAGTTTGTCGATTGATAGATTTTATAGAGACGGTAAAAAAATTGATAGCGCTCATGCCAGCCAAAAAGACGCTGGTAATTTGCTGTTGGGTAAAAAAGATGCTGGATTATCAGTGGCTGGTCGTTTGGTAGAAGATGGTTTTGAAGGTGAAGAGGCAAAAAGACAGATCAATAGTATTATCAAAGACATGGGTCAATTAAAAAATGTTTATTCTGTTCAGATTAAGTCTTTGCAAGAAATGGGTTTGGTGGATAGAATTATGGGCAGACGCGCGGCTTTAGAAAAACAAATGGCTGAAACTCAGGCTGATATCCTTTTGAAATCGGAGGCCCTCTTGAAAGAATTTAAAGTTTCTGGAAAAGTATTTGCTCAGCAAGAGATGATTGTGGAAAGATTGTGGGATTTGTCTAAAAAATTAGAAAATAAAGTGTCTGTTGGAGAGGCTGTGGTAGCGTTGACTGTTTTGGCAGCCATCCTGGCTGGTGGTGCTAGTGAAGTTGCTAAGAAAGTATCGGCAGCTGATGATTTTCGCGCTCCAGCGGTGGCGTCTTATGATACTTTCGGTGATTCCAATCTCGACCAAGATTCATTTACATCTGATTTGGTAGAGGGAAAAGTTAGTGGTTATAAGGTAAGCTCAGAAACTGTTTCTTCATCGGCTGAGTCTGAGAGTAAAGTAACTAAGGAATTATTCTCCTTAACCCCAGAAGAATCTGATAAAGTAAAAAGTTTTAAGGATTGGCGTCGAGCTATTCTTAATCCGGAATTTATTGGTAAAGAGAAAAAAGATGGATCTGTGCCTACAACTGAAAGAGGTCGTAATGTAGCTCCAGGGACTCAGTTGGAAATTTCAGTAGATGGTAATGTATTAATTGCCGGCGAAGTTGAAAAATATGGTAGTATTTGGGGTGTATTAGAAGAAAATAAAAATGAAATTAAAAAAGTTGCCAAAGAAAAAGGGTGGGGCAACTTAGATTTGCGTATTATTGAATCAGTTGATTCTAAAGACGGCGAAAGTAAAATAAAAGGCAAAGTAGCTCATGATAAAGAGAAGGGTGATAGCAACAAATCCCGTAAAGACATAGCCAAAGTTGGTGCAGCTGATACTGGATCAGAGGATGAAAATCCGGCGCTAAAAGAGGCCGCCCGCCATTCTGCCAATGATCGACTTGGGGAAATTGGTGTCAGACATCAAATCGGCCATGATTATCCTTCGCTAGATGGTTATCAAGGTGCAATTGATGAATTGAAAAAAATCAAAAATATTGATGCTAGTTTGGAAAATCCAGTCAAAGCGGAAATAAAACGATTAGAAACAGCTAAAGAAGATTTAAAAAATAGATTGGTAAAAGCCAAAGGCGAAGCAGAAAAATATATCGAAAGTAAAGGCGTTAAGCATACAGTGGGACTCGACTATAAAACTATTAAAGATTATGATCAGGCTATTGACGAATTAAGCCAGATTGAAGGCGGTATTGTTTTGCCGCCCATAGTGGATATGCAACAAACAGATGATTCCAAGAGAATGTCTCAGATTAAAGATGGTGTCCGAGCAGAGAGAGAGCGTTTGGAAACAGCCAAGCAAAATTTAAGACTAAAACAGATCCAAGCGGGCATAGACAATGAGAGTTCGGTACCGGAAGCTGGGAAACCAGAAAAATTGGATTTTAAACCGTCTTTAAAAGTTTCCGATTTGATGTCAGATGCAGAGTTGAGTTTGGCGGCTAGTGGTGAAATGTATGGACGTAATTTAGTGAAAGCTCATAATTTGACTAGTTCAGTATTTGAATATTTGGGTGGAGAAGATCAACATTTATTTGATTCTTTGTCTGAAAAAGATTTAAGAAAATTTTTGGGAATGGTTGAGGAAGCCAAAAGTTTATACAATCTTGTTTTAACTGTCAAAGAAGATGGTAAAATAAAGCCAAACCCAACTACAATAGAACAAGCCAAAAAAGGTCAAGAAATCGCTGGGAAATTGGCGATTGAGTTAGATGATGCTATTCCAAAAAATAGTGTGGACAAGGCGGTTGTTTCTGCTGGTCAGCGTCTAGAAATTTTATACAAAGAAACTGAATCTAGGACAGGAAATGTAGCTTTGTATGGGCCAGATGGAGCTTTGGATACACTACAAAAAGTCATGAAGAGTATAAAAACAAAAGGTAAGATCGGGAGTTCGGATCGTAAAATTTTAAAAAAAATAGAGAGTACGGCTCATACTGTCTTGCATAGTGATAATAATCTTGAGCCGGATAAAAAAGCCGCCAAAGAAGTTTTGGCCATTTCTGTTATTTTGAAAGGGTCAATCTCTAAGAGGGATCAAAATCGTGTTGAGAAGGAAGAGTCAGCTGGTCTTGGAGTGCGCTATGAATTACCTAAGCCAGCAGATCAGAGAACCGACAAAGATCTAAATAAATTGTTGTCCAATAAAGTAAAAGATCAAATCAATCAAGCCTATGAATTGGCCGAAAAGCTGTCGGATGATAGTCCGTCGAGTGATGTAGCCTATGATTTGGTTTCAGCCGCCGCTTTGCTTGAGCAGCTATTGTTGCGTCCTATGGAATTGGGAGATATTCAGGATAAATTAAGCAGAGCCGAAGATCTTATTTCAAAGACCCAGGCCAAGGTAGGTAATAGTAAGATTTATCCAAGGGAATACACAGAGGCTTTGAGCCAACTAAATTCCGCTTTTATTGGCACTCGGGATTCTTTGATAAAGACTGAGGTTATCAAGCAGATCGATAAGCGGGTCGCTCCGGTAGAAAAAATCGGCAAGCGCGTGGCCGATCGTAAATAAACATTAATTACTAAAAGTCCCTCTGAAATCGAGGGGCTTTTTTATTTGCCAAAAAGCCGAATATTTGCTAGAATACCAATGTATTTATGCATTTTATAGGCAATAAACAAATCGCTAATTTTTTGGAATCATCGTTTGAAAACGGTACTTTTGGTCACGCTTATTGTCTGATAGGCGCGTCTGCGGTGGGCAAGCGCACTCTGGCCAATGAATTGGCCGCCAAAATTTTGGAAACTACGGTCGGCAGTCTGCCTACCAATCCGGATTATGTGTATGTGCAACGCCTAGAAGACGAAAAAACCGGTAAAAAGAAAAAAGAGATCGCGGCTGATCAGATCAGACAGGTTCGTGAAAAATTTTATAACAGTTCCTGGCTCAATGGGTATAAAGTAATAGTGCTCGACGAAGCCGAATTGCTAAATGAAGAATCAGCCAATGCCTTTTTAAAAATTCTTGAAGAACCGCCGGCCAAAAGTATTATTTTTATCTTGACCGAGAATGATAATTTGCTCTTGCCTACTATTCGTTCGCGCTGTCAGTGTTTGGAATTATCAGCGGTATCAGATGTGGAAATTTCCGAGTTTTTAAAAAGTTTAAATTGTCACGACAGTCAGGCGCAAGAAATTATTAAATTAGCCTGGGGGCGTCCGGGCAAAGCCAAAGAGCTTTTGGCGGACAATGAAAAATATTTACAAAATTTTGAAGAGCAAAGACGGTTTGAAAAAATTCTGAGATCACCAATCTATGAACGCTGGGCGCTGATGGAGGATGTGCTCAGTGAAAAAGGCGGTCTGATAAAAACCAAAGAAAAGCTTGAACCGATTTTGGAAAGCTGGATAATGTTTTGGAGAGATCTAATGATTGCCGATCTGGCCAATGGAAAAAAATATCAGCAAAATATCGATCAAACCAATAAAACAAAAAATCTGTTCGGTGCCAATGTCAATTCCAAGCTGGCAATCGAACAGCTCTTAACTAATATTTATTAAACTTGTATATGCGTAAACTTTATTTACTAGGCGCGATAGTGACAGCTCTGCTCACGGCTGGAGCCGGTTGTTTGCAGTTTGGTGCCAGCACTGCCGTTGGTCCGATGGGCATGTACCAGTCGTCAGACAAAGGCGAAGTCTGGAAGCAGATCGCCGCTTTTCCTAGCTTGCAAGGAGTAAAAAGTATTAGCGGGGTGAATGTTTATCGTGTTCATACTGATCCTTCTGATCCAAACGCGCTTTATATTGCTTCTCGCGGTCAGGGCGTTTATTATTCTTTAGACAACGGCGCCAGTTGGCAGGGAGTGCCGGCGATGAGCGGCAAATTTATTTATGGCTTGGCGGTGGATCCAAAAGATAAGTGCACGGTATTTGTTAGCGACGGCGCTCATATTTATAAAACTATCGATTGTCTGCGTACCTTTAATATTATCTATACCGAAGAGCGTCCGGATCAGCGTGTGGTGTCGGTATCGGTAGATTATGGTAACAGCAATTTGGTGTATGCGGCTGAACTGGGTGGTGATCTTTTGGCTAGTAATGATGCTGGGCGCAGTTGGCGCGTGACCAAACGTTTTGGTTTCCAACTTCAGTATTTGGAAAGTGATAAATTTAATCCGGGTCGTATTTGGGTGGCCGCTTATCAGAATGGTTTGTTCCGTTCCGACAATGGCACTGATTGGAATGATCTGTCTCCGGGATTAGAAAATTTTACCGATGGCAAGAAGTTTTATCGCCTAGTTCTCAATCCTGGTAAAAAGAACAGTGTATTCTGGGTTTCCAAATATGGAATTTTGGAATCTAACGATGCCGGTAATAATTGGACTGAATTGAAATTAATCACTCCTCCAGGCAGTGTGAATATTTATGGATTTGCAGTGAATGGAAAAAATCAAAACGAAATGTATTACACCGGCACAATCTTGGGAGACAAAAATGTGCATGTGCGTTCTACTTTTTACAAAACCACCGATGGCGGTAAGAATTGGGTGACTAAAAAATTACCGACCAATACTATCCCGACATGGATTTTGATTAATCCGGACAAGGACAGTATTTTATCTATGGGTTTTGCGACTTTATAATTAATTTCACTTATTTCGATTATATCTAATATATAATCTTCATTCATTCGGAAATGAATTTATAAATAAATTCATTTCTCTCACTCATTTAGATTATGAACATTAATGATTTTAAGGGGGAATTTGATAAGGTGGTAGATTTCTTGAAAAAAGATATTGTGGGTTTGCGTACTGGGCGAGCTTCGGTGGCAATGGTAGAGGATATTTCGGTAGAAGCCTATGGCACCTATCAGCCTCTGAAATCCGTGGCCTCGATTATGATCGCCGATGCCAAGACCTTAAATATTGAACCTTGGGATAAGAGTGTGGTAGGAAATATCGAAAAAGGCATTCGTGATTCCGGTATCGGTGTCAATCCGGTAAATGATGGCCGGGTGATTCGCGTGATCTTGCCGGATCTCACTACCGATCGCCGTCGTGAATTGACCAAAGTCTTGCACGAAAAATTGGAAAACGCCCGCGTGTCTATGCGTAAAGTGCGTCAGGAAGCCCGAGAACTGATAGAAATGGAAGAAGAAAATAAAGCCGTGAGCGAAGATGAAAAATTCAAACTGTTTGAAGATTTAGAAAAAATGGTAAAAGATTACTCCGAACAAATTAAAGAAGTGGGGGAGAAGAAAGAAAATGAAATTAATACTATTTAGTATATGGATATTGAAAAAGATTTGGAAAAATTAGAAAAGGTAGTATCGCTCTGCAAGCGTCGCGGTTTTGTTTTTCCGGGCAGTGAAATTTATGGCGGTTTGGCCAATAGTTGGGATTACGCGCCGTTGGGCCATTTGCTCAAACAAAATATCAAAAAAGCTTGGTGGAAATTTTTTGTCCAAGAGCGTAATGATATGGTGCCGATGGATACAGCGATCATTATGAATCCCAAAGTTTGGGAAGCCTCCGGTCATTTGCAGAATTTTAGTGATCAGTTGGTAGAATGTAAAAAATGTCATCATCGTTTTCGTCCGGATCATTTGCTCGAAGCTATTAGTATGCGTCCGGAATACGATAAAGCCAAAGTACTTTCACTCTCCGATGTAAAATGTCCGGATTGTGATGGTGCACTTACTGAGCCAAAAAGTTTTAATTTGATGTTTAAAACTTTTTTGGGTACCAATGAAGACAGTGCTACTACCGCTTATTTGCGTCCGGAAACTGCCGCCGGTATGTTTGTAAATTTTAAAAATGTTCAGAATGTGACTCGTCGCCGTTTGCCATTTGGTATCGCCCAAATCGGTAAATGTTTTCGCAACGAAATTACTCCGGGTAATTTTATTTTCCGAACCCGTGAATTTGAAATTGGTGAATTTGAATATTTTATCAACCCTAAAGATTGGGAAAGTGTATTTGAAATGTGGCTTGGTGAAATTAAACGCTGGTGGAAAGATATCATGCAGATCAATATGGATAATCTAGTGTGGCATGAAATCGAAGACGGCGAACGCGCTCACTATAGCAAACGCACGGTGGATATCGAATACAAATATCCGTTTGGTGTGAAAGAATTGCACGGTATCGCTTATCGCACCGATTTTGATTTGAGTCGTCACGAAAAGGTGAGTGGTCAGGATTTGCATTATACCGATCCGGAAACACAAGAGAAATTTTTACCACATGTGATTGAGCCAACTTTTGGTATTGATCGTATGCTTTTGGTTTGTTTGCTTGAAGCTTATACCGAAGAGCAAGCGCCCACTAGCGAAGCCGGTGAAACCGAAGCTCGTGTCGTAATGAAATTCCCAAAGAAATTAGCGCCAATTCAGGTGGCCGTATTGCCGCTCTCGAAGAAAGAAGAATTATCTTCGGTGGCTCGCGAAGTGGCCAATGAATTGCGTAAAAATTTCAGCGTGGATTATGATGAAACTCAGAGTATCGGTAAGCGCTATCGTCGCCAAGATGAAATTGGTACACCGTATTGTGTGACTTTTGATTTTGAATCACTCGAAGATAAGAAAGTGACGGTGCGTGATCGTGATACTATGGCTCAAGAAAGAATCGAGATCGCCGAATTAACCAAATATTTGCAAGGCAAATTTGAGTAATTATTATGTATAAAGTTCAAAAATTAAAAAATAAAATTACTCTGATCACGGTACCGCTTTCGGGTACCAAGGCTACTACTGTGCTCGTGATGGTGCCGGTAGGTTCGCGCTATGAGCACGAAAAAATTTCCGGCATCTCACATTTTGTAGAGCATGTGATGTTCAAAGGCACACATAAACGTCCAACCGCGCAAGATATTTCCCGCGTATTGGATGCGGCGGGAGCGGACTATAATGCTTTTACTAATAAAGACTATACCGGTTATTATGTTAAAATCGATTCTGCTCAACAGCGCCTCGCTTTTGATTTGATGGGGGATATGTTATTTAATTCCAAGTTTGAAGCGGTAGAAATTGAAAAAGAAAAAGGCGCAATTGTGGAAGAGTTGCGCATGTATGAAGATAATCCTACAATGAATTTAGATACAGTTTATGAAAAACTGTTATTTGGCGATTGTCCTTTGGGTTGGGATGTCGGTGGTACAGAAAAAAGCGTACGCGGTATTACTCACAGTGACATGTGGAATTATTATCAATCGGCTTATAAACCAGACAATATGGTATTGGTGGTGGCCGGTAAAATTGATAAAAAATTAAAAAATAATTTGAAGTTTTTTGTAAATGACGATTATAAAAAGAATAAAACTAAGCAATCCATAAAGAAAGACACCTTTAAGAAATTTGCTTGGCCAAAAAATTTACCTTCTTTAAATGGTAGAGTAACGGTAAAAGAAAAAAAATTAGACCAGTCGCATGTGATCGTGGGTTTTCCTGGTTTATCACTAAATCATCCGGATAGATATGTGGCCACCGTATTGCTCAATATTTTGGGAGGCGGTATGAGCTCTCGTTTATTTGTGGAAGTGCGTGAAAAACGCGGGTTGGCCTATATGGTGCGAGCGGCCAGCAGTAATTATCGCGATGTCGGTACTATGTATGTTCAGGCCGGTTTGGATCCGGCGCGTTTGGCGGAAGCGATTCAAGTAATCCGTGCCGAACTGCAACGCATAGTAAATGAGCCAGTAACAGAGAAAGAATTGGCCGATGCCAAGAGTAGTATTTGTGGACGAATGACTTTGGGCATGGAAGAATGTAGCTCTCAGGCCGAATGGTTTGCCAAGCAGTTTTTATTTTCCGATAAAATTAACACTTACGAAGAGGTGCTTGAAAAAATAAAAAAAGTTACGATAAAAGATGTCCAACGCGTCGCCGATAAAATTTTTGATTGGAAAGAAGTGCGAGCGGCCGCGATTGGTACTGTAAAAAAAGAAGATTTAATTAAAATTTTAAAATAAAATATATGGCTAAAACCAATATTTATCTTTTCGCCAACTGGAAGATGTATTTGGATTTGCCAGAAAGTGAAAAGCTCGCAAAAGACTTTGCTAAGCTAGCTAAAAAATTGCCAAAGCAAATTAAAATGGCGGTTTTTCCAAGCGCCTTGGCTTTTGCTACCGCGGTGAAAGTATTGAAAAAAACTACGGTTGGCGTAGGGGCGCAGAATGTTTATTTTGAAGACAAAGGTGGTTTTACCGGGGAAGTATCGGCGGTCATGTATGGAAATAATGGCGCTAAGTATGCCTTGGTGGGCCATTCGGAACGCCGTCATCTTTTTCACGAAACCAATCACGAGGTGAGAATGAAAATGGAAGCTTTGCTCAGTGCCGGCATAGTGCCTGTATTGTGTGTGGGCGAAACTGCTGGGGAAAGAGAAAATCAAAAAACTGAAGATACTATTGAGATTCAATTGCGTGCCGCTTTGCATGCTTTGAGTTGGAGCAAAAACGCCAAATTAATTATCGCTTACGAGCCGGTGTGGGCAATAAGCAAAGGCTCCGGTGTAGATGAGGCTGGCAAACATTGTGATCCGCTAGAAGCTGAACGGGTGCATGAATTTATCAAAAAGACCGTTTCGCAATTATTAAAAGATGTTGAATCGATTGTTTTATTTGGAGGAAGTGTGCGTGCCAACACCACCAAAGAATATTTAGAACAACCAAGTATTGATGGTGTTTTGGTTGGTGCCGCTTCTACCCACCTTGACAGTTGGAGAGAAATCACGCACAATGCCAGCTAATTATGTTGATTAATATCCTATTTTTATTGGTCATAGTGGCGTGTCTGGCCGTAATTGGTTATATTATTTGGAGTAAAATTCCACAAATTTCCAATTTGGATACTGTCAATTTACCTCAAGAAAAAACCAATCGCAAGAAAAATGAAATTATTTTGCGTCGTTTGGATGTGAAATCTCATGAGACCAAGCAAAAATTGGGACAGAAACTAAAACCCCTTCAAACGGTGTGGGGACAGATTCAGCTCAAGTTTAGAATTTATGTCGGTAAAATAGAGCGTTTACTTCATCATGAGCAGATGGTCAAAACCAAAAAAGAGCATAGTCAGCTCAGTAATGAAGAGCTAATAATCAAATTAAAAAGTTTGATTCAGGAGGGTGCGCAGTATTTGGAAAGTGGCAGTTTTGATCAGGCCGAACAAGCCTTTATCGGCGCTATCAAAATTGATGCCAAATCAGCCGACGCTTATCGCGGTTTAGCCGAAACTTATTTGCGCCGTGGTGCCAAAGAAGAAGCAAAACAAACTTTTATATTTTTGCTCCAGCTTGAACCGGAAAATGACGCGGTAATGGTGCGGTTGGCTCAGATGGCTGAGGAGGATAACGATGTATATGAGGCGATTGAGTACTATCAATTGGCCGTAGTGGCCAACGATGCACTTTCGCCACGCTTTGCCCATTTGGCTGAGTTGCTACTAAAAGTAGATCAAAATGAGATTGCCAAAGAGGCAATAATGCAGGCGGTAGAATTGGAACCACAAAACCCAAAATATCTTGACTTTCTACTTGAAACTGCTATACTATGTCAAGATAAGAAATTGGCTACTGAGGCTTTTTCTAAATTACGCATGTCAAATCCGGAAAATTCGAAGTTGCCCGAGTTCAAATATCGCATTGACAGTTTATAAAATAAGCCGTTGTAGCTCAGTTGGTAGAGCATTTCCATGGTAAGGAAAAGGTCTCGGGTTCAAATCCCGACAACGGCTCAAGTGAGCCTCTACTTAGATTCTCACATACCAAATTATGCCGGCTTAGCTCAGTTGGTAGAGCAACGGTTTTGTAAACCGTAGGTCTAGGGTTCGAATCCCTAAGCCGGCTCCAAGTTTCGTCCTTTTTCAATTTATATGGTATAATGTAGGTGATACACACCAGTTGCTTTATGCCACAAAAAACTATTACAACAGAACAAGAAAAGTTAGTAAAGAATTTGTATATTCATGGAAAGATGGGGAAAGAAATTTCTTCCATCTCCGGCTTGTCTTTGAAACAAATATATAGTTCTCTCCGCCGTCAGAAAGTTCCAAGAAAAAGTTTGGCTGAACAAAATAAAATTTTGTTTGAGAAAAAATTACCATCATTTAGGTTTAAAGAAAATTTAAATTTAAAAGACAGAGAACTCTTGATAGCGGCGATTATGTTGTATTATGGAGAAGGAGCCAAAACAGGAGTTACGGTAGATTTTATAAATTCAGATGTGCTGGTGGTAAAATTATTCTTAAAATTTTTGAGAAAAATTTGTCGAGTAAATGAAGATAAAATAAGATGTTACCTCTATTGTTTTGAAGATCAAAATATAAATGAATTAATAAATTATTGGTCGTCTCAATTAAAAGTTGGAAGGACACAGTTTACCAAGCCTTATGTCCGTCCAAATGTTAATCGAGGCAATAGATCAATGCCTCATGGAGTGATACATGTTCGTTACGGAGATAAAAAGTTATTAGAGAAAATTTTATATCTTTGCAAAGAACTAGTTAGCTCTTTATAAAAAATTGGGCAGATACCAAAGTGGCTAACTGGGGCAGACTGTGAACAATTGCAGCTCTTAGAGGTAACTCTAGGATGAACTCTCTGGGATAACGGTGAAAGCTAATGGGGGTGCTAATACCGTGGGAACTTCGCAACGTGCGGAGAGCGCCGTAGAGACTAGATACCAGAGTATCCCGATTCAGTTGGGATAAAGATATAGTCCATGCCGTAAGGAAACTTATGGATAAGTGAAATCTGCTGGCTCCGCCTTCGTAGGTTCGAATCCTACTCTGCCCACCAAAGTAAATTTAATAAATATATATGTCACAAGACAGATTGGCGAAAATGGAATGCTCGGCTTGTAAGCGTGTGAATTCTTTCACTACACGCAACAAAAAGATTAAGACTCGTTTGTTGCTGAACAAGCATTGCAAATCCTGCGTGAAACACACTGAACACAAAGAGACCAAATAAATTTGGTTTATGAGTTTTTTTAACTCGCTTTACAACAGTTTGTACAACTTTAAATGGCTCCGTCAGCAAAAAGATAATACTAGCTGGGCTTGGGGCTATTTTTTTCTATTAACTTTTTTGGTGGCTGGGTTGGTAGTTATACCCACTGCCTTTAAATATTTCTCTGAAGCGCCGGCTTGGAAGACAAAGATGATCCAAGAAGTACCTGAATTTCAAGCAACAATAAAAAATGGACAACTTAGTGTGACAGGATTGTCCCAACCTTATATTAAAAAATATAATCAGATGGTGATAGTGGTGGATACGGTTTCCACCGGCACTTTGTCCGTGAAACAGTTCGTGGGCTCAGATAAAGAAACCGGAATTTTGGCCACCAAAGATCGTATGGAATTTTATAATCCGCAGGATCAAAGTGTGAATGTTCAAAATTTTAGTTCAATTGATGGTTTCACTACCGATCGTGCCGGTGTATTGAATAATGTTGATAAGATTCTTAGTCGCCGAATGTTAAGTTTGTTTACTTTGGTATTTGCTATTATAATATTGTTGTATTTGGTTCTTGGTAATTTGCTCAATGTGCTGTTTATTGGTCTGGTATTTTTTCACTGGAGCAAAAAACGTAATTTGGGATATACCTTTAAACAGATATTTACAGTTGGGTTATTCGCGGTTACTTTGCCATTAATTTTGGATCAACTTGTTGTCGGTATTCCGTTTATTAGTCTGGCTTGGTCAATATTGTTTGGTTTCATTTTGTACTGGTCGCTGTTCAAGAGTGAAAAATAAAATTTAGGTCCATAGTTTCAATGGTAAAACATCGGTCTCCAAAACCGAGGTTCTCGGTTCGAATCCGAGTGGGCCTGCAATGTAAAATACCAGCTTTATTAGGCTGATATTTTTTATTTTACTTTTAGTATTTTTGATGTTAGAATTAAATTCTAAAGTTCCAGTCGTATCTAGATATTATAGGCTATGTTTACAAAAAATACATACGATCTTCCAATTGATCTAAATAAAGTCACCAAAATTTCCAAAGAGGGAATTGCTCATGTTGGTGACCTGATAAATTCTATTGATTATGACGCACCCGACGGAACGCCAGTTTTGGCTTCTCTTGATGGGGTGGTTATCTTCGTAAAAGATGATTCCAATATTGGCGGCGAAGATAAAAAATTTGAAAATGATGGTAACTATATCGAAATACTTCATGAAAACAACGAGGTGTCCGAATATGAACATTTGCTTTTTCAATCAGCAAAAGTTAAAGTGGGGGATATAGTTAAAACAGGACAACCAATCGCAGAAGTTGGCAACACCGGTTGGAGTGAATGTCCACACTTACATTTTATGGTTTATCCTAAAGGTCAAGAATATAAAACTTTAGAAATCAAATGGCATTAAAATATTTTATGATTGATATTTACAAAATACTAGAAGATCAAAAAATTCCATTTATTCGTTATGATCATCCAGCAGTTTTTACTGCCGGAGAAGCGGAAGAAAAATGCAATGATATTCCAGGAGGGCATATCAAAAATTTATTTTTACGTAATCGAAAAGGTGATAAGCATTATCTGGTAATTGTGGATTTGCAAAAGCAAATAGATTTAAAACAACCAAACAATCAATGAGCTGGTATATGCACCGTCGTATGATGAATTCGGACAGACGGCTTTTGGTTGTTCATTAATTGTTAGATATCATGTTTAACTTTCGGAAAACTAAATAGCCTCTCTGTCTGGGAGGCTATTTTATTTAAAAGTTTTCCGATCTAATATGACATCGACAATTCCATCTCAAAATAACAGACAAAATGATATCATAATTGACCCGCCGTTTATTATTGCGCAAATAATTTCTATCGTTGCCAACCAAATGGGGAACGGGTATAAAGAAGTCTTGGCTATTAACATTTTTCTCTTACTTTTAGCCAAGTTATTCTTTGTTTTGACAAATAAAATCAATAAGTAACGACCACTATTCCGCCTTTCTTTTTTTTGGTATAATAAGTATCATCTGTCCTTTGGACTTAAAATGACTATATAAATATGTACGATATTTTATCAATTGGCGGCACTGCTCTAGATGTATTTTTGGAGTTGCATGAAGCGACGGTAAATTGTCGTATCGATAATACCGCTTGTCAGCTTTGTTTAAATTTTGCCGACAAAATTCCAGTAGAAAAAGTGACCAATGTTCCTGGAGTTGGCACCGCGCCAAATAACGCCGTGGGTAGCGCTAGGCTCGGACTAAAGGCCGCTTTGTATACCGTGATTGGCAACGATTCGCCAGGAGAGGACAGTGTGGATGTTTTTAAAAAAGAAAAAGTTGCCACAAAATATGTAATGGTGGATAAAAAGAATCGCACTGATTATTCTTCAATTTTAAGTTTTAAAGGGGAGCGCACGCTTTTAACTTTTCAAGTACCCAGAAAATATAGTCTGCCCGCTGGCGTAAAAACTAAATGGATGTTTTTGGGTGCCTTGCCAGACGGACATGAATTGTTACATTCTCAAGCGGTAAAAAAAGCCAAAAAAGATAAGGTTAAAATTGGATATAATCCAGGGGCACATGAATTGCGCGATGGGATTGATGGTATGAGAAATTTATTGTCGGTGCTCGAAGTATTTATCGTGAACAAAGAAGAAGCCTGGCGTTTGGTGGGAAAAGAAGAAGATATAAAAATTTTATTGACCAAGCTGAGAAAGTACGGTCCAAAAATAGTGATAGTGACCGACGGTAAAAACGGCGCCACTTGTTTTGATGGTGATAATTTTTATCATCAATCTATTTTCAATGTGCCGGTGGTAGAAAAAACCGGAGCCGGCGATGCCTTTGCTACCGGTTTGGTGGCGGCGCTGATACAGGGGCGCGATATTAAAACAGCTCTGCGCTACGGTGCGGCCAATTCGGCTAGCGTAGTGGGATATGTTGGTGCCCAACAAGGGCTTCTGACCAAATCGCAGATGAAGAAATTTCTGGACGCCCACAAAGAAATTTACGCGAAAATAATTTAATCAATAAAGTCGCGGTTGAAAGCGGTTTCGTCAAACTGGATCTGTCCGTCAAAAAATTCTTGAATTTTTTTGGTCATACCCAAAGCGTTCTGCAGACAAGCGGTCGCGCCGGGCGAGGGAGTGACATTAAAAATAATTTTATCACCCAAAATTTCAGCGGCGCCTAGCAATAGGCGTCGTTCTTTTTTATTTACCAATTGCGGACGAATGCCACCCATACCTTTTTTAGTTTTTAGATCTGATTTTTTGATGGTTGGTATAATTTTTGCGATATTTTTTACAAAAGCGGCGCGACCAATTAGTGGCAAAGTAAAGATAAAATTTTGGACAATGAATTTTAGAATATCTGGATCAGAATGAATTTTGACAATGGTCATAAAAGCATCCCAATCAAAACCGGCGGAGCGCAAAAAGTCCGGCAAGGTTTTTAGCGAACCGCGTTCTAAGATTGGCAAAGATAGGGCGGTAGGCCCAAAACGGGTTTCGGCCGTATCAAAAATATTGGGATCGCCATGAATGGCAGCAAACGGCAACTTTTCTTTTTGCATGGTATAGACTTTGCTATTGAGCAGGTGATGATTGGAAGTATAATAGTCGCCAATTACCGGCAATATCGCGTATTCTAATCCGTATCCCAAATTTTTGGCAAATAATAAACTGTGAGTGCCGAGCGCTACCACCACCACTTCGGCAGTAAAAGTGTTATGCTCGGTGGTGACGATATATTTATTTTCTGATTTTTCAATCGATTTTATTTTGGTATTAAAAAATATTTCAGTTTTATTTTTGTCGGTATTTTCCACAAAACTTTCGGATAACTTTTGATAATTTACGGTATAGCCGTTGGTGGAATATAGAGCCAAGACCGGTATCTTTGGGTCGCGTCCTTCCATTATTTTTGGTTCAATTTTTCGGATTTCATCTGCCTCGATTCTTTTTAGATCAGGATATATTTCTTTGAATTTTATAAATCTTTTTTCCAAAGTTTTTATTTCTTTGTCACCGATAGCCAGGATCATGCTACTAGAATGCAAAAAAATTCCATTGTCAGCTGGCAATCTGTCTAGATATTTGGCTACCATGCCAGCGCCCGTTTTTACTTTTGTGGCTTTTTCCAAATTGTAATTGGTTTCAATATCGCCAAAATGTAAGGTTTGGCTGTTGCGCAGACCGCTGGTATTGGCTTGGCCTAATTCGGAATTTTTTTCCAGCAGGGCGATACTTTGTAAATTGGTATAGCGACTCAAGGTGTATAATAAGGCACTGCCGGTAATACCGCCGCCGGCAATAAGAAGTTGAAAATTTTTATCGGCCATAAGATTTGAGGTAGTGAAGTAGTAGACTGCCTTGAGTATTTAATTTTTTAACGGATTTTAATTTCCATTTGGCTAATTTTCTGGTTTTAAATAAAGATAATCCATAGCCAAAAGACACCGGTTCGATGGTAAGAAATAATTCATCCAGTAAATTTTTTTCCAGACAGTAAGAATAAATTTGTTCGCCGCCTAAAATGCCGATTTTTTTATAACCGCATTTTTTAATTAATTGTGTCAGAGATTGTTTGGCCGGATTGAGATAGGTAAGTCCGGGCAGATCTTTTTTATTATTGGTGTTTCTGGTCAGTACAATGCAGTTGCGTTTGGACAGCGGCTTCTTGGCCATGTCATAGGTAGAGCGTCCGACTAATATTACGTCGCAAGTATTTAGGATAGCGTGCAAAAAATCTTTGTCTTCCTTGCTGGTCCAGCTGGAAAAGTGTCGGGAATGTTTGGCAATACGCCCGTCGATAGTAGTGGCCGCAATAGCGATGTAGTTTGGTTTTTTCATAGCCATAGCATTTTATCACATAGAAATAAATTTTCCAATATTTACTAATCCACCCGGGGTTGCTATAATATGCCTCAGTAAAGAAATATTGTATGACACATTTAAATTGGTTTAAATCAAGACAGTGGGCAAACGGGGATGTAGTAAATGACAAAAGTTTGTCTGAGTCTCACCGGTCGGTTTCTGTCCCAAAGTCTTTTTCTTTTTGGAGAAAAATGTTGGCTTTTTCTGGTCCGGGATATTTGGTGGCCGTAGGATATATGGATCCGGGTAATTGGGCCACGGATTTGATGGGTGGTGCAAAATATGGCTATGCACTTTTATTTGTGGTGCTCATGTCCAGTTTGTTCGCTATGTTGCTGCAATATTTATCGGCCAAGCTTGGAATTGTTACCGGTCGGGATTTAGCGCAAATTTGTCACGATAACTTTGGTAAGAAAACTTCTTTTTTCTTTTGGTTGATGGCTGAGATTATGATCATTGCCTGTGATTTGGCGGAAGTTATTGGATCAGCCATTGCTTTGAATTTATTATTTAAAATTCCTCTGGCCTTTGGTGTGATTATCACGGCCGCCGATGTGTTTGTATTATTGCTTTTACAGAATCGCGGATTTAGATATTTGGAAGCGCTGGTGATTACGCTTATTATTACTATCATGGTGGCCTTTAGTTTGGAATTATTTTTTTCTCAGCCGGCGATCGTCGCTTTGCTGAACGGTTTTATCCCAACCGGTAATTTGTTTACCGATAAGGAAATGCTTTATATTGCCGTAGGTATTTTGGGAGCGACAGTGATGCCGCATAATCTATATTTGCATTCGGCAGTGGTGCAGACCCGTGCTTATGAGGAAACCGAGGAAGGCAAAAAAGAAGCCTTAAAATTTTCGGCCATTGATTCTACTGTCGCTTTATTGTTTGCTTTTTATATCAATGCCGCGATTTTGATAGTATCGGCGGCAACATTTTATACCCGCGGACTAAATGGTGTGGCTGAAATTTCTCAGGCCTATCAGCTTTTATCACCTCTGCTTGGCGCCAGTGCCGCTTCGATTTTATTTGCTATCGCCCTTTTGGCCTCTGGTCAGAATTCCACCATTACCGGTACTCTAGCCGGACAGATTATCATGGAAGGTTTTATAAATTTTAGATTGTCTCCATGGTTGCGTCGTTTGGTGACCAGATTGATAGCGATTGTGCCGGCCGTGATAGCAATTTTAATTTATGGTGACGGCAGTCTGACAAAATTATTAGTTTTGAGCCAGGTAATTTTAAGTTTGCAATTGCCGTTTGCGGTTTTTCCGTTGGTATATTTTACCGGCAGTAAAAAACATCTGGGAAATTTTGCCAATCGTCCTTTTACGAAATTCTTGGCTTGGACTATTGCTAGTATAATAGTAATTTTAAATATTTGTTTACTGTATTTACTTTTCGTTAATTAAATTTTTAGCAGTTATGAAGATACATTTTTTGGGAACCAATGGTTGGTATGATAGCGATACCGGTAATACTATTAGCGCTTTAATTGATACCAAGGAGGCTTATATAATTTTGGACGCCGGTTTTGGTATTGCCAAAGCATCGGATTTTATCAAAGAAGATAAACCGGTTTTTTTATTTCTCAGTCATTTTCATATTGATCATATTTGTGGTCTGCATACTTTAACCAAGATGAAGCTTAAACAACCGCTCACAATTATTAGTCATAAAGGACTCAAAAAAATGATGAGCACAATTTTTGATCACCCCTACGCCGCGTCCCTTAAAGAGTTGGGTTACAAAGTAAATTTAATTGAAGTAAAAGCCGGTAAATATAATTTGCCGGTGAAGTTTGATTGTCTGCCGCTACAGCATATTGATACTGATTTCGGTTATCGTTTTTATTTAGAAAATAAAATTATTACTTATTGTACCGATACTCATCCTTGTGCCAACGATATAGAATTGGCCAAAGATGCGGATATTCTTATTCATGAATCTGGATATTGGAAAGAAGTGCCTGGAGATTTTTGGGGACACTCTGATCCCGAGGGGGCAGCGAAGGTGGCCAAAGAGGCTGGGGTGAAGAAAATGTATCTTACTCAATTTGGACCAAATTCATTTAATACGCGTGCCAAGCGTTTGGATGCTCAAAGAAGAGCGCGTAAGATTTTTAAAAATACTTTCGCGGCGTTTGATGGCATCACGATAAAAATTTAATAAAAAAATTCTCCATTATCTGGAGAATTTTTTTTCTACCACTGTCGACAAAATTTTGACTGCAAAGGTAGGCCGCACATCCTACCTCCTTTGGTTGGTGTGCGGGTAAATGACATGGTATCTCAGGTGCCGTACTGGGCGTGCTGGCGAAGTTGCTCCAGTTCCGCGGAGGTAGTCTCGATTTCTTCTGGATTCGCTTTCGCGTTTTCCAGAAGAGTCAGGACTTTGTCCACGGCCGTGCTGGCTTCGTCGCTTGACCAGTGCTTGCGTTTGCGTAGACGTGAAACCTCTCTCTGAGCTTGTCGCAGATAGGCCGACCTGATCCAGCTACGCCATCTTTCAATGTTTTGCCGGACGTAGGCGGGATCAGAGTAGTCGATGAGACTTGCCAGGATGTCGCCCGGCGAAGTATTGATCCAAGCTTTGTCTGGATACCTCTCCAGAGCCTGCTCGAGAATGTCCACGCGGCAGTTCAAGTACGCCGTCAGCATCTGTTCTTCCGAGAAAGGAGAGATGTCGACGTGCTTGAGCTTGAACAGCCTACAAATTCTTTTGACCTCCTTGATTTCGGTCAAGAAGTTTTCTCTCGCTGCCAGTGCTTCTGGCAACGATCTGGAGCTGCTCGACATCAGATCTGCACACCACACCGTGAGGTAGTGGCGAGCGAGTTGACGGCGTTCGTCTTCGTTCACGTGGCCCTTGAGATCCTGCAACTTCTGCAGTGCATCTTTCGGGTCGTTCCAGTTGCGCTCACCCAGCTCGGCGATGATTTCTTGGTGTGCTTGTTTACGTTTCTTGGCGCGGTGCTTCTTGGCCATCACTGCGATGATGAAGACGCACGCGATAAATGCAACAATAACGGTGAGTTCCATTTGCCCCCCCTAGTAGAACTTTGTAGGCAGTAGACACCATGTCTAAAAGCCAAAATAAGTTGGTAGCTAAATACTGTATATTCGCTTACCAACCGATTTTGGACTATTGTAAAAAGAACACGAATTTGGCGAATTATAGCACAAAAGTTAGTTTTTGTCAAGTATTTTAGCTGTTATTAGCCAAAAAATATCTCTTTAGATAGCCTTGTTTTTTCATAGACCGTATGGTAATATAAAAGCTCAAAAGACTCCTGTTTTTGTTTTTAATCTAGCTTTTTATGTCTTTTTTTACCAAAATTTTCGGCGATCCCAACGCCAAAGTCTTAAAAGAAATTTATCCAATAGTGGATAAAATAAATTCTTTTGAACCGTCATTACAAACTTTGTCATTGGAACAATTAAAAAATAAAACCACCGAATTTAAAGAGCGTTTGGCCAAAGGCGAAACTCTTGATGATATTTTACCGGAAGCTTTCGCGGTAGTGCGTGAGGTTTCTCGCCATGTTACCGGCATGCGTCATTTTGATGTACAGATGATTGGTGGTATTGTGTTGCATCGTGGACAAATTTCCGAAATGCGTACGGGTGAAGGTAAGACTTTGGTAGCTACTTTGCCAGTATATCTCAATGCGCTCGCTGGAAAAGGTGTGCATTTGGTGACAGTCAATGATTATTTGGCCAAGCGTGATGCTGTTTGGATGAGTCAGATTTATGACGCGCTGGGCATGAGTGTTGGTATTATTCAGCAACAGCTCGTGTCATATAAATATAATCCTAATAAATTAAAAATCACCGACGCTGATGGCAAAGACGCAATGAGCGAAGGTGGTAGTATCGACGCCGAGCGCGACGCCACCGGTGCGTTTAAGGTAGAATATGAATACCTGGAAAATTGTACCCGCAAAGAAGCGTATGCTTGTGATATTACTTACGGCACCAACAATGAATTTGGTTTTGATTATCTGCGCGACAACATGGTGGGTAATTTATTCGAAATGTCTCAGCGACCTTTTTATTTTGCGATCGTCGATGAAGTCGATTCCATTTTGATCGATGAAGCGCGCACACCGCTGATTATTTCAGCTCCAGCCGAAGAAGCGACCGATACTTATTATAAATTTTCCGACATCGTAAATACTTTGGAAGAAAAAGCAGATTACAACGTGGATGAAAAAATGCGCGCCAGCACTCTCACGGAAGCGGGTATCAAAAAGATCGAACAAAAACTCGGCGTAGAAAATATTTATGCCGATGGTAGTATGAGTATGGTGCATCACACCGAGCAGGCCTTGCGTGCTAAATCTCTTTTCAAACGTGATCGCGATTATGTGGTAGAAAATGGCGAAGTGATTATCGTGGACGAGTTCACCGGTCGCAAGATGGCGGGTCGTCGCTATAATGAAGGTCTACACCAGGCGATAGAGGCCAAAGAGCGTGTGGCGATTCAGCGTGAAAGCCAAACCATGGCCACAATTACTTTTCAAAATTATTTCCGTCTTTACACCAAGCTCTCTGGTATGACCGGTACGGCTGTTACCGAAGCGGAAGAATTTGGCAAAATTTATAATTTGGAAGTAACGGTAATTCCTACCAACCGCGCTAATTTGCGCTCCGATCATCCGGATAGAATTTACAAAACCGAAGCCGCTAAATATCAGGCTATCGCCAAAACCGTAAAAGAATTACAATCCAAAGGCCAGCCGGTTTTGATTGGTACTATTTCGGTAGAAAAAAATGAAGCCCTTAGTCTGTATTTGGAAAGAGAAGGTATTAAACATGAAATTTTAAACGCTAAAAATCACGAACGAGAAGGTGAAATCATCGCTCAGGCCGGTCATGCGGGCGCGGTGACTATCGCTACCAACATGGCGGGTCGTGGTGTGGATATTATTTTGGGTGGTAATCCACCGGTAGTGGAGGAGGCTCAAAAAGTACGTGCCAACGGCGGTCTATTTGTAATCGGTACCGAGCGCCACGAAAGTCGCCGTATCGACAATCAGCTTCGTGGTCGCGCCGGTCGTCAGGGTGATCCGGGTGAAACTCAATTTTATCTTTCTACCGAAGATGATCTCATGCGTATTTTTGCCGGCGACAGAATTCGCTCCGTGATGCAGACTCTGCGCGTGCCGGATGATATGCCAATCGAGCAAGGTTCTATTACACGCATCATCGAATCCGCTCAGAAAAAAGTAGAAGGTTTCCATTTTGATTCTCGTAAACATTTGCTGGAATACGACGATGTGCTGAACCGTCATCGTGAAGTGATTTATGGTCGCCGCCGTCAGATTTTGGAAATTTTTGAACAACAAAAGAATAATATTATTGCTGGCACAGACGTCGCCAACACTGCCGCCGCCGACACCAACAACGCTGTTATCACGAGCGCCAGCGAGGGATCTGTGAAGTCGCCAGCAAAAACTCTCCAAGACCTAATTTTAGAAATGACCGAAAATGAGATCGAACAGCTTGTATCTTTTCATACCAATGCCGAAGATAAAAATGTCTGGGAGATGCAAGAATTGGTAGATAGTGTCGGTACGATTTATCCTTTGAGCGAAGAAGAAAGAAATAAAATTTTGAATCTGGGTGAACATGGCACTGAAAAATTGGAAGCGGTAGAAGCGCGCACTCATGTTATTGAAACCCTTACCAATTGGGCCAAAGAAAAATATCAGAAAATGCTGGTAGAAAAAATTAACAATCCACCAATCCAGGCTGAAGTAGAAAAACAAATTCTTTTGCGCGCTACTGATGGTCTCTGGATTGATCACCTTGTAGCCGTCGATTATCTGCGCGCCGGTATTGGTCTGCGCGGCTATGGTCAGCGCGATCCGTTGGTAGAATACAAACGCGAAACCTATCACATGTTCAATAGTTTGCTCTCCGCGATTTCGCATGATGTAGTATATAATATTTTCAAAATAAATATCGGTATTCAGATGGGTGAAGATAATCTGGCCAGAAAAAATCTGGTCTACAGCGGCCCAGAGACTGAATCCAAAATCGTCGATACTACTCACGTAAAAAACGAAGAAGGTGAAAAAGTGGGACGCAACGATTTGTGTCCGTGTGGAAGTGGGAAGAAGTATAAGCGGTGCCACGGCGCGTAAATAAAAAATAAAAGACCTTTGCAAAAGCAGAGGTTTTTTTTATACAAAAAATTGACTTTTTTATAAATTAGTTTAATATATTCTCAAGTTTCCATCTGGCTATGGTATGCATGTCGCATACTTGGCATGAGAAGGAAAAGCCTGGGGGGATTATCATGGACTTCGCTCTTACCCGCGGTTTTCGCATTGCCGCGGAGATCATCATCATCCTGTCGGTGATCAGCATGGCGCTCGAGTGCATCGTGCTGTCTCTGGGTCTGTCCACGATGGCGGATCTGTCACACTACATGGTCTCGACCGCCTTTTCGGCGTTCGTCGGCGGTGTCATGTGGTGGTATTTCGGTCTCCGCCACAACGCCTCCGTGATCAAGGCGTTGAAGTACTGGCGCGACGAGTTTCCACCGGTGGATTCTGTCGGGCTGTTTCTCGGGGTGACCTTCGTGATCATCTTCGTTCTGGTGTCGCTGTCGCAGCTCGTGCGCTGGGTCCTGCAGACTCACGCTGGTCTGGAGAGCTGGTGGATCCAGAACATGGTGATTGCCTTGGCTGCTTCTGCCATGTTCCTTCTAGCCATCGTGGCCGATGCTGTGCGTAGAAGGATGATTGACGGTCGCGATTGAGGTGGCGCGTCTTCGAACAAGAAGGAGGGACATGTCCATTCGTGCTCCGCCCCCAATAGGGGCGGCAGTGAGGAGGAAGAAACCATCGACCACCAAACTGCTTTTCATCTAAATGTACATTTGGATATAGAGCAGAGTGGTCGATGGTTTTTTTGTTTAGTTATGTTATAATATTTATTGAAGAAATATATTTATTACAGAATTAATTATGATCACGCCCGGAACCTACCGCCACTACAAAGGAAAAGATTATGAAGTAATCGGTATTGGCAAAAATGAAGCCACATTGGAAGAGGTCGTAATTTATAAAGCTCTATATGATGGTGGTAGTATTTGGGTGCGCACCTTGAAAGTTTTTGAAGAAAAAGTGGAAGTAAATGGGGAAGTAGTGCCTAGATTCAAATTTATAAAGTAAAAATCGGTCCAAAAGACCGGTTTTTTGTTTATGGCTAGCCATAAACACTCTGGATTTATCCACTTGCCAAAAATGCTAAAACAAGGTAAAATCGCTCTACTTAAATTGATTAATAAAATCATTAATTTTATCTAATTTATGGCCAAATATGTGAAGCCGACGGTCACTTTGACTAGAGTGCAGATTAAATGGAGGGTTGCTTGGATCGGAATTTTATTGGTAGTTTGTGGCCTGATAGTGTCTCCCCAATACGCCAATCGTGGTGTTGATTGGGTCAATAGACAGACCAATCTTGGTGTACCTCGTTTACCTGAACAAGGCTTTAATTTAGGCTTGGATTTACAAGGCGGCGCTCATTTGGTGTACCAAACTGATACTACTCAGGTACCAGATGCCGACAAAGCTGATTCAGTAGAAGGTGTGCGTGATGTTATCGAACGTCGCGTGCGCGGAGGCCTGGGCGTATCCGAACCATTGGTGCAAACTACCAAAGTGGGAAATGATTATCGTATCATCGTAGAGCTTCCTGGTGTGACGGATGTAAATACCGCCATCAAAATGATTGGTGAAACTCCAGTACTCGAATTCAAAGAACAGAATGATCAACCTCCACGTGAATTGACCGCAGAAGAACAAAAACAATTGGATCAATTCAACGCTAAAGCGACTGCCAAAGCCAACGCCGCTCTCAAAGAAGTAAAAAGTGGCGCGGATTTCGCTACCGTAGTAGCTAAATATACCGAAGACACCGCCAGCAAAAATAATGGTGGCGATCTTGGTTTTATTGATAACAAAATTTATCCAGAAATTTATAACTGGGCCAAAATTCACAAAGATGGGGAATACAGTACCACTTTGGTAAAAAGTTTCGATGGTCTAAATATCCTCAAAAGAATTTCCGAGCGTCAGGGTGAAAAAGAAGTTTCTGCCGCCCATATCTTGATCTGTTACAAAGGCGCCACTGCTTGCGA
This sequence comes from uncultured Gammaproteobacteria bacterium, assembly GCA_964355175.1. Taxonomy (GTDB): domain Bacteria; phylum Patescibacteriota; class Patescibacteriia; order Magasanikbacterales; family GWA2-37-8; genus CAIOJG01. The sequence goes on from CAYHBZ010000002.1 coordinate 361,857, forward strand.
TAATCCTCAGTATCTCACCAAAGGAGACGCTTTGAATAAAATTAAAGAAATTAAAGCGCAAGCCAACACTACAAATTTTTCTGATCTAGCCAAACAGTATTCCACTGAAGGGGCTGCCAAAACCACCGGTGGTGATCTTGGTACTTTTGGAAAAGGTGCAATGGTACCGGAATTTGAAAAAGCGGTTTTTGACGCTCCAATTGGTAGTATTTCCGAGCCGGTAGAAACTCAATTTGGTTATCATTTGATTTATAAAAAATCCGAACAGTTTGTGAAAGAATATGATGTGGCCAGAATATTTGTGAAAACTCAGGAGAAAGCCGATATTGTGCCACCGACTGAAGAATGGAAAAGTAGTGGCTTGTCTGGTACTCAGCTCAAACGCGCTGAAGTGACTCAAGATTCTCGTACCGGACAAATCCAGGTAAGTTTGAATTTTGATGAGGCTGGTACAAAATTATTCTCTGAAATTACCGGTCGCAATGTAGGCAAGCCGGTGGCTATCTTCCTAGATGGTCAGCCAATTAGTATCCCAGTAGTAAATGAACCAATCTTGACCGGCAGTGCCGTAATTTCCGGTGGGTTTACTTTGCTAGAAGCCAAACAACTTTCTCAACGTCTAAATTCCGGTGCTTTACCAGTGCCGGTAGAATTAATCAGCCAGCAAAAAGTAGATGCTACTTTGGGTAGCGATTCTTTGGCCAAAAGTTTCTATGCCGGTTTGATCGGGTTGCTCGGTGTGATGATCTTCATGGTTATCTATTATCGTTTACCAGGTGTGCTTTCCGTATTCTCCTTGGTGATTTATGCTTTGCTGAGTTTGGCCACCTTCAAATTAATTGGTGTAACTTTGACTCTGTCTGGTATCGCCGGTTTTATTTTGTCTATTGGTATGGCCGTGGATACGAATGTGCTCGTCTTTGAGCGTCTCAAAGAAGAATTACGCGCCGGCAAAAATCTCCACACCGCTTCGGAAGAATCTTTCCGACGCTCTTGGCCATCTATTCGTGATGGTCATATCGCCACTCTGGTAAGCTGTGTATTCTTGGTCTGGTTTGGTACCGGCTTCGTACAGGGCTTTGCCGTGACTTTGGCTATCGGTGTGTTATTCAGTTTATTCACTGCTATCGTCGCTACTCGTGCCATGTCACGGTTGGTATTCAAATGGTTTGACGAAAAAGGCAATGTGCTTTTCTTGGGTTACACCAAGGGCAATGAAAATAATAAATAATCCTATGATACCTTTTATTAAATACGCCAAATATTTATTGGCCGTAAGCGCGGTAGTAACGGTAATTAGTTTGGTCGCCCTTTTCACATGGGGATTAAAACCAAGTATTGATTTCACCGGCGGTTCATTGCTTGAAATAAGTTTCAGCAGTACTGTCCCAGACACTGCCGTTGTGGAAGCAACTCTGAAATCTGTTGGCCAAGAAAATGTCTTGATCCAAAAAACAGACGACAATAAATTAATTATTCGCACCGCTTTCTTGGATGAAGATGAACATCAAGCTGTGCTCAAAGGTTTACGCTCCAAATTTGAAACCAAAGACAATAAAGTAAACGAAGATCAGTTTGAAACTATCGGTGCCGCTGTGAGTAGTCAACTCCGCAAGCGTGCTGTCACTGCGGTAATTTTGGTAGTGTTTAGCATCGTGGCCTTTGTGGCCTATGCTTTCCGCTCGGTGTCCTATCCGGTAGCCAGTTGGAAATATGGTGTTACCGCTATCATCGCCGCTATGCATGATGTATTGCTCGTAGTAGGTGTGTTTGCATTCCTCGGTCATTATCATAATGTAGAGGTAGATATTGGTTTTGTGGTGGCACTCCTCACAGTGATGGGCTACTCGGTGCAGGATACTATCGTAGTATACGATCGTATTCGTGAAAATCTTTTGCACCGCCGCAGTGGCAACTTTAGTGAAATGATAGATATTGGTTTGAATGAAACTTTGATGCGTTCTATCAACACCACTTTGATTACGATGATTCCTTTGACTGCTTTGTATATCCTCGGTGGTTCTAGTATCCATAATTTTGCTTTGGCTTTGTTGTTGGGTATTGCTTCCTGTGCTTATTCTTCTATCTTCGTAGCCAGCCCGTTGCTTGCTTATGTAGATAAATGGCAGAATAAAAAGAAATAAGTACTTTCACGACAAAATAATAATCAACAGCTAAAACCCGCCCTCACAGAGTGCGGGTTTTTTATTTTTGTGATATAATAATAGCATAATTATTTTGTCATTCTGAGTAAAACGAAGAATCCCTTAAAGTTTGGTAAAAGGGATCCTTCGCTACGCTCAGGATGACAGTGTTTAAAAAAACTATGTCTGGTCATGGTAGTGGGGCAAGCAGTCGTCATCTCGTGGCTTTTTTGGCCACGGCGGTGGCTGGCCTTGCCTTTATATCCGGCTATGCTTCCGGCCTGCACGGCTGGTGGTGGACCGCCTTTGGATTGGCGGTAGTATATGGCGGAGTATATAAAATTATAGACGCCTAGAGCTATGAATGATTTTTCTTTTTTCTCCGTTTTTGGTTTTACCATTAATTGGGATTTTTGGAATTGGATAGTGGTTCAGCCACCCAGCGATACTGTCTGGTATATTTTTGTTATTATTGGTTGGGCCGCGTTAGCACTCGTATTTTTCTATATGGGTGCTCATTTTTGGGTGAATTATCGCAGAGAAAAATATACGGCCAAATGGCAATGGATGGTATTGGCTGTGGATGTGCCACCGCTATATATTCAAACCCCAAAAGCGGTAGAGCAAATTTTTGCCCATCTCAGCGGCGCAAAAGTGGGTATCAGTATCAGGCAAAAATACTGGGAAGGAAAGAAACAAAAATATTTTAGTTTTGAAATAGTTTCGGTGGAAGGCTATATCCAATTTCTCATTCGCACCGAAGCGGAATTTCGTGATTTGGTAGAAGCGGCCGTGTATGCGCAATATCCGGAAGCGGAAATTACCGAGATCGAGGACTATGTGGATATGGTGCCAAATTCTTTTCCAAATTCCACCCATCATATGTTGGCGGTGGAATTCAAATTGGCCGATGCCGACGCTTATCCTATTCGTACCTATCCCAGCTTTGAATATAAAATTAGCAAAGACGATGTTTTCAGTGATCCGATGGCCGCGATTTTGGAAAACTTTTCTCGTATTGGTCATGGCGAAAATTTATGGTTTCAAATTATTCTCGAGCCTACGGGCAGTGCTTGGAAAACCAAAGGGATTGCTTTGCTAAAAAGTATTATTGCCGGTGATCACGGTCATCACGGTAATCCAGTCTTGAGTTTTATTGGCGATTTACCGATGAAGGTGGCCAAAGAATTATTTACCATAATGAATAACACTGAATTTAGCGGCCATGAAGAGGAGCACGCGCCAGTGGCCGGGAAAATTAGCGATCTGACGCCCGGCGTCAAATCTACTCTCGAAGCGATAGAAGATAAAATTGCCAAGATTGGTTTCAAAACAAAAATGCGCGCGGTGTATATGGCTCGCAACGAAGTGTTCAATCCCAGCCGCTGTATTGATGGCTTTGTTGGTGCGATGAACCAGTTTCATATTCAGAGTCGCAACGCGATAGTGCCAAGTTCGATAAGTCATGGACATTTTGTTTTTTTCAAACGCTGGCAACAAGAAATGTTGGATAATAAATTTATAAAAAATTATGTCAAAAGAAAAATCAAATCTGGCGCCAGTCCATACATATTAAACATTGAAGAGTTAGCCACGGTGTGGCATTTCCCATTACCATTTGTGAAGACCCCGCTTGTACAAAAATCCGGAGCAAAGCGTGGCGAACCGCCTATCAATCTTCCTGTGGATATGATCGAAAGCCCGCTAAAAGTGAAGACCAAAGGCCAAGCGCTGCCTCCGCCACCATTGCCCGAGCCCGAAGTGGAAGAATTGCCTTATGGATAAAATTAAAGCCCTCAGTGATGAGGGCTTTTTGTTTAATCTAAAGCAAAATAAAGGCAAATAGATTGACAAAACCACTATTTTATGCTATACTATTCAGTTAGTTCTTTTATAACTATAATGACCAAGTCGTACCAAAAGAGGTAATGGGTATCATATATTTCTAAAAAATAGGAATATATGATACCCATTTGCCTCCGGAACTTTTTCCTGAGGCGTTCGTTGGCTGGGTGCCAACATCCTTCAGGAGACAAGATGAATCCCTCGGTTACTTATTGTGTGATTCTCGTCCGTGATGTGGTGGATGAAGAAGGGCGGAAGGAAGAGTACGAATCGCCGTTTGTTGTGACCAAGGAGTCACAGTGGTCGTTCGGGTTCTTGCCCGAAACGGACCAGGAGATCCGCTTCGGCGAATTCGGTGACAACGAGAAGGAGACCATCGCCAATGTAACCATGACCAGGATCTATCCCGACAGTGGGCGGATGGTTATCTTTTGCAAGGTCAAGTACATGTGGGACATGCAGAGGTTGCGCACGCAGGGTTGGACGCTCGAAGGCTCTGTCCGTCTCGGTGCACCGGAGGTGGAAGTCCTGTACCAATGGCACCTCAATTGGGCGGATAATGGCTATAAGGACAAGGATCTCCAAGAAGCGGAGTTCTAGTCCTCTGTCGTCAGCCCAACAGCCCCACTCGCTACAAGCGGGCAGTGGGGCAGACGCGGTAGATATCACTCGCCGCGCAATTTGAAAATAACATATTTGTTTTCAGATTGTGCGAGTGATATAAACGCTTAAAAAATAAAACACACCAATTAAATTTGGTGTGTTTTTTGTTTTGTTTATTTTGTTGTCTGTAAACTTGTTTCCGGAACCAATTTTTTTATCATTTCATATCCGCCAATCAGTACACCGCTGTAGAATAAGTTGCTTATAATTTCATTGCGCCAGAAGGGGAGAGCCATATAATAGCTTTGCAACAATCCGGAAAAGTCATGAGTGTACATGGTGCCAAATAGCCAGACTGCGCCATTGGTAAGTAAGAAGAAAATTAGACTACCGGAAAGTACACCGATGATAACATTGGAAACGCCAATTTTATTTTTTAGATATTGGCCGATTAGCACCATCAAAACAAATCCAACATATACTGAAGCCATAATTGATGGGCGATAGAAACCAATAAAGATATCGCTGATAAACATTGCCGCCAAAGGTAAAAGCAAAGATTCTTTTTTGCCCAGATATAAACCGGCAAATAGAGCGACCGCGCCCATAGCGGTAAAATTACCAGGGTGAGGCATGAAGCGGGTGGCAATGGCCAGGATTATTAGCAGGTAGATAGGTAATTTTTTCATAAGTTCAGTAATCATTTAGTGGCTAAATTATAGCACATTCTTTATCAATCTCAAACCTAAGTACAGTCCAAGCGCGGCGGCACTGCCTCCGGTCACAGCGAGCACTTTTTTGGCGGTGCGGCGGGTAGGAGTGTCGAGCGGCAAGTCGTCGATTGGGCTGGTTTTGTCTTCTATTTTTTCTGCGGAGCTTAATTGCTGCTGTTGTTTAAGAGAAGTGATATTGTCAGATGAGTTGTTGGAATCATTGTTGGTGGTAGGGGAAACAGCTACCACTTTGACAGTAGGTTGTGCTACCAAAATCACTGGTTTGGTTTCAGGTAATTCTGTTGCTAGCACGACAGTGGTCGTAGCGGGGGTAGTGGTTGCTATGGTCGTGGTAGCTACTGTAGTGGTGGCAATGGTAGTGGTTGCTATAGTAGTGGTAGGAGTACTCGTAGGAATTACAATAATTTCAGAAGATCCACCCGAGCCAGTAGTGACAGATTTTGGATCCAAAGTTATTGGCCAAGATTTTCCAAGCATAGCTGGTACGGCAGATTTCGTGCCAAACCAATCAATGCCACCATCCCAGGATTGAGTGAAATGATCATTATTTAAAGTTGTCAAAATATACCAAGGGTTTTTTCCGACAGAATTAAACCATTCATTTTGGCCTTCTCCCAAAGCATTAATACCCATCACAGCCCAGCTGGTCGTCAGGCTGTCTGACTCAGCACAGCCATTAGTGTAATCATAGCAACCCCAGCCACCATCGGTGTGCTGTTGGTTTTTTAGATATTGTTTTGCTTTTGTATAAATATCGGCATTCACAGTCGCGCCATTATTTTCGGCATACTTCAAAGCATTCACAGCCGCACCCGTAAGATCTGGTGATTCAAATGGACCGGGATAAGCGAAACCACCGTCGGCTTCTTGATTGGCTTTGATTGCACTGAGCGTGGTCTGCACTACTGGTGAATTTTGGTCTTCGCCGATAGCAATGGCCGCGATCAAACCAAATATGTCATCGTTAATTCCAGTTTGTCCAAAGATGTTATTTTGTACGCATGCGTCTAGCTTTGTTTTTAGGGCAATAATTTTGCTGTCATTTTTGGCGACACTACTGGCGAGCAAACCTAAAATGTGACGAGGGTAAGCGGCGCAACTATTTAATTCTGTGTCTAAAAGACTACTATCGTAGTTGTATAGATAATTATAAAGAGACGAACTGGAATTTTTTACATCCGCGGCGTAAATATTTTTGGCGGCAAAAGTCAGGGCCAACCAATCCGAAGTGCCGGCGTCGATAATTTTACCATCAGCGCTTTGGTTGGTTTTGATAAAGTTAATTAATTTTGTGACAGCGCTGTCTATAGCGGTGGTGGAAATTAGTTGGTTGCTAGGAGAGCTGGATCCACCGCCGGAAGTGGAAGTAGTGCTGGTAGTATTTTGGTTGCTAGGCAAGTCGGTCACTACCAGTGTAATAGGCGCGCTCCATTTTAAGTAATTTTCATCGGTAATTTTGGCAGAGTATGTGCCGGTGCTACTAAAATTATAGTAAGCCACACCTTGGTCATTGCTCAGTGTGGTGGAAACTGTAATGTCTGTGTCCCACCAGCCGGTAGGAGTAGGATTGGGAATAGTGATGGCCACTAAATCATTTGGATCCAAAACCCATTCGTTGCTTAGGTCGCTGTAATTATATTTCCAAGTATAAAATGGCGTGGAAGTATTGATATAGACATTATTACTTGGGGTCGTAATTTTCCAAGAGTCTCCAAAATAAATATAAATATTTTCACCACCGTTTAAGGTCATACTGCCCATACCAACTTGAGGGTAGACATTATTAACAACATAATTCCAATTACCACAAGTGGATGTGGCGATGCTTTCAATGTATAAACAGTTCAGATAATAGCCATAGTCGGAGAGTTGTAGATCGGATATAGAAAAGGTGGTAGTATTTTGAGCCGCATTTATTAAAGCTGTAAGAACGGTGGTCGAGGTAGTGGAAGTAGTTAATCCTTGGTTGTATGTAATCAAGGTATTGGTGGATAAAGTTACAGGACCAGAAAAAACAAAACCATTTTGATAACGGATATTTAGGTTAACAGTTAAATCTGTGGAGCTGGCAGTGCTAGCAACAGAACCTGTGTCCTCTGGTGTAGGCGCAACATACGGATCAAAAGTAAAGTTATTTATAATAAATTCATTGGTAGTATTGTTGGTTGGAATCAATCCTCTGTATTGCCAAAAATTTATATCTACCAAGGCATTGCTTGGGTCAAAATTATTGGTACTACCATCGGTGCTGGTTGTGTATGTCCAGCTACTGATGGTATTTCCATTTTGAGTGGTACTAAAATTAATTTTATCTGGTTGCCAATCGATAATATCTTCAAAAATACCATCGGAGAAAGTGGCCACTGAAATTTGTTTGTTGCCATCTTTACTGCCAGGCTGTACGACATAGAATAGATTATCACTGCCAGTTTCATCGGCCCAGTAAGAATGTTCGATGTCCAGTTCGTGACTATCATCCTGGTATAAAAAAGGCGCGGCTACCAGATTATGATCGAGTAAATCAGGGCGAGTGTTTATTTCAAAAGTATATTTTCCGTAACCTAAAGAAGCAGGTAGATAAACTTCGGAAGAGTACCATTTCTGATCATCTGCGTGTTGGGAAACTCTTAAGTGTAGGGCGGATCCGTCCAGGAAGACATCTTTATCCGTATTGCCCCAATTATTTTTAATTCCTGTATCTGTAATGCCGGGTAGTCCAGTTCCGCCTCGCACTTTCCAGGTGCGACCGGCAAAATCTATTGTGTCCAAGATTGTGGGTCCAAAAGCTTCAAGAATTAAGGGAGTGAAGTTTTCGGTGGTAGTGGTGGTGCTGTTTGTTTCGGTTGATTGAGTAGTCTCGGCCTCTATAACGGTAGTAGTGGAAGTGGAGGATGTTTCTTCAGTGGTGGTAGTGTTTTCTTCTGCCCGACTGTTACCGGCCACAAATACTATTCCCAAAATAATTATCGCCCCCCAGATCAGTTGTTTTTTAAAATTGAGGTACTTCATATTTCCAAGTTAGTGAATCGTTATTTTTTAAAATATAATTTGAGATGCCCGTTTGCGCCGGTTTGCTATTGAGGTAGTAGATCCAGTATTTGCCGGCATTCTTATCGGTTTTGACTCCATCGATTTCATCTACGAAATATCCTAGGCTAGAAAATGGTTTGAAAATGGCAGTGATTTTTTTCTCGTCTACCAGCTGTGCCATCGCGTCATAGGCCGTAGATTTTTCGGCCATCAGCAATGAATAGTTTTGGCCGTTAATTATTATCGTAACACTCAGAGTATTTTTTTCTGGAATTGGAGTGGTGGTTGGGGTGGCTTCGGAAGGTGTGTCAGTCGCCACGTTAGAATTTTTTTGTTCAGGCTGTCTGGTTTCTTTTTTCTGTTCCGGTACGGTCAGAGTGGTGTTGGTGGCGACATCAGACCAAGGCAGACTTTGCGCCACAGGAGCGGGCGAGACTGGTTTGGGTGTCGCGGCTTTATTTGGCAGTAGCAGATAGGCGCCGCTAGCTAGGGCCATGAATATTAGGACCATCCAGAGCCGCGTTAGGTGTTTGTTATGCATATTGTTATTTAAAAAAGAAAAAACCCTTTCCCGGGAGAAAAGATTCAAAAATAGAACATTCCTGCTCGGGAAGAACTATTATTTGAAGACCGGACTTGTTCTCGACTTAGTCGAGACTTTACCGTTGCGGCACAGTGGAGGAATTGACCTCACTTCCACAAATAATAGGTTAAATTGTATGTATAAACTATCAGGGTTCTAAGGCACTGTCAAAGCGGGTGTGGATAAGTTTAGGCGCGACGACCTCTAAAATAACTGCCCCATTCACGGCGTTTTTGAGCTTCGGGGTCTTCATCTTTGTCATCGTCTAGTTCTGGTGCGGGTGCACTATATCGGGCCATTACTTCAGATACCGGCGGCATTTTTACCTCTTTGTGAGGTGCGGTAGGCGACTTGATTTCGGATTTAGATGCATCTGGTTTTAGGGCTAAGTTGCCGTCAAAAGGCAGATCAATTTGTTTTTCATTTCTAGGTGTTGGTTTTCGCATCGTCATATTTTTTTAAATTTTAATTTAAAAATAATAACAAAAAATTCTTTAATTTCTTTTTTACCGAGTTTGGATTTGCCGCGCTCCCTATCTTTAAAGGTAACAGGAATTTCTTCAATTGTAAAGCCGGATTTTTCGGTGCGGTAAAGAAGCTCTTCTTGGAAAGCGTAGCCGTTGCTTTTGATGGTATCCACATTAATTTTTTCTAGCACTGCGCGTCGAAAACAGCGGAAGCCGGCAGTGATGTCGTGGGTTTTAAGTCCAAGTATGAAGCGGGCAAAAAACATAGCGCCGTTGCTCATGAGATGTCGTTTAAAATTCCAGCCAATAATTTTCCCACCTTTAATTTTTCGAGAGCCAATAGCCAAGTCGGCGCCATTTTCACAAGCGGCGATAAGGCGCGGCAAATCTTTTGGATCATGCGAAAAATCCGCGTCCATTTCCAGGATTAGCCCGGCATTTAGAGATAGGGCTTTTTTAAAGCCGGCGATATAGGCACTACCAATACCGAGTTTGCCGTTGCGGCGGACTAAATATAAATCTGGGTACATGGTTTGGGCTTGGGCGACAGCATCGGCGGTTTTATCCGGGGAATTATCATCTACCACAATAATTTTTAGATCAGGAATTTTTAATAAAAAAATATCGTTTATCAATTGGACGATATTTTCTTTTTCGTTGTAGGTGGGGATGACTATGGCTTTAATCATATTTTTTTCAGGCGTTGTGCGCAGGCTACGGTATTGGCCAACAACAAGGCAACTGTAATCGGGCCGACGCCGCCAGGAGTAGGGGTAAGGTAAGTGGCTTTTTGGAGTACTTCCTCACGATTGACATCGCCGTACATTTTTCCATTTTCAAAAACAATCCCGGTGTCAATTACGATTGCTCCTTTTTTTACCATTGCACCAGTCAGTAAATCTTTTTTACCAACACCGGTGACGATGATATCCGCGCCAAAGCATTTGCCTTTTAGATCTTTGGTGCGGCTATTGCAGGTAGTCACGGTAGCGCCCTCATTGGCCAAAATTATGGCCAGTGGTTTGCCCACGAGCGCACCCATGCCAACAATAGTAATATTTTTGGAAGCAATTTCTATTTTTAATTCTTTTAAAATTGTAATAACGGCGTAAGGGGTGGGTGGAAAAATATGATTGGTGCGCATCACCAGTTTGCCGATATTGCTGTCGGTAAGGCAATCGACATCAATCGCTGGATTGACCGCGTTGAGCACGTCTGGGGTATACAATTTTTCTGGAAGAGGTAATTGGATTATCAGGCCGGATAATTTTTCTTTGGTCTGAATTTTTTTTACTTCCTCTACCAATTTTTTGGCGCTAATACTCGCGGGGAATCTTTTGAGAATGAATTCAATGCCAGCGGCTTGGGCGGCCTGCTGTTTTTTCATTACATAAGTTTCAGAAGGGCGGTGATTGCCAACCAAAACCACGCCTAGTTTAGGCGTTATTCCTTTTTTATTGAGTTTTTTTACTTCTAGCGCCAGCTGTTCGCGAATATTATTCGCGATAGCGGTGCCGTCAATTAGTTTTCCCATGGGGTTTATATTAGCACCTTTGCCATTTTTTTTCAATTATTTGCCTAAAACACCGCTCGTCCCTTTTTATTCCTAAACAAAAAACACTTCAGATTAATTATTTAAAATGAAGTGTTTTTTAATTTGTTCCGAGACTTGGATTCGAACCAAGATAAATAGCTTCAGAGACTATTGTCCTACCATTAGACGATCTCGGAGTGAATGAGTGAAAGGGATTCTTCGTTTCACTCAGAATGACAGAATGTAGCCTAATTTAACTATATTTTAGGGCTTTTGTCAAGATTCTATTGCCGGTCCAGTTTTGAATTTTTGGATTGTTTTGCTTTCTACTACTTTGATTTGGTTCCATTTCCAGCCGCGGGCCAAAAATGCTTGGGCGCTGGCAATCGGATGTTTGGTATCATGGAAAATATAGTATACGGCCGGACTGGTTCTATCCTTCATTAATACTTTTGAATCGGTAAATAAGACGCGAGCGGGTCCGTCGGCCTTGTGATTTTTGAAATTAAAATCGTGAAGGGTGTTCATTATCAAATTATAGCCGTAGCGGTGGTAGGCTCCGGTCACGGGATCGCCACTATCATGTACTAAGAATTCATTGGTATTATCATCAAAACCAACCAGCACCATCACATGAAAATAAGAGCCGCCAACTCGCCAATGGTGGTAGGGGTTTTTGATATCTTTGGCATAGTGAAAAGAAATTACCGGTTTTCCTCGACGTAATTGGTCTTTTATTTCTTCAATCGTTGGATTGTTTTTTATAGTGGCGCTTACCGACAGGTAATCATTGAGCAGTTTGGCGGTGCGCACGGTATCACTATCGGCGTTACTGCCAAAAATTTTATCTTCAATCTTAAAAATCGGCGTCATGTATTTGACGGCCACAGCTTTGGTCATAGATTCATTGCCGAAATAGTAACTTTCCGCCATCACCATGCTAGCTTCTTCACAAGCATTGTTCCAAGGTTTGACCCAGCTACCAAGCGGTATCTCTGAGGTATAAGGTACTTTGAGTTTTACGATTTCTTTTTCTTGGGCGTAGGCGGAGAAGGTCGGGAAAAGGAATGATGTAGAAATTAGGAAAGAGAGAAGAATTTGTTTTTTCATATTTTATATTACTTCGCCGCCAAATTGGTTAGCCAAATTATTTAGTTCACTGTCGTTATTTGTATCTACTGCCGGTGCGGCAGTGAATTCAGAAATTACTCTTATTCTTTCGCCCAGTGATTTTTCCAGTTCATCTTCAATCAATTTTTTGCTTTTCATTTCATCTATTTTGTCTTTGTGTATCTGGTATTGAAAAGCGATATGTAAGCCGTCTCCTTCTACCGAATTTAGCGTGCACATTTTTAAAATAAAAGTTAAAGACGGTATGACTTTGGAAATGGCCGTTACAATTTCAGGCCATTTGGCTTTCACATCCTCCACGGTTGATTTTGGTGGATTTTTGTGGGTAAAGCTGCCAATAACTGTCTTTATGCTCTCTGTTATATTATACGGTTTTGCTTCAGGTTTAGTTTCAATTTTGGCTTCAAGAGCGCTAGGTTGAGCTGTAGGAGATGTGGTGTGCGCTGGAGTAGTAGTGTGAGTTGCGGCGGTAGCGACCGGAGTGGTGGATGTGTAAGTAGGCAGAGCTGAACCAAATTCCACTGCGAATAATTCCAGTGGTAATTGTGGTACTGGCGCTTGTTTGATCTCGCGTTTTCTCAGCAACGCGGATTCGATCATCGTGATAATTTTTTGTGCCGGAATTTTTTCTGACAGTTCTTTTATTTGTTTGAGAGTTTCTTTGTCGGTGTTCAAGATATTTTTGATATCATAGCCGGTCTGCGCTATCAGAGTGCCGCGTAATATATCTATCAGGCTCAGGGTGAATTGTTCCAGATTGGCGCCGCTATTGGTGGCGGAATTAATTTGTTCGATTGCTTTGGCTGTATCTGAATTTATGATACTGGACAAAAATTCCAATACCGCTCCAAAATCGGCGGATGGCAAAATCGCTTCGACATCTTTTTCATTTATTTCTTTCAAGTTGGTCGAAAAAATTTGACCAAGCAAACTTTCGGCATCACGCAGGCCGCCTTCGCTTTTGATAATAATTTTGTTAAGCACCTCTTTACTGACTTTTATTTTTTCTTCTTTACAAATCATCTCCAGTTTTTTTAGCATTTCCTCGGCTGTAATTTTTTTGAATCCAAAACGCTGACAGCGGGAGATGATCGTGGCTGGCAATTTTTGCAATTCGGTGGTAGCCAAAATAAATACTACATGAGCGGGTGGCTCTTCGATAGTTTTCAGCAGGGCATTGAAAGCACTACCGGACAACATGTGGACTTCGTCGATGATAAAAATTTTGTAAGTGGATCTGGTTGGTTTGAATTGCGCGTTGTCGATAATATTTTCACGGACATTGTCGACGCCGGTGTGAGAGGCGGCATCAATCTCAATTACATCAATATTATTTCCAGCCGTAATTTCGGTACACGAAGAACATTCATTACATGGTTCAAATGAATCTTTTTTTCTATCGGGGCAGTTGAGAGCTTTACTCACGAGGCGAGCGGTAGTGGTTTTGCCTACGCCGCGCGGGCCGGTAAATAGATAAGCGTGCGCGATTTTGCCACTACTTATCTCGTTGGTAAGAGTTTTTACAATATATTCCTGATCGTGCATGTCAGCAAAAGTTTGCGGACGGTATTTTCTATAGATAGTTGTCATAGGGCTATATTCTACAGGGAAACTTCACTCATATCAATACCAGTAGTTGGCTTGGAAACACCCAGCTGGGCGCGTTCGGCAATTTCGGCTTCCACGATTTCACGCGCGCGTCCATATTTGAGACGAGAGAGCTCTTTTATCGCTTCGGCCAGTTCTTTATTGCCTGGTTTTGGCGGATAGGTCATCATGTTGAATGGTTTGGCGGCGGTGTTGTCGATCAATAATTTTGTATAGGCAGTATATTGCTCCACATTTACCAAATCATAGGCGGAGAAAACCGGAGCAAATTCTTTTTGTAAAATATCGGCGTCTTCCACACCGATGCGGAAAGAAACAATGGTACCGGCGTTACCAAGTACGGCGTCGCGCACGGCGGATTTGCCTTTGTTATCTTCCAATTGTTTCATGTATTGATGGGCGATGATTAGTTCAAGACGATATTTACGCGCCTCGGAAAGAATGGTGGCGATAGAATCAGTAATAAAGTTTTGGAACTCATCAATATATAGATAGAAGTCATGGCGCTGATCCTCGGGCATATTGGCGCGCTCTAGAGCAGCCATCTGTAATTTGGACACGATAATCATACCCAAAAGATTGGAGTTGATTTCGCCGGTCAAACCTTTGGCCAGATTTACAATCAAAATTTTCTTTTGATCCATCACTTCACGGAAATTAAAACCGGAATGAGATTGGCCAATAATATTACGCACCATCGCGTTTTCAGTAAAACGGCCTACTTTGGAAATCAAATAACCCAACATTTCTGATTTGTGAAAATCTGAAGTCTTGGCCATTTCTTTTTCCCAGAAAGCCAGTACCACCGGATCGTTTAATTTCTTTTTCCATTTGGCTACATAAGTATCGTCGGTAAACATGCGTGGTACTTCGGCGATAGTGCCTGGAGTCTCCATATCAGCCATCAAAGTCAACATCACATTGCGCATTTGGTGTTCAAACATCGGGCCGATCATCGATGGGTCCGTCACCATTTTATAGAAGATTGCGATCATTTCCTGAGTAGCAAAATCTTTTTGTCCCTCGGTTTTTACTTCAAGCATATTCAGCCCTATTGGACGATCGGTATCGGATGGATTGAAATAAATAACATCATCCGCGCGTTCTTTTGGTACGTGTTGTAACACATATTCGGCAAAGTCACCGTGCGGATCGATAATACAAACACCTTCGCCGTTTTGCACATCCTGGATAGCAAGATTTTGGATGAACACGGATTTACCGGAACCAGATTTACCAATGGTATAAAGATGGCGACGACGATCATCACGTTTCATTTTTACTATAATTTCCTGACCGCGATAAACCGAACGGCCCAAAATAATACCATCGGTAGGCATGTTGGTTGGTGGGGGAGCTTTGCGTGCGCCGAGCCAGTTGATATGTGGAGTTTCGGTATTTGGTACTGGCATATGCCAGAGCGAGGCCATCTCTTCGGTATTTACTACCATATAACGATTCGCATCCGGGGAGCGGTAGATGGATTCGCGAATAATTTTATTCTGATTTTTTGGTACGGCCGCGCCAAAGGAATTGCCGTAGCGATAGATATTATATTGCGAAAAAGAATTCACGATATTTTCCAAATTCATTTTGGCCTTTTGTTGGCTGTCGGAGGAGCTCACCAAGCGTACCGTTAATTCCAGCCCGCCGTGAGAAATTTTTTCTTCCATGGTTTTCACCATTTCTTCTTCCATTTGGGTGAGATGATATTCTTTGGCACCACCATGAGCCGCGTCTTTATTTTTTGGAAAAAGTATTTTACCCCATTTGCTCAGAGAGCGCACAAAGGCACTGCGACGAGCGACATATTCAAATTTTTGTCCCTCGCGAATGTCGCGGATCATGTGCACGCCCTGTTTGCGCCATTTGGAGGTGGCCGGACGAACGATATATTGTAACAACGCGCCTTCGTTTTCAGATATTTTGCTTAGTGGATTGAGGATCGACAAAAGAGGATCGGCATCCATTTTTTTGAAAGTTTTTAGCGGGAATGCCGAGCGGCTTTTGAGAAATAAAGAAGCGGCCATGATATGACTCTGTGGTTTGAAAAGATTATAATCGGTTTCCACGGAAATTTCAGCGTGCGGATATTGAGCGTGAATTTGTTGCTCCACAAAATCTTTCCATTTGTCTGGGATAGCGACATAAAAAGAAATTTTGGCGTCTTTGACTACGATTTCAAAAGACAGGTGATCATTGCGTCCAAAAAACCATTTGGAAAATCCTTTGTCGGCTTTGAGGCCGGCGATAGCCGAAAACATGGTATCGGCAATGGCAATATATTCGCGGGTCTGAGTAATATTTTGTTCGTTGCCGGATTGATTTTGGGTACTGTCACTCTTTTTTTCTTTTGGCACTTTGATCAATATGATGGTGCGATGAAAGGCTTTGCCTTCGTGATTGGTGGCCTGAAAAATCGCTCGCGCTAAAAATATCAAACCAATAAGCACGGCCCAACCGGCTACAAACAAAAAGCCGGCCAAGAATACAGGCTGTTGAATTCCATCCGCGAACCAGTTGGATAGGTATGTAAATAGGGAGCCGGAGTCCATCTTCTTAATTATAATAATTTATCGGATTGTTTTTCTTTTTCCATTTTGTGTAATTGTACCATGCTGTCGGTTTTTATTTTTGCTTCTTGTTCCAAGAAAAATTTATTGAGACCAGGCAGGACTTTGAGCCAATCGATTATCAAAAGTAAAATCTTTTTTACTTTTATATGCGTGTCTTGCAAAAGCTCTTTAATTTTTATGGCGGTTTCTTCGCCCTTGATCTTGAATTCTTGCTTGGCAATGGGGGATAGCTTTATGTATTGATCGGCCAATCCGCTTTCTAATATTTTTTCAATTTTTATTACAGTCGGATCCTGGACTTGGGGTAGGGGTTTGTGGTGTTTTTTTACGGCCAAAGGAGCGGGACGACGCTGGGCGCCTTCTTGAGTTCTTTTTTTGTCTTCTACCGGAGTATTTTCGGTTTTTTCGTTTTCGTGATTTTGCTCCTGTTCGGACTGTTCTTGTACATGCAAATCACGCGAGCGAGCAAACTCCTCGCTTAGGTTGTCTAAATTTTTATCATTCATAGTTGGGAATATTATACCATTATTTTTATTAAAACAAAAGCAAAGCATCTCGGGTTGTGGATTGTTCGTGGCTCCGTTTTATGGTATAATTATTTTAAGAAATAAATCTAATAATTTTTACCTGATAAAAGTTCGCATAATTGGCTATAAATTTTCGTTATGGCCCTAAGGGTAGGGCCATTGCCCTATCGGGCATCACTCAAATTTATTTACGCCAATTAGGGGCTCACTTTTATGCGGTAAAAATTATTAAATTTATTTCTTAAAATAATTGTCAACTTTAAAATAATGAAAAATATTTACGAATTAGAACATCAGGGGATGTTGTGGGTGAATGTCACCAAACAGGGTGAAAAAGAATTGCAGGAAATTCAGCGTCGTTTTGGTTTTGATAAGATTGATATTATGGAAAGCATGCCGCCATATCAGCGGCCAAAGATTGTGAAACGTGCCAATTACTGTTTTATGATTTTGCATTTTCCGGTTTTTGACAGAGAAACCAGGCGTTTGGGTTATACGGAGGTAGATTTTTTCTTGAGCAAAAATTGTCTGGTGACCGTGCATGATAATAAATTATTATCGATTGATAACCTGATGGTAGAATGCCGAAAAAATCTAGCCAGTCGCGATGAATTTTTTTCTATTTCGGCGGCCCATATGTTGTTTGAATTGCTGACTAGACTGCTTGATTCTATTTTTCCGATTTTATTGCATGTCAATGACGATATCAATTTGGTAGACAGAAAATTATTTACCAAAATTTCCGGTCGTGAAATGGCTGAAGAAATTTTGCGTCTCAAAACCAATGTGGTAACTTTCCGTCGTACCATGCAGGGACACAAGACGGTACTAGAACGACTGGTAATGTATTGTGGTCGAGAATACAATCTAAATGTTTTTCAAAATTATCTTAATTCGTCGCGTGAATTTACCAATGAGATCTGGCATATGATTGAGAGCCAGCGTGAAACTATTGACGCTCTGCACGAAGCCAACGAGTCTCTGCTGACTCTGCGAACAAATAATATCATGAGAATTTTGACGGTCATTTCAGTTATTACTTTTCCGCTCACATTGTTGGCCACAATTTTTGGTATTCATACGCCGGCTAATCCGTTTTTGGATCTTATTGGTGGTTTTTGGATTATAATTTCCTTAATGTTGGTCATGGCGATGGGAATGTATTGGAATTTCAAAAAGAGGGATTGGGTTTAAACTGGTCGCAAATTCCACCACTGCTTCCAGTATACAAAGATAGAAATCTACAAATTTGTCGTTCATTTACTAATCCGTACAAACGATTTTTTGGTTCATAAGTGGTGTTACATGCTGTCACTGGATATGCATCGTTTGTGTATGGACAGGCAACATTCATTAATCTGTTTGGACTGCTAAAATTATCTACATCTCCCATGATTCCAACGCGTGTTGGTTTCATAAGGTTGGCAAAAGCAGGCAAACCTCCACCCATATTGTTGCACGATACTTCCAGTCCGCCTTCTGAGCTCAATGGATCGCAATCAACCACACCATTTTTGCCACAACCGTTACCAATCAGATCTTTCCACTGCGAATTTTGAAGGCAGTCTTTTTTTATTGCCTCGTTTGGTTGACATTGATAATTTCCATATGGTCCGTATGTACAATTATTCGTTGGTTTTGTTATAAAAGAGTAAAAAGAATTATAGCTTCGCAACGGATCCGAAATTCCATACGGTTTATTAAATTTTGCAACGTAATCATTGGGTAATAACAATTTGTCAGTTGTATATTCTTCGGTAAGGGCTGCGATTTGATGTCCAAATTCGTGTGAAAATATTGCATCGTAGCGCAAAACATCATAGCAAAATTCTTTTGTTTTATCTTTGAGACAAGCGTCTAATTTTTCTCTTCCTGTTTCTATGCGGATATAGCCATCTACGCATTTAACTGCCCACAAATTATCTGATTTATTGATATAAATTATTTGTCTATTTGGCAAATAGCAACTTCGTTTTATTTTTTCTGGCTGTGATATATCTTTCATCTTCTTTGTTCCATTGACCAATTCATAAGTCAATTGTTCTGAATTTTCCAAGTCGGATAGCGAGTTTATGCCTTTGGTGGAATACCAAAATTGTAGCTTGTCTTTATTTGAGGAAAAAGGCTCTAGAGCCAATGGTCCATATTTTCCAGAAGTTATTTGTTTGGCGATGCCCAAAAAAGTATTATCATCTTCACCCATGTTTACAAACAAAATATTAATTTTATCCTTTTCCAAATTTTTTTGTTTTCCGATTAGTGGTAAGCAGTCTGTTTCAGAAAATGATGGTGTAACTGCAAAATTATAAGCAATACCTAAACTAGGATATCCATTGGCAAAATAATATTCCATTGTTTCGTATGGTTTAGGGAATGTTTCTTTCTTGCCGTCTGTGTATACCAGATCAAAATAAAAATAATATCCATAGGTTCCTTCAGGCAAGGTAAGAGAAAATGTTTGTGGTTTTGTGAAATCAATCTGTTTTTGTGTTTGCTCGTGAATTACTTCTTTTGATGTCATGTCACTTTTTGTGATAACAATGTGTGCGTCAACTTTACTTATTGTTTGCAAAGTAGCAGGATTGAAACGTATTCCATATATAAGATTGTACGGTTCATTAGCGATCACCGTTCGCAGAGGATCTTTTAATTCGACAGTTAATTTTGGAAAATTATAATTATTCCATGAAGTAACAGCCTCGTTTGGTGATGCTTTTTTCATTTGTACAGAGACAATATTTCCTCCTACCGCATTATTAAAATATATATTAGAAATAGCCGATATAAATCCCTCTTTTTTTGTTAGTACTTGGTATTCCTCGTTAGTGCCACCATCTATGTATATGTGAGCTTCTCCTTTTTCATTTGTTTCTGAAGTTTGGATTAATTTTTTTTGATTATTTTTTTCTGAATATAATTCTAATATACTATTCGCTATCGGTTTATTATCTTCATCAGTTACTAAGATGGTTGTATTGTTCGAAACACAAGCACCACTAACACAACTGTAATTTCCAAGTTCAGCGCAATTTTTTTGGATTGCCTGATATTTTTTGTTTTCACACCTTCCCTCAAAAAGATAAGTTTTCCCTCCAGGAAAAGTATAACAATAATCGTCTTTGCCTTTAGGTATGGAACCAGATTTTACCTTGCCTTTCAATAAATAATTTTTTCCACCATCAGAATCAGAACAAGGCGGTTGTTTCTTTTTCCCACCTTTTGATTCACTTGCCGCTGTCGCAGTTGTGGCTATTGATGAAATACTTAGAAATACGATAGCTATAATTAGTTTAAGACCAATTTGTGTCATTAGTTTTGGAGTGATCATAAATTTAAAAAGTTATCTTTTAATTACTTGTGTGCCTTCTTTAGTGTCTTCGACTTTGTAACCTAAAGCTTCCAATTTCAATCGCAATTCGTCGCTCTGGCCCCATTCTTTATTTTGTCGGGCTTCATCACGTTTTGTTATTAATTCTGAAATTTCATTTGGCAACGTTTCGATGGAAATCAGTTCAGATTTTTTTTGCAATTCTTCATTTATTTTTAATCCAAAAATTTGATCAAATTCTACCAAAGTATCCCGACTAATTCGATTGGCTTTTATGGCCTCCCAAGTCTGGCTTAAAGCCATAGATACATTCAAATCGTCGTTGACAGTTTTCTGAAAGGTTTCTTTTATTGCTTTTTCTGCTTCGATTATTTCTTTGGTAGAAGTTTTTAAAAATTCTTCCTTGGTTTGTAGTTTTTTGGCCGTTTGATACAGATGATTCAAGCCAGTTTGAGCTGCGTGTAAGGCATCCCAAGAAAAATTTAACTGTTTGCGATAGTTGGTCTGCATCAATAGATAGCGATAGGCGAGCGGGGAGAAGCCTTTGTCTTTGAGCACTTGTAAAGTGAGGAAATTGTCACCGGACTTTGCCATCTTATCACCGGCGATAATCAAAAATTCGCCATGGAGCCAGTAGTTGGCCAAAGGCGCGTCATTGGCGGCTTCGCTTTGGGCGATTTCATTGGTGTGATGTACCGGAATATGATCAATGCCGCCGCAGTGAATATCAAATGGCTGACCAAGATATTTGGTGGCCATCGCGCTACATTCGATATGCCAGCCCGGGAAGCCATTGCCCCATGGGCTTTCCCATTCCATCTGACGCTTTTGCAATTTTGGAGAAAATTTCCAGAGCGCGAAATCGGTAATATTTTTTTTGTCACCCACCTCCACCCGCGCGCCACCGCGCAGATCTTGATTCTGTAGATTGGCGAGTTTGCCGTAATCTTTTAATTTTGAAGTATCGAAATAAATACCATCCGAAGTGGCATAGGCGTAACCGCGTTTTTGTAATTTTTTTATCAAATTAATTTGTTCTCTGATGTGGTCGGTAGCGCGACACCAGATATCCGGAGCGATAATATTGAGTTCATCAATATCTTTGCGAAATTCACGCGTATAAAATTCGGCAATTTCCCAAGCGCTTTTGCCTTCACGCAAAGAACCTTTTTCCATTTTGTCTTCACCAGCATTGCCATCGTCGGTCAAGTGACCAACATCGGTGATGTTCATTACGTGTTTTATTTTATAGCCGTTGTAGCGCAAAATTCTTTTGAGAAAATCTTCAAATATATAAGTACGCAAATTTCCAATATGCGCGAAATTATATACAGTCGGGCCGCAAGTATAAAGACCCACTTTATTTTTTTTCAGTGGCTTGAATTCTTCTATTCGGCGATGTAGGGAATTATATAGGTATAGGGACATAATTATAGTTATTTCAATTGGCTGAAATAATAATTTTGAAAACATTGAAAATACGAGGAAATAATTTGTGAGTCACGCAGGCGTGGCTGGCCCTGCTGTTTGAGCCCGCAGGCGAGTTCAGGGTCAGAGACAGTGTGAGTTGCAAATTATCCGAGTATTTTCACAGTTTGAAAAATTTTTATTTCAGCCAATTTAGTACTTATTCTATATTATTTATCCACAGTTTTCAAGAGCTGTATATCAGTAACCATCTTTTTTTGCTATAATTAAAGCAATAAAATTTTATCAGTATGTTTTTTTCTAAACCTAAATCTTACCTTGGTGTGGATTTGGGTGCCGGTGGTATCAAAATAGTGGAATTGAAACAGGAGAAAAAGAGACCAGTACTTCATACTTATGGTCTGACTTCTACTAATCAGGATATTCATAGTCTGTTTACCAACAAGCCTATTAATCATACCACTACGCTGGGAAACACTGTTCAGCCAAACGAAGCGGTGAAATCATCGGGCGCGATAGATAATGCTCAGGTAGAAAAGTATGCTAAGTTGCTCAAAGCGGTTTGTGTGGGGGCCAAGACGATTTCCAAAACAGCGGTGGTAAGTTTGCCGGTGTCGGTGCTTTTTCACGCGGTAATCAATTTGCCGCCAATGAAAAAGGAAGAACTGGATAGAGTATTGCGCGCGGAAGTAAAAAAATTATTGAATCGACCGGTAGATGAAATGGTCTTGGATTATCAGGTGCTCAAAGATGCCGGTGATGCCAAAACGCAAAGAGTGCTTATCAATGCCGTGCCCAAAGAATTGGTAATGTTTTATACGCAAGTATTCAAATTGGCTGGTTTGACTTTGGAATCGCTCGAGCCGGAATCGGTGGCGCTGGAGCGTTCGCTAATTGGACGTGATCAGAGCGTGGCGATGATCGTGGACATGGGCGCGGAGCGTACTAATTTTTATATTATTGATCAGAGCGCGGCCATTACTCATAATAGTACCGAGTTGGGCGGTGAAAGAATAAATAAAATTTTGGCCAATACTTTGAAAATCAAAGAGAGTATGGTCGAACAACTCAAACATGATTATTTTGGCACTCTAATGAATAAAGCTAATGCCGGGCAAAGTAAAGAAAAATTTTTAAATTTATTTTATCCAGTAGTGGATCCGATAGTAAAAGAAATCGAATATGGTTTTGATCTGTACCTCAAACAAGTGGGCAACGAAAGTAAACGTCCGGAAAAAATAATTTTGACCGGCGGTGCCAGCTTTATGCCATATTTGGCCGATCATATTTCCGAAGTGTTTAAAATAAAATGTTATGTGGGCGATCCATGGGGCCGAGTGGTATATCAGGACGGTCTTAAGCCGCTTTTGCGCCAAGTTGGTCCGCGCATGTCGGTGGCGCTCGGGCTGGCCTTGCGTAATTTAGTGTGATACAATTAATAGCAATAGATTTACTAACTACAATCTTGTATGGAAAAAGATAACAAACCGCACGTTTTGTTGGTGGAGGACGACGTGTTTTTGTCTGGTATTTACCAGAAAAAATTTGAGATGGAAGGATATAAAGTAACGGCAGTCGACAACGGTGAAAAAGTTTTACCGGAAGCGAAGAAAAAAATGCCGGATATTATTTTGCTCGATATCCTGTTGCCAAAGATGGACGGGTTTACCGTGCTGTCCAAATTAAAAGAAGATGAACAAGTGAAAAATATTCCCGTAATCCTGCTTACCAATTTGGGACAAAAAGATGACGTGGAAAAAGGTTTACAGATGGGCGCGGTGGATTATTTGATAAAAGCGCATTTCAAACCATCTGAAGTTGTGGATAAGATTAAGTCGGTCTTACACCTCTAAGGTATTTGTGTTATAATTCATGTTATGAAAAAGAATCTAAATACAAAGGGGGTGAATTTATGAACAAGAAAGGTTTCACCTTAATCGAATTGTTAGTGGTTATCGCTATCATCGGCTTATTGTCCACTTTGGCTGTAGTAGCTTTGGGATCCGCTCGTGTAAAAGCGCGCGACTCAAAACGCTTGGCTGATTTGAAACAAATGCAAACCGCTTTGGAATTGTATTACACCGATAATAACGCCTATCCACCAGCAGCCGCTCCTATTGCTTTGGGTTCTACCAACTACGCGTGTTTGAACGCTACTGGTTTCACCACCACTGGTTGTGCATCTCCATACATGGGACAGGTTCCTACCGATCCAAAAACTGGTAATTATACTTATAGCATAGCTAGCAGTAGTTACAGTATTACCGCTGTGTTGGAAGGTTCTGTAAACAACTTAGGCCCAGGTACTGTTACTTTGAGTCCATCTGGTTTGCAATAGTCTGTTATTTTATTAAAACCCTCGATTTTTCGGGGGTTTTATGTTTTTTTAAAAAATGTTATAATAGCGACTATACTATATGTTTGAATTACCTACAATTGTGAGCTATCTAGGCCGTACCAGCTATTTTCTGATTTTTTTTCTCGGGTTGATTTTGGGTAGTTTTTTGAATTCTATTATCTGGCGATTGTGGGACAATATCGCGATTTTTTCTCGTGCCCGCAGTATCTGTGTGCATTGTCGTAAGCAACTGTCTTGGAAAGAAAATATTCCTTTGCTCAGCTGGCTGGTGCTCAAAGGTAAATGTGCTCACTGTAGTAAAAATATTTCCGTTTATTATCCGCTCGTGGAGCTCGGCGTCGCCACTTGTTTTACTTTAGTGGCTTATCACTATTTTCCAATGTCGAATTTTAGTGAGTGGACATTGTTGCGTGATTTAGTTTTTACTGCTTTTTTGGTGGTAATTTTTGTTCAGGATTTGCGCTATCAGCTGATTTTGCCAAACGTGGTGTGGACTGGAGCGATATTTGGATTGGTGATAAATGTGAGTTTTTTGGGTTATGATTTTAATTCTTTGGCGCTGGGCGCTCTGATAGGTGGCGGATTTTTCTTGGCTCAGTATTTGCTTTCGAGTGGACGCTGGATTGGTGGCGGAGATGTGCGCCTAGGGGTGATGATGGGATTGTGGTTGGGATGGCAGAATACTATTGTAGCGATATTTTTGGCTTATATTATTGGGGCGATTTTTGCGGTATTTTTGTTGGTTACCAAAAGGGCACAGCGTGATACGGCGATTCCGTTTGGGACTTTTTTGGCGGTGACTACGATGGTGTCGCTTTATTGGGGGCAATCTTTGGTTCAGTGGTATGTCGGGTTATTGAGATAGTGTCGCCCGGAGATATTTGATAATTTTTACCTGATAAAAGTTCGCATAATTGGCTATAAATTTTCGTTACGGCTCTAAGGGTAGAGCCGTTGCCCTACGGGGCACCACTCAAATTTATTTAACGCCAATTAGGGGCTCACTTTTATGTGGTAAAAATTATCAAATATCTCCGGGCTCTACGATTCCTGGATTTTGCCTTTATTTTCCTTTTTATGACAGATTTGAATAAACATATTGAAAAATTGCGGGCGCAGATTGATGATTTGCGGTATCGGTATCATGTGATTAATGATCCGGAGGTGACGGACGCGATGTATGAGGGGCTCATGGATCAATTGAAAAAGATTGAACAGGAACATCCGGAATTGATTACATCGGATTCACCGACGCAGAGGGTGGCGGGGAAGCCGGCGGAGAAATTTGAGAAGATTGTGCATTCGGTGGCGCAGTGGAGTTTTGATGATGCTTTTAATGAGGAGGATTTGTCCAATTGGCAGGAGCGTAATTTAAAATTTTTGGAAAAAGAGTTGGATCGTAGGCCGACTGATTTGGAGTATGTGTGCGAGCTTAAAATTGATGGTTTGCATATGGTGCTTACTTATGAAAATGGCGTGCTCAAAACGGCGGCCACGCGTGGGGATGGTCGGGTGGGGGAAAATGTGACGCAAAATATTCGCACTATTTTATCGGTGCCGATTCGTCTGAAAGAGTCAGTGAGTTTGGTGGCTGAGGGCGAGGTATGGCTGGATAGAAAAATGCTCGACAAAATAAATGTGGAGCGTGAAAAAAATAACGAAGCGCTTTTTGCTAATCCGCGTAATGCGGCCGCAGGGACTATTCGCCAGTTGGATTCAAGTATTGTGGCGGCGCGCAAACTTTGTTTGACGGCTTATGATATTTCGGCCGGTGATGCGCCAGACACACAATCGGGTGAGTTGGAATGCTTGAAAGAATTGGGTTTCAAGACTGATATTCATTGGAAAATTTGCAAAAATTTAAAAGCGGTTTTGGAGTTTTATGAAGAATGGGGCAAGAAAAAAAATAGTCAGCCATTTTGGATTGATGGTATTGTGATAAAAGTAAATCAAAAAAAATATCAAAATGCTTTGGGCTTTACCGGCAAATCGCCGCGTTGGGCGATTGCTTTTAAATTTCCGGCTGAGCAGGGGACGACCAAAATAAAAGAAGTGTATGTGCAAGTGGGGCGCACGGGCGCGCTTACGCCGGTAGCGCTAATGGAGCCGGTGAAGCTGGCTGGTACTACTGTGACCCATGCTACACTGCATAATTTTGATGAAATTGATCGCTTGGGAGTAAGAGTGGGTGATATGGTGGTGGTAGAAAAAGCCGGCGATATTATTCCGAAAGTTTTGCGTGTCCTCGACAAAATGCGTACCGGCGAAGAGAAAAAAATTAAGCGTCCAACCAAATGCCCGGTGTGTGGCGGTGAAGTGGGGGCGCAGGGCGTGAGCAAGACTAGTAACGGTGAAAATTCAGTGGCGATATATTGTCTGAATAAAAATTGTTATGCCAAAGAGCTGGAACAATTAATTCATTTTGTCAGTAAAAGAGGTTTTGATATCGATCATTGTGGTGAAAAAATTGTAGAACAACTGCTCGATGAAGGTTTGATAAAAGACGCGGCTGATCTGTTTGTTCTCACTGTCGGTGATTTGGAATCGCTCGACCGGTTCGCCCAGAAAAGCGCGCAAAATTTGGTAGAGGCGGTAGAAAAGGCCAAGCATATTTCTCTGAGCAGATTTATAAACGCGCTGGGTATTACTCATGTGGGTGAAGAAACAGCCGAAGATTTGGCCGAGCATTTTGGTACTTTGGAAAATTTTTCCAAAACTACTTTTGAAGAATTGCAGTCTATTAATGGGGTGGGTGAACGCGTGGCGCAATCTATTGTGGATTACTTTAAAAATAAAAAGAATTTGAATTTTATAGAAAAACTTTTGGCCAACGGGGTGGTGATAGAAAAAGTGGCACAGAGAAAAGGTGGAGTGTTGTCCGGAAAAAGTTTTGTTTTGACCGGCAGTCTGGAAGGTATGAGCCGTGATGAAGCGAAACAAAAGATAAAATCTTTGGGCGGGGAAGTATCGGAGTCGGTAAGTAAGAAAACTTCATTTGTGGTGGTAGGGGCGGAGCCGGGCAGTAAGTATGAAAAGGCCAAAAAATTGGGAGTAAAAATATTAACAGAGAAAGAGTTTCTGGAATTGGTAAAAATGTGATATAATATTTCCATGTTATCTATCTCTTGGTTTAAAGACCTAACAATCAAAGCTGAGGACCTGGTAGGTAGTAAAAATGCTTTACTAGGCGAGCTTTCAGCAAAATTATCAGACAAAGGAATTCAAATTCCTTCTGGTTTTGTTTTAAATTCCGAAATGGTTCAGGAGTTTTGGAAAAATAATGATTTGAATAAAAAAATTAAAGAAAATCTAAAAAATTTAGATACCCAGGATTTGGCCGCTGTCGCCAAAGTTTCAGCCAAGGTGCAAAAAATGGTAATGCTGAATTCTTGGCCCAAAGAAATAGAACAAGAAATCAAAAAAGCGATAAAAAAATTGGGCAAGAATTCCGTTTCCATCACTTCGGCAATGGTAGATAAAAATTTAGTTGATATTAATCTTCACAAACAAGAGGTTGTATTTTCAAATATTCGTGGAGAAAAAGATATATTATTATATTTTAAAAAGTGTTTTTCCGCCCTGTATTCCGTGGCCGCTGTGGTAGAGCGTGAAAGCAAAGGTATTGATCATCTCAGCGTTGGTGTGGCCTTGGCGGTGCAGGAAATGCCGGCCACTATTGCTGTAGTAGGCAAGGTGCGTACGGATGATAGGGAGTCCGGTTTCAAAGGAGTGATTTCTATTAGTGCGGCCGACAGCATATCTCGTTTATCAGCCGCAGACCAATTTTGTGTTTTTAAGGCCGGTATCAAAGCTGGTTTTAAATCTATCATCAGCCGTCAGCTTGGGGCTAAAGCTAAAAATATTTCTCAACAATTTTATATCAGCGATGATCAGGTGATAAAGCTCAGCAAAATCGCTATCGAGATTGAAGATTTTGTTCGTAGCACCGTGGCTATTAGTTGGACGATTGATAATAAAGAAAATATTTATATTACCGAGGTGGTGGTAAACTCTGCAAAACTATCAGCCTCAGCCGGGATAATTGAAAATTACAGTTTGCAAAAACACGGTGAGGTATTGGTACAAGGTGTGAGTGTTGGTCAAAAAATCGCTCAAGGCAAAGTGCGTATCGTAAATTCGGCCAAAGAAATGAGTGAATTTAAAGCTGGTGAAGTGTTGGTAACCAAAATGACCGATGTCGATTGGGATGGTGTGATGCGTCTGGCTAGTGCGGTGATTACCGAGGGTGGTGGCAAAAATTCTCACGCCGCTATTCGCGCTCGTGAAATTGGTATTCCGTGTATTGTGGGGGCCGATAAAGCGTTAAAAATTTTAAAAAATAATCAGGAAGTGACCGTATCGTCCAATGTAGGTGAAGCTGGGTCGGTATACAGAGGCCGTCTGCCTTTTAGCGTGGAGCGCTCGGAGATAAAATCTATTCCGTCTACCCGCACCAAGATGCTTATCAATATGGCCAATCCGGATAGCGCTTTCTCACTGAGCAATATTCCTACCGACGGCGTGGGTCTGGCGCGTGAAGAATTTATTTTTACCAATTTTGTCAAAATTCATCCGCTGGCTTTAGTAAATTACAAAGATATTAAAGATAAAAAAGTAAAAGCTAAAATTGATGAGTTGACTGTCGGTTATAAAGATAAAAAACAATACGGTATTGATAAGCTGGCCGAAGGTCTGGCGTTTTTGGCTACGGCTTTTTATCCGCACAGTGTGCAGGTGAGACTGTCGGATTTCAAAAGTAATGAATACGCATCGCTCATCGGTGGCACTCAATTTGAACCAAAAGAAGATGTGCCTTCCATGGGCTGGCGTGGGGCTAGTCGTTATTATGATCCAAAATATAAATCTGCTTTTGAATTGGAATGTGCCGCTATCAAAAAAGCGCGTGAAATTTGGGGACTAAAAAATATTATCATTACCGTACCATTTTGTCGCACGGTAGATGAAGGTAAAAAGGTGCTAGAAACCATGAAAGAATTTGGCCTGGAGCAAGGTAAGCAGGATCTGAAAGTATATGTAATGTGCGAATTGCCGGCCAATGTAATTTTGGCCAAAGAATTTGCGCAGATTTTTGATGGTTTTAGTATTGGCAGTAACGATCTCACTCAATTTACTCTAGGCGTGGACAGAGATTCATCGCTGATGAGTAGTGTTTATGATGAAAATAATTTGGCCGTAAAAAAATTAATTCGCCAATTGATTGAAACAGCGCATGAGTACAAACGACCGGTTAGTATTTGTGGAGAAGCCGTCAATGACAGCGCTGAGTTCGTAGAATTTTTGGTGCAAGAGGGAATAGACGGTATTTCTTTTAATAGTGATTCGGTAATGAAGATGCGTAATCGCGTTGCCAGTACCGAAAAAAAGGTAGGTAACTGGCGTGGACATACCCAGCAATTTGCTTTGGCCGCCAAGTCATTTTTGATAATTGGTGTGGTGGGCATGAGCTCAATTCTCGGCGGATATGGCTGTCAGACAATAAATAATCAGACCGTGACCGATAATTTAAAAGTGCAAATGCAACAGCAAGTGCTGGAAATGAAAGCTCAATTGCGCCAAGAAATCACTTCCGAAATAATTAAAAAAACACCGCCGCAAGTTTATAGTACCGACACTTTTGTAAAAATGAAACTTACTTATCCTGGCGGTTGGAGCACCAACGCTTGGGAAGATGGTGTGGAATTTGCCTCTGCGGACGAATCTCAATATTTCATGGTGTTTGTCCAAAAGATGGGTCATCCCGTACCGGCAGAAAAAATTTCCACCACTACTTGGAATAATTATCCAGCCAAGCGTCTACAGGACGGTAGTCAAAAAGATGGTACGCCGTATGAGGTGCTCGAAGTATATGTCAAAGGCTACAAACAAACCGAAAATATTGTTGAGCTACGCGGCGACCCCAAAACCTTTGAAGATAATTTGAAAAAAGTGGAACAATTTGAGATAAAGAAATAAAACAAAAATCCTCCAATAATTTGGGGGATTTTTTAATAGTGTAGTTCTGGCCGGCCCCCAACTACTTCAGCATTTGGACCTTGCGGTCCGTGTGCCTTTTCGTCGGGGGCCGGGTGGCAGGAACTTCTTCAGGCAGCGACGCTACGCATCTTGTCCGCGTGCAGGGTCTGGCTGCTAGAACGCAGCGAGCCGCTGATGTGCCGCAGGCCAGGCTTTTCGCCCAGACTCACGCAGAGCTCAGGACCCGACAGTACGCCCTTGAGCGCCAGGGTGAGTTGGTGCCCGCGTTCCATGTAGACCACGGTGAGGTGCTCGCCCCAGTCGGTGATGATCGTATGGCCACACTTGAGTTGGGGCCAGTTGTTCCGCGTGAGATCGCGGGCATTGAAGGTCGTCATTGTCGTGCCTTTGCTTGAGGTTGTTCTTGCCACACCATCCGGCTTTGGATGGATGTCATACTTATATACTAAAATAGCCATTTTGTCAATCTAGAAACAAAAAAATCTGTTCTTTTTAAACAGATTTATAAGTCGCTGATAAGCGGGTCGGACGGGACTCGAACCCGCAACTTTCCCGACTTAGTCGGGATGCTCTAATCATTTTTTAGTTAGGTCTAATTTTTCGAAATAATTGGCTAGTCCTTTGCAATAATTTTCTACATCGTAAAATGGTAGTGGAAATTCGTAATCAAATAGTAGTTTTACCAAAGTATCTGGAATAAATTTACCTTTTTTCTTTTTTGGTTCTCGTTTTAATTCCGGGTCGATTTCTTTTAATAGTGGGAAAATTTTTTTCGCGTAGTCTTCATACCATAAGTTATCGAGTAAATCAGTATCTAAAGATTTTTTAGCACAATTAGCTATTTCTTTTATCAATCTGAGCCTGCTTGACTCAGCAAGCGCTGTCGAATGGTTGTTGCATAAAATAGGAATAGGCAAACGACCAACTTTTTGCATACCGGATCCGGCGGGTTTAGTAGTTAAATAACCGTTCCAATGTTCGCTAACTTTATTTCTAAAAAAATTAATTTCATAATAACTCGGTATATGTTTTTCTTTTTTTAAAACATCCCCAAGCTGATTAATTAGGCTGACTAATTGATAATAATCTAATGACACTTTAATTCCTTTGTCTTGCGATTCAATCATTTCTTGGGTAGTCATTTTAGTAGCACCAGATTTAGCATTCTTTGGCGAAGTTGTTATTGTTCGGGAATATGATATGTAAGCCACTCTTAAAATTCTTATGTGGTGTAGAACTTTACTTCCTAAAGGCATTAATTTACCGTAAGCTGGATTTCCTAAGGTAGACTGATTTAAATCAGTAATCAACTTATCAAACGGTGATACTTTAAATGTTGGTGATTCCATATTAAATTTAAATTAAAAAACTACCTTTCGGTAGTTTTTATAAACCTCTCAGCGGGTCGGACGGGACTCGAACCCGCAACTTCTGCCGTGACAGGGCAGTGCTCTAACCAGTTGAACTACCGACCCGCTAAGGTGTCTATATTTTATTATAATTTTTAAAATACCAGACTATATACTTTCTATTTTTTGATTTTTTTAGTTTATTTTCCAATTTGGCTGATTCAGATCCGTTTTCACATTCAATCGTGCCTACGAGTTCCCAAGGTGAGCCTGTTCGAGTATAAATTTCCTCACCGTTGTTATGTTCTTTAAAGCGTCGTGCTATATCAATAGTTTTACCAATATAGTATTTATTGGTTTTTTTGCTAAAAAGCAAATAGACGCAATGTTTACCCTCCATATTATTATAGTAACGAACCCGCAACTTTCCCGACTAAGTCGGGATGCTCTAACCAGTTGAACTACCGACCCAAATTTTACTTTTTACATTATAAACCAAAAAACGATTTTAGTCAATATTTTAAAGATTCCTCACTTCGTTCGGAATGACAGCGTACAAAAAATAAAAAAGGTCCTAGAAGTGTTCGGTATAAGCAATGAGTAAAGGAGGGGGTACTCACGCTCTACCAAACACTCTCAGGACCTTTTTGAATGTTTGTATATATATTATAACAATCTCATTTTGGACTGTCAAACGTTTTCTGTGGACAACTTATTTGGCCACGGTCTCTACCAACTTATCAAATACCTTTGGGTATTTAAGAGCCAATTGAGAGAGAACTTTGCGGTCCAATTCAATGTTGGCTTTTTTCAATAAATCGATAAATTTGCTGTAAGAAAGATTGTGTTTGCGAACAGCGGCATTGAGACGAATAGTCCAGAGTTGGCGCATGGTGCGCTTCTTCTTGCGGCGGTCGTTGAAAGCGTGCTGACCAGCTTTCATCTTGGCAACTTTTGCTACCTTGATCTTGGACTTACGTCCCCATCGGTAACCTTTGGTGTGTTTCAATATACCGGCGCGGCGTTTGCGGTGCAATAGACCGCCTTTAATTCTTGTCATAGTTTTTAAAATTAGTTGTTAGGCAAAGTAACTTGGATCACGCGGTTCAGAGTGCTGCTCATTACCATATCGGATTTTTTGTTACGGCCTACTTTACCGTTTTCACGGGAGTTAAAATGGTTTTGACCAGCGGTGCGTTTGATAATCTTACCGTTCTTGGTAACACGAAAACGTTTCGCGGTGGCCTTATGGGTCTTCATCTTTGGCATATAAATGTTTTAGATCCCTCACATTCGTTCGGGATGACAGATTATAAAGGTTAATTAATTTTTTACAATAATAGCGGTAATTTTGTTGCCTTGTCTTTCGGCGGCTTGTTCGAATCTAGTGGCCACCTCGGCGTTGACTTCGGCAATGAAATTTTTCATTTGATCAAAGGCTAGACCACCTTGTTGATTTTCGCGTCCGCGGAGCACGACTTCGATTTTTACTTTGTCTCCTTCATTGAGGAATTTCAGAGTTTGAGTTTTGCGGATGTCGATATCGTGTTTGCCGATGCGTAGTGACATGCGTACTACTTTGGTATCCACCACATGTTGGTGGGCCTTGCGAATACGCTGTTCCTTTTCTTGACTATATCGGAATTGTCCAAAGTCCATGATTTTCGCGATGGGCGGTTCGGCTTTTGGATTTATTACTACCAGATCCAATTCTTGTTCACGCGCTTTGCGAATCGCATCGGCGGTGTTCATCACACCTAGTGATGAGCCGCTTGAATCCAAGGTAAATACTTGGGGAAAAGAGATGCTCTCATTAAAGAGATAATCTTTTTTTGGATCTTCTTTTTTTCTTTTATGCGAGATACGCATTTGGTTTTTATTTATTTTTTTAGTTTGTTTTGCCAAGTCGAAGTTTTGGCATTGCTTAGTCCGTCGGCGTTAAAGCTTCGGCGAACAAAGTGGAGGTGGCGAGAGTTGAACTCGCGTCCAAATAATTTTGAATATACCATCTACATGCTTAGGCTGCTTATTTTTTTAAGTTGATGGATAATAAACAGACGAAATTCCAGCAACCGAGCAAGATTTACTTTCGGCTATAGTCATCTTACAGTAACTAAAGCCTACTTTCCGTGAGTGACACCGCTTTGCGTTACGGAACCTTACGCAGGCGATGGGAAGCGGTTATTAAGCCGCAACCGGAGCAAAGCTGAAGCTAGGGCTAAAAGCGCTAGCAAGAGCAGTCTTTACTTTTGATAACAAGTTTGCACTTATTATGTGTTTCGAGGATTTACGAGGTTCAAAACGCCCTCGGCATGCGAGTGTACTCAGAAACTTTTGTCAAAGCCCAGCACCCCCGACATTGAAAATTTTTAATTTTCAAGTGTCATCCTGAACGCAGTGAAGGATCCCTCATTTCATTCGGTATGACAATGAGTGATAAAGATTCTTCGCTTTGCTCAGAATGACATCTGAAAATTAATCTTTTAAAGATCTTTTCATTTCTCTTTCGGTGTCGCGTTTCTTGATAGTTTCTCTTTTATCGTATTGTTTTTTACCGCGACCGACAGCGATTTCCACTTTGATAAATCGATTTTTAGTATACACTGAAAGTGGCACGATTGTCAAGCCCTTTTCGGCCAATTTTCCTTGTAAATAGCGGATTTCTCGCTTGCGTAGGAGCAGACGACGGCTAGCGGTGGGTTCGTAGTCGGGGAGATTGCCGGCTTGAGGGTATTTGCTAATATTGGCATTAGTGAGATACGCATCGCCATTATGGAAGGTGACATAAGTGCCTTTTAGTGACATATGTCCGGCCTTTATGGATTTAGTTTCTTGGCCAGTCAACACCAAACCAGCCTGGAATTTTTCCAGGATTTCATAATCAAATAAAGCTTTTTTGTTACTGGCTAAGGACATATTGCGTTTATTTTAGCATAAATAATAGTAAAAATCAACCTTTTACCCCGCCACCGCCCCGCCTGGTTTGGGGGATTTTTTGCCATTGCGAAGCTCTTGGAAACAAATTAATAAATTTTTTAGTAAAATGCCGCTGTTTGAGCGAAGCGAGTTCGGCATTTTATGTTAAGAAAAATTTGTTAATTTGTCCAAAGCGAAGCACAGGCAAAAAATCCCCCAAACCAGGCGGGGCGGGGTTGATAAAAAAAGTTGTTTTTTTTGGGTTTTTATGTTATTATCAAAATAATTATGCCACTAAAATCGTTGTCGTTTAAAACACTTTCCATTCATCCCAAATTTGCCGGTGTTATTGACCTGCTGTTTGGTGTGATATTTTTGTTATTTTTGAGAAATGTTTTTGCCGCCTGGTTTTTGGGGGCGTTAGTGTTGGCTCGTTTGTTGACTTGGGTGGTGATAGTGCGTCTTTCTTATTATCCACAATCATTAAAAAGATTTTGGCATTTGTTGGCTTTGTTAGTTTTTCATTTGGGTACTACATTATTACTCCTGTTTGTGGAATGGAGTTTTTCCTGGGGTCTGGTAGCTTTGATCTATCTGATTTTTCCGTTTATCAGTTTTTGGCTGTTACCGTCCAAGAGCCAGAACTTTTTGTCTTTTGTGCAAAAACCATATCGTCGTTGGCGATTTTGGATTACCTCTTTTGGGCTATATGGTATTTGGACCGGCATATTTGCTTCGGTTTCTTTGCAGATTTTAAATATAAATTTTTGGTGGTTGTTAATTTCTGGCGCTGCCTTTACCGCCATAGTAAGTATGTGGTGGTGGAAAGAGTATGGCATTGAGATGAAAGATAAATTGTGGTGGTGGGTCCTGGCAATCGGGGTATTCCTGTTGGAAATTTCCTGGGTTTTGTATTTATGGCCATTGGGATATTTTGTCAGCGCGCTGATGCTGGTGTGGCTGTGGTATGATATTTGGTTGATGGGCCGTTTTTATTTATTGCCAGCGGGCATTAATTGGAAGAAACAAATTTCATTTTTCATTAGTAACGGGTTGTTGCTCTTGATTTTTTTGGCATTAATTGTTAAATGGAA
Source organism: uncultured Gammaproteobacteria bacterium (assembly GCA_964355175.1). Taxonomy (GTDB): domain Bacteria; phylum Patescibacteriota; class Patescibacteriia; order Magasanikbacterales; family GWA2-37-8; genus CAIOJG01. The sequence goes on from CAYHBZ010000002.1 coordinate 397,107, forward strand.
GTAGTATCTTGAATCAACATTAGAAATTATAAATTTTATGACCATCCCTCCACACATTCCCGCACCTAGTTGCAATATCTCTACTCACAAACAATGGCAGAATATCAGGGTCCTATTGTTGGCCGTAATTTTCGGTTTGTTTGCTGGACTCACCGGAGCCGCTATTATGCTTGGTTGGATCTGGCCTAGTATTGGGGTGGGAGAAAGTTGGATTGGGACTTCTGATAATTTGGTATCTTCTCGTGACACTCTGTCCGATAATGTGCGCGCCGAGAGTGAAGATCGTTTGGGCACGGTCTATCGTGAGGTGGCCAGTAGCGGCGGACTGAATTATCTCAGTAATGACAAAAAAATCGGTGAAGCGGTTTTTATTTCCAGTGATGGTTGGATGGCGATGTATTATCCAAATTTTGACGGTAATTATAAAAATTGGAAAGTGCTTTTGAAAAACGGCGCTTATATGGGTGTGCAAAAAGCGCTCCATGATAGCTATACCAATTTGGTATATTTAAAAGTTGCGGCCACTCAGGCCGGCGCTCAATTCAAGGTGGCCAATTTTAATGATCAGCTAAAATCCGGACAGGATATGTTTATCCACACTTCGGTCAATTGGCGTCATAGTTTTTTTAATGATTACTCTGCCCAGGCTTTTGTTTATCCGCATTTGGATACCGCTCCGAGTATAGTGCTCAAGCTCAATGACAGCTTTGAAACCGGTAGCTGGGTAGTAGACAGCAGCGGTAAATTTGTTGGAGTAATGGCCGGCGGCAATAATGTGTTGCCAAATAATTATCTGACTACGGTATTGTCGACAGTATTGAGCAATCAAAAAATATTTTATCGCACTTTGGGAGTAAGCGGTTGGTTTTCTATTGAACAGCCGATAGTGGTGGGCTCCGAACGCCTCAACGGTTTTGCCGTATCTAAAATTATCAGTGCCAAGGAACTAAAAGTAGGGGATGTTATTATGTCTATAAACGGACAGCTAGTGTCGCCAGATAATTTGTGGTATAATATTAACAATTATCAAAGTGTTAAATTACAAGTTTGGCGCAAAGGTAAGCTAATCGAGTTAGTGGAAACTACTAAACAAATTTAGTTTTTAATTTTTTGCTTTTTTATGTTTGAAATTTTGAGCCGTAGTTTTAAATTGATTTTAACTTGGGGAATTTTGGCGGCGGTATTATCGGCTGGTATTAGTTTGCTTTTTCCTTGGAAATATAGCGCGGAAAGTCAGGTGCTGATTATTTCACGCGATCGTACTGGTGTAGATCCATATACTCAATCCAAATCGGCTGAACGCATCGGTGATAACCTCACTCAGGTAATGCAGACAGCTGATTTTATGCAGAAAGTGATGGAAACACCCAACACCGCTTTTGACAAATCCCGTTGGCAGAATATGACTGATCGCAAAATGCGTAAACAGTGGAAACAAGATGTAGTTGGAGAGATGCAGTATGGTAGTAGTATTATGAAAGTGACTGTATATAGTACCAAAGATGATGTGTTGCCTTTGGCCAATTCGGTCACCGGTGCTGTGGTCACTCATGGTTGGGAATATGTCGGCGGTGATGTGGCTCTAAAAACTGTCAGCGCGCCACTCGTGTCCCGTTGGATTGCGAAACCAAATATTATTTTGAATGGACTTCTTGGATTTTTGGCCGGTGTAATTTTATCTTCGGCCTGGGTTATTAAATATCAGCGCCATTTGTTTGGCCGTTAATTTAAATTATTTTATGACGGACCAGAATATCTCAAACGAACAATCCGACGCGCAATTATTGGGCGCCAAGCTTGGTTTATTTATTTCCTCAATGCCAATTGACGACGCGGCCAAAGCTTCGATGGTAGAAGCGGCTCTTTTGATGAATGAACAAGAATTGACGGAATTCGTCAGCGCGCTCGAAACCCAATATGCTACTTTCAAAACCGAGGGTTTTAAAGAAGAATTAAAACAAAATTTGTCGGGAGTAAAGAATAAATTTGATGCCAAACGAGAAGCTCTGAAGAAAGAAGCTTTGGCCGAGATGTCCGATTTGGAAAAAGAATTGGATAACTTATAAATTTTTATGGAGGAAAATGTTGATCAAACTAAAAAAGATTCCGACGAGCGTTACCAAAAGTTGGTACAAGCTTTTTTGGCGGTAGAGCAGGAATTAGATCAACTCAAATCCGAAGGTTTTAATATCAAACACGATATATTTAAAGCAATCGATCACAACAAAAAGAAAAAAATAATAGACTTCATAAGTAAATTATAATTTTATGGCTAGAAGTAATGCGGCCAAAAACCCCGCGCTCGAAACAGCAACGCCACCAGTGGTGCTGGTGGAAGACCTAAAAGAAAAGGAAATAAAACAAAAAAAAGAAATGAAGTTGGAAAAGATTGAGAGTGTCTTTGACGCGGCGAAGGAAAGGGTGAAAGGAAAAGAAGACCACCTGGCGGCGATGCACGCGGAATTGGTAGGTTTGCTTAATCAGATCCCGGATAAGGAAAATGGGGATTTTACGGTGCGATTACATAGATTCGCGGATAGATTTGGAACTATTAAAAACCATTTAGATAATATGGTAGCCGAAAGCCAATTGCCGGAATTGGAATCGGGTGCTTTTGCGCCAGTGGATGCGACGGAGTCGTCGCCGGTGTCAAAGAGCAATAGTCATATTTCGGAATTAAAAAATTTCAAAGATACTAGTGGTGCTATTTTAAATGGGGCTGTAAATGAAAAAATAAAAGATAAACCGATTTTTCGCGGCAGCATGGTGTTTAAAAATGGTGACCATTATGTTGGTTTCTCTATTCTCTCAGCTGACGGATCTTATAAATTTCACGGTGAAGGTTCTCTAGAAAAGGATGGGGGTAAGATGGCGCTTGAAGGTTTTTTTCAAAATGGCAAATTAAAAAATGGCCATCTGATTGAAAAATTAGCAGATGGTAGAACAAGAGTGGTATTTGCTGAAAATGAAAAAGCTGCGCGAGTTGAAACTGGATATTTTAATAGCAACAATCAGTTGGAAGGAGTGGGAGAAATTATTGATCAAAAACACGGTGTTAAAGAGCGTGGAGATTTTGTGAACGGCGAGCTTCGTGATGGTTATGTGGTAGATCTGATAAGCGGTAAACCGTTGGAAAAATGGGAAAATGGCAAACAAGTCGAAGCGGGAGAAAATTTACCAGCCGAAATCACTAATTCGGAAAAAAGTTTTGACAGAAGACTGGCTGCCAGAGAAAAAGAAAGAGAAATCAAAGTCGAAGAAGTTTTTGAAGCAGTCTCCGGTCTAGATGGTTTGGTAAACTTTGAGGATGTTTCCAATCAGGTTTTAAATGGGAAAATCACTCACACGCCTAAAAGCGAACATATTTTTGACGGAGAAATAAAATCCGACAGTAGAGGCTATAAATACCAAGGCCAGGCTATTTTGGAAAGTGACGGTGTTTTCAGATTCCACGGCCAAGGAAAGCGTACCGCTGAGATGGCTTATGCAGGAAAGGTAGAACAGGAAGGTGAATTTTCCTATGGAACTTTTTTGAACGGTGTAGGAATATATACTGGCCAAGATATGGGCTACGGTGCAGATAAAGTTACAGAAAAAATGGAAAATGGCAAGACTGTAGAAAGAGTATTTTATCTTGAAAAATACAAAGATAAAAAGGATGTATTATTTGCCGGTCAGATGTTTGAAAAAGAATTTTCCAAAGACAATCTATATGTCGGTGAATTCACTATGCCTAATGGCTCCGTATATAAAGGAGAGGCCTTTAAAAATAAAAAAGGTCAATTTGAATTGGTGAGCGGAAAGTCAGAGAGAATAAAATCCGCTACAGTGATAGATAAGTTTAAAGATTTATTTAGATTTGGTAGAAATAAAAAAGAAGAATCAAAATTAGCTACAGCCGAAGTTCAATCGGAAGTTGAGGCAGAAGCAGAACAGGCTCCGGAAGTTGTGGGCGAACAAGCGTTTCTTCTCGTCACTCCTGGAGGAGAAAATTACGCACTTAAAGGTATCGCCACTGATCAATCCGACGGCAGTAGGAAATTTAATGGAGAAATAAAAAATATTGATAACGGTGGTGAAGAGACTGGCTTCCAATATTCTGGTGAAGCAATTCTTTCTAGTAACAATGAAATAACTTTTCATGGCAAAGGAAAAAAGAGTGGCGCCTTTTTTGATGAAACCGGTGAATGGAATATGGGTGAGTTGGAAAATGGTGAAATCCATTCTAAAGATGGAGAACTTTTGAAAAAATATGTAAATGGACAAGAGGTGGCCGTGACCAAACCAGCTGAGAAGTCCAAAGAAAAAAGTTGGATCGGTAAAAAGTTGGAATCAGCCAAAGAGTCTGTAGCTTCCGCGTACAATTTTGTCACTACCAAAGAAGGAGCAAGGTTATCCAACCAAGCGGCCTATAAAATTGCCACTGGTTTTGTTGGTATTAAAATTGGAACGGATATAGCTTTGGCGGCCTATGCTGGCGCTTTGAATAAAGTTGGTGAAAAGGATTGGTTTTCGGAAGCTTTTAAAAAACGATTGAAAGAGGAAGCGGCTGTAGCCGGAGAGTATAGTGATGTCTATAAACATCTGGGTGGTAGGGAGCAGATAGCTGCTATCAAAGCTGGATTTGCCGAATTTATGTCGGCCGTAAATCCAGAAGAAAATGAGAATGTGGAATTGAATCTGGTAGACGAGAAATATTCCGCTCTCAAAGCAAAAATCGAATCCTCCAATAGAATCAACCAAGAAGCCAAAGGAAAATTTTTGGCTAAATTGGAAGAGATAAACCAAAAATTTGATCACAGAAATGAAAAGTTGGATGAACAGGAAGTGGCGGAAGCTAGCGCTTATATGAAAGCCTATATCGTAAATGATACGGCTGCTATGCAGATTGCCAGAGATAGTATCAGTGGCGTGGCCAAAGCGGTGATGGTTGGTGCCAGTGGCGGTAGCAGTCTTCTTTTGGCAGGAGCTATCGGCAGGGTGATGGGTATGGCCACTACCAAAGTAGTGGAGCGTGCGCAAAAAAGCCGCAGATTCAATGAACAAGCGGCATTGGAAAACAAAAAGACATTTAACGCCGCCGAGGATATCAAAGCCGCTTTGCTTGAGACAATGCACGGTTTGACTTTTAGTAAATTTAACGCGGGTAAAGATGTAAAGACCGGCAAAGATCTGGACAAGAAAGCTCTCTTTGCCAATTTTGCTAAATCGTTTGGTAATGTATTGATAAGCGCCGGTGTGGTGCTTGGTTTGGAAGGCAAGACTATCGGCAGTGCAATAAATGAGCTTGTCCATAAAATTTCCGGAGATGGATCAAATGCGGAATTTGGTCGTCAGATGGCGCAAAATGTTTCAGCCAAGGTTGCGGAAGCTAAAGGTGTAAATCTGGGTAAAATACCAGATAATGCTCCGGTCGCTGCCGCAATTGCCGCCGCCGAAGCCAAAGCAGCTGCTGTGGCAGCGGGCACAGCTTCAGATCATGTAGCGTCCAATGGTTTGGAAAACTCCGCCGATACCGGCGCTGGTGAAAATTCAGCTTTGGAGACTTTCTACCAAGAGCATCCAAAATTATCGAGTGATGCCAAAGCTTTTTTTGATGATCTTGTAAAACAACATACTAAATTAAACAATCCTGATTTTCTCAAAAAACTTTGGGAAGTTTCTGGTAATTCTAAATCTTCGCTTGATATCACCGGTGCCAAAGTACAGACCGCTATTTTCACCGAGATTATTCACAGTGAGGGCAAGGAAGCGGCCGTAGCTTATTTGAAAGATGAAACTCATTTGCACGGTTTGGCTTTGCAAAAATTAGGAAAAGATGGCGTTGAAGCTTTTGTGGAAAGATATCTCAAAGGTGATGCTGGTGTGCAAGCCAAGTTGGAAAATAAATTATATGGGGCCATGAAAGCTGATATTGATACCGATCTTACAAACAAAGGTTTTATCCAGAGACACGGTGATGGATCGGTTCGGGATGTCGGTGCGGCTAAAGGCCGACATTTCTTTGGGGTTGGTAAAGACGGCAAGCCTGTATTAGACGATGGTAAGGTTTCTAGGTTTACCCATCACAGCCCTGAACATTCGGTGGCCGGAAGTGGTAAAACAGCTTTGGACAAAATAGTATCCGGTGAAAAGTTACCTAAAGTTGGTTTACATGAACAAAAAATTGGCATTGGTCCAAATATTCAAAAAGGAATTCCAACTGGTTGGGCCGCCGCTAGTGAAGCAGGTCCAAAAGGGCAGGCTATGGTAAATGGTTTTATGGATGAACAGGGCCATGGAAGATTTTTAATTCATTCTACTGATCCTGGATCAGAATTTGATGTGGATAGAGACATGCGCATGGTGGATTCTAATAGCGGCAAAATTTTTGATCTCGATGGAAATCATGTCGGTTATCTAAATGCTCCGATGGCAGAGAATACTCCAACACCAGTGTCCGCAACTCCAGGCAGAGCTAGTTGGTCTAGTGGTGGAAATGGTTCTGAAAAAGGTAACGCCACCCAAAATGTAGTCAGAGCAGAAAGATCTGTTGATCACGGCGGCGGCGGTGCTCCGAAAGAACAAGCGGTAGTAGCTCCTGCAGAACAAGAACCTGCTCCAGAAGAGAAGAAGCCAGTTCGAGAAACAAGAGCACAAGTAAAAGCTCCCGGTATTGAAGACATGCTAAAAGCCGAACAAACTCTACAAGAAGATATGAAAGTTGGTAAATCCGTGGAGGCTGAACCTGTTCCGGTGGTAAAAGAAATTACTTCATTGGAGGATGGGCGTGAGGCGATTGCGGCTTTAGAATATTTGGACGGCGAAGAAAAAACTCGTTTGAGTAATTTTAGTTACTTACTCCAATGGCAACATGATCTCTATGGTCAAAACGGTTCAACTTTGCGCAACATGCTGGAAGGACAGGATGCGTTTGGTACTCTTGGTAAAGATCAGATCAATAGTATGATGGCCGAGTTGGCTCATAATAATGAACTGGCCAGTCGAGAGTTTATGAGAGCAGTATCAGATCATCAGCCGTATGATAAAATTATAGAAAAATTGAATGATAAGATGCCTGGTTACGCGATGTTCCATGATGAGGATAATGCCGGCTTTGTCGATAAGATTATAAAAACGGATCTTTCGCAAAATGCAGGCGAAAATAAGGCCGCTTTTAGAGATTTGGAACTGGCAAGAGTGAAAGAAATGGTGGATCAGGCCGAGGTAAACAAGCTAATGCAGGCTCGACAGGCAAAAAGATAAAAAATCTATATTGTAGTAATCATAGTAAAATCCCCTAATGTAGGGGATTTTTATTATTATATATTTTTGGCTAATTTTAGCCAAAATAATTGATTTATTGGCCATACCCCTTGACAAAATTCGTAGATGGTGCTATACTAATCAGTTAAAATCAAATTTAACACCACGAATTATTGCGCCAGGTTTTGAGAGAGGCCCTAGCAATACATATAGACAGCTAGGTTAATTCTCTCTCAAAGGAGAATTTTTTACTTGTCGTTCTTTACAATAAATAGTGCTGAGCCCACATGAGATCAAGAATTTCTTGATTTGATGCGGGTTCAGTGCACACAGCATTGACGTCCTCCGCGATTTTGCGGATTCGTTCAGTGCTGCGTACTGCAGCCAGGTCACGCGCCCACCTCAGTGGCGTTTCGTTCAGGAGTTTCCGATGACCACCGCAAAGCACCCCGATCCGAACCATCCGGACCCCGGCACCACCGAAGAGCCCGTCGTCGACAAGGCGAAGGGCGACACGGTGGTGACCACGACGACCACCACGAGCGTTTCGTCGGCCGAGCCCATCAAGGCAAAGCCGGTGGCGACCACCGACACCACGGCTGGCAAGACGGCGACCCAAGAGCCCAAGAAGGGTGGCTGGCCGCTCGGGACCATCGCCGGAGCTGTCGTGCTCGGTCTTCTGCTCCTCGGCGGCGTCTACTGGTTCGGCAGCCACAACAGCAGCACGCCGGTCGTCCCGCCCATCGCGGTCGCCGGTTGCTGTCTTCCCCAGGCCACCGTCGCGAGCCCCTGCTGCCCGCAACCGCCGGCTCCGCCCCCGCCGCCCGCCCCCGTCGTCAAGAAGAAGACGGTCGGCGAGTGCGTCGCCCAAGCCGTCGCCGGCATGGAGGTCGCCCATGAGGACGACCGCCTCGCCGCGATGGACGGCGCCCGCGAAGAATGCGAGGAAGAATACGGCAAGTAGCCGTTCCTGTCTCGCGTCGCTATGTCGGTTCGGCGGGCCCTCAGCAATGAGGGTCCGCCGGCCGACTGGCTCGAATAGGACCTTTGTAGATTCCACTAGGGAAACTCCAAAGGTCCCCTAGATTACATTCTTTTGGAAACAAGAGGATGTTGATAGGAAAAGTTCTTTACAATTAAAACCAACAAAATTTTTTCCCACCTAAAAAGAATTATTATTTATAGTAATTCACTCTCGGTGGGAAAAAGTGTGGCGGAAATTCCGTTGCATAGCCTCCGACAGAGTCCCAATTGGGGCAAGTGCCCCGCGTGCGGGCTACTCTGTTACAGCGACCATTTCTGGGAAGCTGACCGAACGGCCCGCACGGCCGGTGTTCCAGTGTCTTGGTTTCGTGGGGTGAAAGTCCCCTGGAGTACAGCGATGAACAAGAATTCGAAGTTCCACAACCTCAGCATCTTGCTGACCCTGGCCATGGGGATCATGGTCGCTTCCAATTCCTACGCCGACGTGGCCACGGCTCGCGCTCGTGCCGAAGCCGCTCGTAGCCAGGCCAATCGGGCTGAGGTGAAAGCGGTCGACGCACAGACTGCGGCCAACGCGGCCAAGACCGGCGCCACCAACGCCCAGACCGCGGCCGATCAGGCCAAGGTCGAAGCGACCGCGGTGGGCACCAAGGCGGCCACTGACCTCGCTACGGCGATCCGCGCCCTCAACGGTGCGGTCGGCGGTGCGCGTGCGGCAGCGGTCAACGGTGATCGTCAGCTCGAGCGCAAGTTCAAGGCGGAGGCCGAGCGCCTTCAGACCGAGATCGAAGCGCTCAAGAAGCGGGCGCAGCACGAGTGTGCGGCGTTCGATGACAAGGGCAGCCAGGCGGCCTGTCTGACCATGCTCGAGAAGATCAACGCCAAGAACGGCGAAGTCACCATGCACGGGCAAGACAAGGACACGGAGGTCCAGATCGCCAAGGTGGGACAGCAGTCCAAGGTGGTCCAGGAGATCTTCGACAACGCAAACCAAAACATGGACGCCATCAAGGCGATCCAAATGGGTTGCGTCAACCAGGCCTTCGTCGACAAGGACGGCGTCAGCAAGAGCAAGTGGGAATGCCCCAAGGACATGAAGCGCGGCCCGCAGTTGCGCTACGAGCTCACGAACGTCTCGAAGTACGGCGACCACAGCGTCGTCATCGAGCCGGCCGAGAGCGGTGGCAATTCCAAGTGGGGCAAAGTGCTCGGCTTCGGCGCCATCGGTGGTGCTGCTGGCGGTGCTCTTGGCTGGGCCTTCTTCCCGAACCATGAAACCATGGAAGATGGCAGCGTCATGCACCGGAATTACACCGGTCTCGTCGCTGGCACGGCCATCGGTTTCGTGGTCACGGCGGTGGCCACCCTGGTCATCGAAGAACTGACCGAATAGGTCAACGGGTGAGGAGATCACCCCAAAGGATTGCAAGTGTGTTGGTTCACTTGCGCCAAATCTCGGTGTAGCTTATCTTGTCCCGCATTCGCGGTACGAGAGAAAGTTCACTAAACCGGTGGCGTGAACGATGGCTCAAATAGAGCTGTCGGTCACGCCCCAACAACTATCTTCTGTTTTTCAAACAGGGGATTGAGTTGGTAAGTTCTTTACAATTTATTTCGTTAGATTTTCTCATACAGGACATAGGATATTTTTTGTATCTTGTGTCCTGTGTGAGAAGCCCCCAGTGGGGGTTGCCTGGGTGAAAACCCGACTAGGTCGGGGCGTTCGCTCCGGCAATTCCTCACTAGGGTGGTAAAAACGCCATCCGGACGGGTCAACTTCGACCTTTTCGGTAAAGTAGCAGTGTCTTTCTTTGTCCGCCCTTTAGTGGGCCGGAGGTTCTGATGCGTAACCGGTTTCAATTGGTCGCGACTCTCGCGATGGCGGCTGCAGCCTGTGCAGCGTGTGGTGTCATCGAACATCCGGCCGATGCGGTCGTGATCGTGGTCGAAAAAGACGCCAGCAGCCAGGATGTCCAGCAGGACAACGGTCCGGCGCAGCAGCCCGAGATCGCGCAGACGGCCGACATCGCGCAGGACAACGGTCCGGCGACGAAGCCTGAGTGCGCGGTCGACAGCGACTGCGACGACAAGAACCCCTGCACGACGGACGTCTGCGGCAGCAACGCCTGCGTCCACGTGGCCAACTCGGTCTCGTGCGACGACGGCAACGCCTGCACCAGCAACGACAAGTGCGGCTCCGAGAAGTGCTCGGGTGACCAGAAGGTCTGCGACGACAACAACCCCTGCACCGACGACGGCTGCGTCAGCGACGGCACCTGCCTGCACGGCGTCAACATCGTCAACTGCGACGACAGCGACGCCTGCACGGAAAAGGACCAGTGCGCCAACGGTAAGTGCGTCGGCCAGGTGAAGTCGTGCGACGACAAGGACAACTGCACGACGGAATCGTGTGACAAGCTCAACGGGTGCTCGTCCACTCCGGTCGTCTGCCAGGACGCCGGGGATCCGTGCACGACGGAATCGTGCGACAAGGCAACGGGCAAGTGCTCGTCCACCACCGACTGCGACGACAAGGACGTCACCACGTTGGATGCCTGTGAACCGCTGCTCGAGACCGTGGGAATGGAGAAATGCCTCCACATCAAGATGCAGACCAAGTGCACCAAGAATGCGGATTGCGACGAGGACGGCGATCCGTGTTCGTTCGAGTTCTGTTCCCAGATCGGCTACTGCGCCAGCAAGTGGAAGTTGTGCGATGACGGAGACTACTGCACCCAGGACGAATGCGTCCCTCAGGCCGACTACGCCTGGTGCAAGAGCACTCAATACTCATGCGACGACTACAACGCCTGCACGCTGGACTCCTGCACCAACGGCTACTGCCAACACAAGGGCAACGCCGCCATGTGCGACGACAAGGACTCCACCACCGCCGACTCGTGCAACCCTTCCCAGGGCTGCGTCAACACGCCGATTCCTCAACCCGGCGTGCCGAGCTCGACTCCTCCCTCGAATCCCTCGACCTGTGCGGCCTGGGGAGCGTGGATTTACTTGCCCACGGGCAACTGGCGCGGCGGCTATGACCTGACCGGTTCGTCTTCGCAAGAAACGGACCTGACAATCAGCGTCGACCAGTGGTACGGCTTCAGCAACGCTCATTCTGTGTGGGCGTGGCTCAAGCCGTGGGGCAGTGCGGTACCGGCAAGCGTCAAGTGCACTGATCGGTGTGGTGTGGTCTTCCCCGCGAAGATCAGTGCCATGGCGGGTGGCTTCATCGCCATCTGCAGCACCGACCAGAAGTAGGCGGGGCTCAGGGGGTCTAACGGAAAAAGTTTTTGCTCTTTGGTAAAAGCAAACGGAAGGAGGTGTTCCTTTCGATAGGCCATTTCGGCCACCCATGCCAGAGGCGAGCGATCGCTAAAGGCTGGTCAACTAGGGGTGGTGTTGCTTCACCGCACACCACCCCGACCATCTCTAGCTCACAATATCTGTTGTGATCTGAAGATGGAAATAGCAATATGTCCATGACAAAAATACCACCCTTCTCTCGGGCGGTTTTTTGTTTTTTAAGATTCCTCGCTACGCTCGGAATGACAACTTAGACCTTGGCACTCCAATAACCCCATACTGCCCACCACCACCAGATCACCGGGGTGTGGTGAAGCATGTTATCAGAAGCACTCAAAGTGAGATAAACAAAGATGCTAGTGATGAATACAAAATTTGTCCAAGCATTTTTTTTGCCCCATTTTATTTCTCGATAAAGTAAACTGATAAAAATTCCAATATACAGAGCTAGGCCTATAAGTCCGGATTCAAACCCAATTTTGAGATAATCATTATGGGCCTCGGAAGTGGAGTCCCAGATGTTTTCCACCCCTTTATTATCATCCCAAACTTTGGCAAAGCTACCATAGCCGTAGCCAGTGAGAGGGTGTTTGCTCCAAAGTGGAATTACTTTATTAAAAAGATCCGCGCGCCAAGAGATAGAGTCGGCTTCCATGTTGCGGCTGGTCATACGGGCCACGAGCGGGCTTTGCTGTAGGTTTACATTTAGGGTAGTTTTGAGCCAATAATTTATTGGGAAGAATAGTCCATACAATATTAAAATTCCGGCGGTAAAAATAATGGTTTTTTCGCGAGCATATTTGAGGCCAATAGCCAATAAAAATATGGCCAAACCAATCCAGGCAATGCGGGTATAGGTAAGAGCGATAGCTACGGCCAAGAATACCATGGTCAAAACATATAGTTCACCTTTGGATTCTTTAAATAAATTTGGTTTAAATTTGAGCAGTTTGCTGGCGTGCTCTAGGTAATTATGATATTTATGAAACAAAAATATAAATAAAATTAGGGAAAAAGTGGCTAGGATATTGGGGTGGGCGAAAGTGCCATAGATGCGATTGGGGGTGCCGTCGATATCCATGCCGGTTTTGGTAATAAACTGGTAAATAGCCAGTAAGAATGTGGCAATGCCGGAAGAAATAAACAACCAAAAGAAAATTTTATCAAAAAATTCACCGTGTTTGCGGCGTAAAATATAGCTCATTCCAAACAGGGCAAATAGGTTGGCGCCTTTGAGAGTTTCGGTGATAGTGGCCATTGTATCAAAGCTCCAGAAAAAAGTGGCGCCACTCCAGACTATAAAAGCTATCCATATTCCGGTCAAAGGAACATTTTTAAATTCGCTAAAATGTTTGTAAAAAAATATTACGGACCAGGCTAATAGTAACAATGATACGGCCGCGTTGAGATTGAGGTGAATGGCGTTGTAGGAAAAAATGACATAGTCGCGCCAGTAGTCCATGGTCGGGCGGGCTAGCAATAGGGTGAGTAGGGCATAGTCGCCAAAGAACTTGTAGAGTACGATGACCACGATGGCCAAGAGGGCTAGGATATCGCCGCCGGTGGTGGGATTGAAAATGGTAAAAATTAGTAGTCCGCCGATGAGCCACTGGGTAAGGGAGAGCTTGTTCATAATTGGGGTTAAGTGATTTGATTATAGCATAAATTTAAGGTAAAATATAGTAGTATATAAATTGTCATTCCCGTGTAAACGGGAATCTAAAATTAATGTTATGTCCCATACCAAAATGCCGATTGACTGCGTGGTAGCGCTCACCTACAACTGTAACGCCCGCTGTACCATGTGTGATATTTGGAAAATAAAAAACTCTCCGGAATTGACTTTGGAAGATTTGGCCAAATTGCCCGACTCATTGCGTGATGTGAATATTTCGGGCGGTGAAACTTTTTTGCGTAAAGATTTGCCGGAAATTGTGGCCGTGATTAAAAAAGCTTGCCCGAAAGCGCGTCTGGTAATTTCATCCAATGGATTTTTGCCGCCGGTGGTAGATAAGGCGATGGACAAAATTCTCAAAATCGCGCCGGATATTGGCGTGGCGATTTCTATTGATGGTATGGGTAAGATGCATGATGAAATGCGCGGCACTCCGGGCGGATTTGATCGCTGTATGGAAACCATTCGTATTCTGAAATCCAAAGGCATGACCAACTTGCGCTTGGCTTTTACTATTACCGAATACAATGCGGAACATTTTCCGCTAGTGTATGATCTGTCTCAGGAGCTCGGCATTCAATTCACACACAGTTTTGCTCAAAGCAGTGAATTTTATTTTGGCGGCAAACAAAATATTAATAATCCGCCGCGTGAATTGTTGGTGAAAGGCTATACGCATATTATTCGCAGTGAGCTCAAAAGCTGGAATGTGAAGCGCTGTTTGCGTGCCTTTTTTGCCAGCGGTATGTTTCGGTTTATTACGAGCAAAAATCCGGTGCTCGATAATGCGCCGGGTCGTGACTTTTTCTTTTTGGATCCGGCCGGTGATATTTATCCGTCCGTAGTGCACAATTTTATTTTGGGTAATATTCGCAAGGTAGATAATTTTCGAGAATTTTGGCTGAACCCTGACACCGATGAGCGCCGTAAAAAGGTAGATGCGCTCAAAGTACCGGTATGGATGATCTGCACCGCGCGTACGGCTCTATACAATCATCCGTTTGCCGTAGGTTGGTGGATTTTTAGACATAAATTTTTTGGATTTAATATTCAGTAACAACAATGTCATTCCGAGTGTAAGGAGGAATCTTTAAGATTCCTCACTTTGTTCGGGATGACAAATTATATATGAAAATAGTATTGGTCAATAAATTTTGGTTTTCTCGCGGGGGAGCGGAAAAGGTGGCTATCCTTACCAAGGAGCTACTGGAGCAAGCCGGTCATACGGTGGAAGTTTTTGGTATGCGTCACCAAGATAATTTATTTGAGAATAAATATTTTACCGATTTTATAGATTACAATCAGGCTTCTTTTTGGCAGAAAATAAAATTTGCCGGCCGAACGATATATAATTTTCAAGCCGCGCGCAATTTCGAAAAGTTGTTGAGTGACTTTCAGCCGGATGTTGTACACTTCCATAATATTTACCATCAGCTATCTTGCTCAATTATTGGTGTGGCCAAAAAGATGAATATCAAAACGGTAATGACTTTGCATGATTATAAATTAATTAGTCCAAACTATAATCTTTATCATCACGGTGGCGTGTCGGCGGAGTGTGTGGGTGGAAAATATTATCGTTGTTTACTTCATAATTGTATGGAGGATAGGGCACAGAGTGTGTTGGCTACTATAGAAGCATATTTTGTGGACCTGATGGGGTATAAAAAAATGGTTGGAAAATATTTGAGCCCTAGTGATTTTCTGCGTACCAAATTTATCAACGCGGGATTTGATAGTGATGAAATACAAGTCTTGCCAAACCCACTGAGGGCCAATGAATTTGTTTTGGCGGGAGCGACTTCAGATTATGTCGGCTATATTGGGCGCTTGGCACCGGAAAAAGGGGTAGAATATTTATTGCAGGCCGCTGAGCTTTTGCCTGATATTGATTTCAAAATTGCCGGGGCCGGGCCAAGCCGAAAATATTTAGAAAATCTAATTGAGAAAAATAAAATTAGTAATGTGGAATTGGTAGGACAAAAACACGGAGCGGATTTGCAGAATTTTATTTTGCAGTCCCGTCTGCTAGCTGTGCCATCGGTATGGCATGAAAACGCGCCGATGAGCGTGGTGGAAGCCAAGGCACACGGCAAAGTGGTAGTGGCCTTTGCGATGGGCGGAATTTCTGAAATTTTACCGCCGGAATTATTGGTAAAACCAAAAAATGTTTCCGAGTTGGCGCAAAAAATAAAAACTTGGTATGAAGCCGGCCCAGAAAGATTATTGGATATGGGCAAGGAATTACAAGCTCAGGCGAAACAAAATAACAGTCCGGAAGTGTATTTGGAAAGATTGTTGAAAGTTTATAAAGATGAAAAATAAACTGATACTCTATAGGTCAGCCGTCGCGATATTTTTGGGGATTTTTATCTCAGTTTTTTGTTATTTCAATTCGTATGTTTATGGTGCTCCAATTTTGGCCAACTATATTTTGGGTACATTGCCACAAGATAGCGACTCGATTGCCCAGCTGGCCAAATTTGATTTGCTCATAGTTTCCGCCGAGCAGGGAGTGGTGCGCAAAGCAGTTTTGCAAAAAGTGCGTGAACTAAATCCAAAAATAATTTTGTTGGCCTATGTGCCGTCGCAAAGCACCAATGATTCCTGGAAAGAATATCCGGCCAATACTTTGTATGGAAATTTTCAGATGAATGATAACTGGTGGCTACGTGATACGGCCGGCCGTCAGATTTCTGATTGGCCGCGTCTGCACAATGTTGATCTTAGTCAGGGTTGGTCCGATTACCTGATTGGTTATGTAAAAAATAATATTTTATCTCAAGGACTTTGGGATGGAATATTTTATGATATGTTTTATGACAGTATTGCGGATAGAAATCATGGCGATATTGATCTCAATCGTGATGGCATGAGAGATGATGCGAGTTGGGCCAACGCGCAGTGGGTGAGTAGGATGAGTTATTTGCTCAGCGCCAGCCAACAGCGCCTCGGAGTGAAATATATTATGATCAATGGAAATTCGATTCCTTCTTTGCAAAGTATGGCCAATGGCCGTATGTATGAAAATTATCCGACTCCGTGGGAAGTTGGTGGTAGTTGGACCGGTATTATGACCGGTCTCAAACGCAATCAGTCGCTCAACGCCAAACCTCAGCTCTATGTCTTCAATGCTAATACGGCCAATACCGGCAATCAAAAAGATTATCGTCGGATGCGCTTTGGTTTTGCCAGCAGTTTGATGCTAGACAATGTTTATTTTAGTTTTGATTACGGGGATAGAGATCACAATCAGATCTGGTGGTATGATGAGTATGGTGTAGGGCTGGGAAATTCCGTTGCCAATCCAATTTCCCAAAACGGTCAGGTGCAATTTAATGCCAGCGATATTTGGCGTCGTGATTATGAGCATGGTATTGCTTTGGTCAATCCTAGTGGCAACACTCAGACGATTGATCTAGGAAATGAGTACGAAAAAATTATCGGCAAACAAGATGCTTTTACCAACAACGGTGAAATCACTTCCAATGTTACTATTCCGGCTCGTGATGGATTAATAATGCTCAAAACTTCCCAAACTTTACAAAATGTTTCTTTTAAAAATGGTAGTTTTGTCAGATTCTTTGATATGTTTGGCAAAAGAGCGCGTAACGGTTTTTTTGCCTTTGAAGATAGTAGTCCCGGTGGCGCAATAGTTTTTCGTGGGGATTTAAATAATGACAATACGGTAGAAAAGGTAATGTCTTCCCAGGGTAGATTTCAAATTTTTAATACAGCGGGTCAGATTTGGTATGATAATTATCCATACAATGGTAATTATAATTCTGATCTTCGGTTTGCGGTAGGCCAGAGTTTTGGTCAAGAAAATCAGATATTAATTTCTCCGGCATCGGGTGGCAAGGCGGTTTTGTATAATTATCACGGGGGTGTGCTAAAGGATGATTTCTACCCTTTTGGTGCCAAATATAAAATGGGTTTTTATGGCGGTTTGGGACATTTTGATAGCTTGGACAGCTGGCAAATGGTTTTTGGATCAGGGGGAAAACAGGCTGGAGTAGTGCTTATTTATGATACCCAGGCAAACAAAGTGAAACAAAAGTTCTATCCTTTCAGTATAAAGTACTTGGGAGCGGTGAAAATTGCTGTCGGTAATTTGACCGGTGACACCCATTCGGAAATAGTAGCTATGGCTAAGATTGGCCATAAAAATATTGTTCGAGTCTTTGATATGAAAGGTAAACAACTCTCTGAGTTTTCCGTCGGCGGTCCATTTGATGGGGGTGACCTAAATATCTATACTTCGGATATAAATTTCGATGGTTTCTCAGAACTGGTAATAGTAGGGGAATAGCAGTTATTTTAGCGGGTATTTGCTTGCATATTGACAGGCGCTGGTTTTTTTGATTTAATAATAAGTCGTTTGTTCTTTATTTGGCAGGATAATTTTGGATTAAAATTTTTAATTCAGAGTTATCGTGCCAACTTTCTCAATGCGTGTCGGCGAAATGCGTCGATATGTAAAGAGAGGTGCGAGAGCCTACATGGTAGGCAGGAGAGCAGGAATGGCAGACAGCAGCCACAACGTTACTCAGGTCGGCATCACCGTCGGGCCGCCCAACGCCGATCTCGGCAGTGTGGTGGTTCGTCAGGAGGCGGCCAGGGCGGATCTCAATGAGCGGCGTACGCATCTCAGCTTGGTTGTCAAGCCCTCGGTCGATGATCTGGTCGCGCGGCTGAATGTCGAGCGGCAGGAAGTCGACCGCATCGGCGCGCTGGTCGATGCGGTAGAGCGCGAACAGGCGAAGAGCGTCAAGCACTTCGAATCGACGCTCGGCGGGCAGGCGCGGCTCTGGAAGAAGGGTTTCGACGCCCATGAGCGCTCGATCTTCTGGGTCAAGCTCCTCGGCGTCGTCGGCCTGGTCCTGGTCGGTATCGTCCTGGTCCTGAACCTGTCGTCCTCCTCGGACATCTCCACGGCCAAGTCGGAAGCCATCTCGGCCAAGACCACCGTGGCGGAGTTCAAGAAGGCCACCCAAGGCGAGGTCGTCAAGATCAAGAAGAGGCTCGATGCCAACAAGCTCGACATGGATCAGCTCAAGGATCAGATCAAGGTCGTCGGGCTCAAGGCTGACAAGAGCGTCGTCACTCGCATGGGCGAAGAGCTCAAAGAAGCCAACATCGAGCAGGACGGTCGGATCCAGGACATCGCCACCGCGATCATGGGCAAGGCCGACATAGCCGATCTCAAGAGCGTGAGGAGCGCAGTCGCGCAGGTTCGCCGGGCCAACGGCAAGGTGAACACGAAGATGACCAGGCTCGAAGCTCAGGTCCTGGAGCTCAAGGCCCAACTCCAGGCCCAACAGCCCAAGACCATGTAGTCCGTTCCCGATCTGTTCGGGCACTTGTAGTTTAGCCTTGATTTCTGAAGGCAAAAGCTCGGTGAGGACGCAAAATCCCCCCAAGGGTGTGTCGTTTACTCGACACTACCTGCTTAGTTCGCAAAAAATTGTTTGCTGAGCAGAATAAAAAATCCGCTATTATGGTGGATTTTTTAATCTAAAATATGCTGTTTTTAGGTCAGTAGTATTGACAAAGTAGGATTTTTATGTTTTAATAGTTCATTAGATTGTTCTTTTTAATCAATTCGCGCGACAATTATAAATTAAAATTTTTCAATTTATAATCGTCGTGCGAATTTCAGTTTATCAATGACGGCCAGTCGGAGGTTCCGATTGGTTCAGCTCTTTCTGCGAGGTGAGCATGGTTGATTTCAATCCCCCGGATCCAGTGGATCCAGAGAAGAAAAAGAAGCCTTCGTCGGCTGTGGAGACAGACCACAATTGGGAAGCCTGGGCCAACGATAATTCGGTCGATGACGGCAGTCATCCTCTGCCTGGTGAAGCCGAATACGTCGGACGGTCCGACCTTCCCATGACACGGGCACAGAAAGAGCGCATCGCCGCGATCGTAGTCGGTACGGCCTTCCTGGTGTTGGTTTTCTTTGTCATCAATTTCGCTATCGGCAACAAGCTCAAGCATTCTGAAGCGGCCTCGTCCAACGAGGCTGGCAAGCAGAGCGCTCAGGCAAGTGCCGAAGTAGAATTGAAGGCAGAAGAAGCCGCCTCAGAGCAGGATCATACGGTCTCGCTGCCGGATCACGCTTCGCAGGAAGATGATCTGGACGATGCTCGCGCGACCATCAAGGTCGTCGGTTTGGAGAAACGGCGCGTTCGAGATCCAGAGATGGAGCGGATCGCCGCAACCATCAAGATCGTGCCACTGCGTGTCAGTCCTGTCGCGGTACCGCTTCCAGCGGCCGCTACTCAGTAGTAGTCAAACATACTTTGAACCTAAAAGTGTGTGAGACTCCTGAACAGGACAAAAAATCCCCAAAAGGGTGTGCCGACTGAAAAGTCGGCACTACCTGCTTAATCAATAAAACATTGTTTATTGAGCAGAATAAAAAATTCACTTTGAAAGGTGGATTTTTTAATTAGTTTTTTATTGTCCGGTAATTAGGCACGCTACCGGTCCGTTAAATTTCCAATTATTTTTTATGGCTTGATGTAATCCTGCCACGGCCAAAGCGCTGTTGGGTGAAAGTTTTATTTTTTCTGTTCTAGATGTCAGTTGTATTGCTGAGGTTATTTCTGTATTGCCGGCTACCCAACCAAACCCACGATTTTGTTTTAACGCTTTTAGTACGGCTGGTTTTCTGAGTGCGATTTTATCCACTATCGCTGTTGCCAGAGATTCATTTTCTATTTCACAGCGTAATTGTGAAAAATTTTGCGCCATTGGATGTACTGATGCGGTCTGTACTATATGTATCTGAATTTTTAATTTTAATTTTTTAAATCCTTCGTCGAGACCCAGAGCGGTAGTACCAGAAGAAGTCGGCACAAACACCGCGGACAGGTTTTTTATTTTGGATAATTCTTTGGCCAGTTCAAAATATCCAAGTAGAGCGATGTCATCGGTCGATTGACGCAGCCATAGCGCTCGATTATTTTTTTCTAACTGAAAAGCGGATTGTTTGGGTTTTTTTATTTGGGTCAGAGTGATATTTCTATCCACTAGTTTTTGTAATTTTTTTAGTTTGGCTAAATCTATTTTTTCACCCACAAAGATTTGCAGAGTAATTTTATTTTTACTTTTCTGGTTCAGTTTTTTGATATAGAACGCGCTGGCGAGAGCCGCGTTGCCGGAAGACGAAACTACAAAATCCTTTGTCCCTGTTTTGAGGTGAGCATCAATCATGATTGGCAAAGAGCGGCCCTTGTGTGACAGTAGCGGGTGTAGATCTTCACGCTTAAAATACAGCGGCTGTGAGAGGCCGATGGTCTGGGCTAATTTGGGATGTTTGGTTTGGGGAGTGAGCATACTTGCCAAAAGGCTAATTTTATGGTATGATTATGTTCGTTTCTCTTATATATTAATCTAATCTTTATGTTACTAGTTTGTCCAGAATGCAAGAACCAAATTGATTTGGTTTCCTACCCGGATCTAGAAGTGGGTCATGTGGTAGAATGTGAAATGTGTGGAATCACTTTAGAAGTGAACAATATGGACGGTGATCAGGTACAGGCTGGAATCGTAGACGAAGGTAAATAAACTTTTGGAAATCCCTCGACTTAGTCGGGGGATTTTTTTATTTACAAACACTCTGTTTTATTCCGGGAATAATATTTTTTTGAATTCACCGAGTTTTTTATCCGCCTTTAGTTTGTTCAGATAAAATGATAGCCAATTGCGGCGCCAATCGCTGGTATAAAATTCCACGAATTCTTCAAAGGACATTTCTACCAATTTTATTTTTTCACCGTTGTCCAATTTTGGTTCGGATACTTTTTCACAATCGTGGGCAATATATAGGTGCATATCCCAATCCATTTTTACCAAAGGCTGACAGCTATGGAAAAGTTTCCATTTTTTGCTGGCCAGTCCGGACTCTTCTTTTAATTCTCTTTTAGCGGCTTTGAGTGCCGGTTCATTTTTTTCACAGCGACCGCCTAGCAGTGATAATCCGCGTTTGATACCGGGCTGGGCTTCGTCGGCCATGATTATTTTATTACCTTTGATAGGAATTACTTGTACCGTATCCACTCGGCTAATCATTTCAAAAGTGGCGGTAGAGCCGTCAAACATTTTTTGCGGCCATTGGTAAATATCAAATATTTCTCCGGAAAATACCTTTTTGGCTTTTTTAGGTAACTTCATAAAATTTATTTTATAACTTCTTCAATCATTCCGCGGAAACTATGACTGCCCATAAAGACGACAGCGTCATCTGGGCCAGGATTAGTTCTCAGGTAGTTTACCAGATCGGCATCATTTTCTATATAGCGCGTGTTGGTGTGGGTTTTGGCAATTATTTCGGCTAGTCCTGGTCCGTCTATGCTGCCTGGAGTTTTTACGGTGGTGAGGCGGGGGATTATTACTTCGTCGGCGCCATTAAAATGATTATCATATTCCGGAAAAGATTCGCTTTGGCGATTGCCGGTGTTGGGCTCAAATACGGCAAAAACTTTCCCTGGATAAATATTTTTGAGATTATTTAAAATGGCTTGGGCCTTGGCGGGTGAGTGGGCAATATCATCATAGACATCCGCACTGTTTACAGTGGCGCCGCGTTTTTCTAGGCGTCGCTTTATTCCTTTAAAATTTTTAATTGCTTCAATGATGCGTTTTGGCTCTACTCCTAGTTCTTTGGCCATGATAAAAACCCCACAAATATTTTTAGCTGTAAAATCTCCCAGCATTGGCGAAGATAAATTAAAGTATTCGCCAAAATTTTCAATAGTAAAATCAACACTATTTTTAGTTTGGCTAATGTCTTCGTACATGTAGTTACTGTCGGTCGCGCCGTATTTTACTACCGGAGCCTTGGCGCCGGAAATTATTTTGCGAATATTTTCTTCGTCAATATTAGCGACTATCAAACCGGTTTCTGGTACGGAAGCAATTAATTTTTCAAAGGCCTCTAAATATGATTCTTCGGTGGGGTAGACATCGGCGTGGTCCCATTTGATGCCGGTAAGCAAGAGGTGGGTAGGTTTGTAGGAAAAAAATTTGGCGCGCAGATCATCGCGACTGGTTTTGTATTCGTCACCTTCAATCACACTATATTCGCCACCCAAATCATCGGCGCTCAGATCTAGAGAACTGGAAATCCCACCAAACATATAGGCTGGATCCAAGTTGGCTTCTTTGAGCACATAGGCGAGCATGGCGGTGGTGGTGGTCTTGCCATAAGTACCGGCACAGACGATAGAATTTTCTCTGATCAGATTTTGAGCGATTAATTCCGGATAAGAAACATGAGGAATGTTGTTCGCCAAAACATATTGCAATTCTGGATTATTGCTTCCAGCAACATTGCCCACTACTACCAAATCAGGTGTACCCATTTTTTCTGTGTGCCAGCCCGGATAGTATTCAATCTTATGTTCATTGAGGTGGGTTGAAACCGGCGGATAAAAACCAACATCACTGCCAGTGACTTTCCAACCTTTTTTCTGCCACAAAATCGCCAAGGCACTCATCCCAACTCCGCAGATACCGATAAAGTGTATGTGTTTGTTCATAATTCATTTGTTGAGGCCAGTAGTTTTATTTGTTTTTTATAGATTAGTACTGGAACTAATATCACTAGCACTGGTGTTGTCAATAAAAATATTATGTATATTATTGCTGGAAAACCTTTTAGATGTACAATGGGTAGTACAGGTAATAAAATTAAATTATACTCAAAATTGTTAAATAACGCCTGGCCAAAAGTACATTCGTTTGATTCTTCCTTTCCCCAATCATAACAAGAGTACGTATTATTTTTATTTAAATTAGATAATTTTTGAGAGTTTTTATTTGGCCAAGAAATTATTAACGCTACTGTAAAAAATATTATTAAAAATGAGGCAAATATTTTATAAATTATAATTTCAGTTGCCGCTAAAGCCTGTTTGTTTAACATAAAATTTTGTTTAAATCCCCATTTAAAACAGTCGGTTTCATCGCAATAATCTCTGTTTCGTAATAAGGCATTTTTGGAATTGGGTTCAAAAGATAAATTGGTTTTTTCAAAATATACGCAAAACCCATTTCTAAAAAACTATTACCGCCAATGTATCCAGGGATGTCGTGTTTTTCAATATTTAACACCAAAACTTTGTCGCATTTTTCAATTACACTCCAATGTTCGCGCATCGCGTCTTTTTCGTATTTGTGAAACAATTTTAATTTTTCTTGTTCGTCTTCACTTAGTCCCAAATATTGATTATTGAAACTAGAAGCAAACGCCTCATGTCCGGCGGCACGAAAAAAATCTTCTGCCTCTCGAGCTTTCTGTGCGTGTTGCATGCTGTGACAAATCGCTATCCTCATATTATTTCAACTCTTTCTTCAGGCTGGCCAAATCCGCATGCCAGCTATTACCATCAAACCACTCCAATCCAGCAAATTGCAATTTGTAAGTGTCAGTGGGGCGAGAAGCAGAGCCGAGATAAATATATTTTTTATCAGCTTCTTGCGCCAGGACTATAGCTTTGAGCATCATGCCTAGGCCTAAATTTTGGATTTTGGAATCCAAATGATAAAAAGGATAACAATAATGCAAAGTATTTTTGGTTTCCAGAGCAATACAATATCCAATAGGATATCCGTTGGCATGTTTATCGTCTGAATCTTTGAAAGCAATGTGTTTCAGTATCTTTATAGGAGCAAAATAATTCAGCACCCTGTTAAAATTACTTTTTTCTTTATCCGTAATCAATTCTTTTATTTTTTGAGCGGAAAAAGTTTTCTCACCAAATTTTCTGGAATAAAAATCTTTGCCAAGTTTGTGGATAGTCCAGTCGTAGTCAGGATAGGGAATAATACTAGCGCTTATTTCCACGCTCTCCACATGTTTGAGTACCCGGCGATTTTCACTATTCAGTTTAAATTTATCCAAATTAATTCTCAAACTACGCGTCTGATACATATCACCCCTGCCAGTACGAGTAAACAAAAATCCCTCATCATAAAGAGTCTCAATATTTTTATCAGAAAAATCGTCAATGGTTTTTGTCTTCCAAGTCAGGTACATATTTATCAGAATTATTAGACGGTATTTTTTTACATTGAACAAGCGAGGAAATAATTTGTGAGCCGTGAGGCGTGGCTAGCCCTGCTGTTTGAGGAGCCGAGCGACGAGTTCAGGGCTAGAGCCGAGTGGGTTGCAAATTATCCGAGCGGTTCACTGTAAAAAAATACCGTCTAATAATTCGCAACTATGTAACTGTAACTAGTAAAACACCGCCCAAATCCCCACAACCACCATAAAAGCATGAATAATCCAAAACCGCATCACAATCTTTTCTTCACTCCACCCCTTAAATTCAAAATGATGGTGCAACGGCGCCATTTTAAACAAGCGTTTTCCCAGCAAGCGGCGTGACATTATTTGTAAAATGACAACCGCGGTTTCCAAATAAAAAATAAAACCAAAAAATGGAATGAATAAAGTTTTATCAATCGCGATCATATTTATCGCCAGCAATGCGCCTAATCCGAGCGACCCCACATCGCCCATCTGAAAGCGTGCCGGTTTGACATTGAAATAAGTGTAAGCTAAAAGTGCTCCTGCCACCGTGGCATTGAGCGGTGCAAAAGCGGTGCGGCCTTCAATCCAGCTCACTACGGTAAGACCAACAAAAGTAATAATCAAAGATCCGCCAGCCAAACCATCCAGACCGTCCGCGATATTCACGGCGTTGGCCGTAAACATTACAAAGAAAATAATCAAAGGAATAATCAGCCAACTGACATCGAGGCGACCATCAAATGGTACGGCCATGGTATGCCAATGATTGTCTAATTTAGTGTATACCCACCACGCCGCCACCGCGCCGGCGGCAAATTGTAATAATAATTTTTCATGCACCTGGACACCGCGTCCCGGATGTGAACCGAGGATATGAGCGAATCTTTTAAATACCGCCCATGGCAAAGTGATGATATGCCATAATCTGGTATACCAATGACGATGGACCTTGATCAGGGTAAAAGTTTGAGAAAGGGTGCGAAGACGACGCTTGGCCCCAAAAGTATTGAGCAGATCATCGGCCGCGCCGAGCAATGCGGCGATACCCATCACGCCTATTGGTACATAGGTATATTTACGACTCCAATTGAAAAGCATGGTGATGGCGGTGACTACTATTATTACCAGCAGCCCGCCCATTATTGGTGTGCCTACTTTTACTTGTCGGTCGCCATAGAGAGTGAAATCATATTCAGAGCGACGGGTAATTTTGAATTTATAAAGTAATTTGGTCAGCAAGGGTGCCAACAAAAAAGAGAGGGCGCAAGCCCCGATAAAAAACAGTAAAGATGTTTCTAAAAGACTAATAGACATGGCTAAATATTAGCTTAAATTCAAGGAAAAATCAAGTTTTTGCGAAAAACTAATCACTCCACTCCTTGGTTTGGCGCACCAATAATTTGGGAGCGTCGAGTGGTTCGGCCATCACTTCTTTGACAATTTTTTCCATGCGCATGCTCTGGGATCCTTTGATGAGTACCACATCGCCTTGATTTAATTTTTCTTGAAGAAATTTTCCGGCCGTTTTGCTATCGGCAAAAGAGGCAATTTGATTATCATCCATTCCGGCTTCGCGCGCGGCGATAGCCGTATGTTTACTGGATTCGCCCACGGTAATCAGGAAATCTATTCCTAGTTCGGCAGTCTTTAAACCCACTTCACGATGAGTATTTTCCGTTTCTGATCCGAGTTCCAACATATCCGCCAACACCGTAATGCGTTTACCACCATCGTGGGGGGTGATTTTTGATAAAGTATAGAGCGCCGATTTTACCGGCTCCGGACTGGAATTGTAGGTATCGTCGATGAGTAAAGTGTTTTTAATTCCATTGATAATGCACATGTGTCCAGGCAGTGGCTCTATTTTTCGAAGTGCGATAGCGGCTTCTACTACATTAATACCTAAGATATGTCCGACTGCTACCGCGGACAAAGCCGAAGGAATAAGGTGGACAGCGATTGCTCCCGGTAAAAACATCGGAACAATATTGCCGTCGTAATTTAGTTTGAAATTTAAGCCCGATGGCCAGCCGGTTTTTTCGTCGATAATAATATTGATATCAGTAGCCTGGAAAGTAGCACCATCTTTAAAACCAAAAGTGACCACTTCGGCTTTGGTGGTATTGCCATTTTGCATTACCATGTCATTGTCATAATTTAAAACCGCAAAACCATCGCGTTGTAAATGTGAAATGATAATACGTTTTTCTTGAGCGATTTTTTTAATGGTTTTGAAAGTCTCGGTATGAGCGTGAGAAATATAAGTAAGCACACCAATTTTACAAGGAGCAAGTTCGGTAAGGTAAGCAATATCTCCCGGTTTGTCAGCGCCCATTTCCAATACCAAAATTTCGGGATAATTTTTGTCGGTAACGAGAAGCAGCTCAATGGCTTTTATTATCACCATTATCCAGCCGAACACTGAGCTATTTGGAGATTTTTCTACGCCAATAATTGCCAGCGGTATGCCAATTTCGTTGTTGTAATTTTTAAAACTTTTGCGAACATTAAATTTGCTTTTCAAAACTAAATAGATTGCTTCCTTGGATGAAGATTTTCCAATCGAGCCGGTAATGCCAATCACATCTGGATGATATTTCTGGATAATTTTTTTGGAGAGTGATCGTAGTATCAAATTTAAGAAATTTCTAAACATATTCTATAGGGTTATTTTATTTATCATTTGGTACCGCGTAGTATTGCAGAGCAAAAGTAAGTAGATCACGAAATATTGGTAGGGTAGTCTGCTCCGCCCACTGACGCTGGGGCTCTTCATATTTTACCACCAAAACAAATTGTGGGTTAGAGGCGGGTGCAAAACCAGCAAAGGTGTGGTTGGTGCGATCCACACTATATTTGCCCGCTTCGGCAATTTGAGCGGTACCGGTTTTGCCGGCCACATAATAGCCAGGGATCTTGGCAGCGCGGTAATGGTTTTCCACCACTGATACTAGCATACCACTAACTAACTTGGCAGTGCGAGCCGAGATTACGGATTCGGAAGTCAAAGGGGAAGTGATTTCTTTTTTCCCATCGGGATAGTGCACTTCCGAAATGATATATGGTTTTGGCATGAGGCCTTGGTTCGCTATAGCAGAATAAGCGGAAGCGAGTTGCAATGGAGTAGCGGTGAGACCCTGGCCAAATGATCCTACGGCGGCATAGATCTGACCTTTTTTGTCCAGCGAAGAAATATCCGCACCAGATTCAGGAGATAGTTCAATGCCGGTTTTTTGGCCAAAGCCAAATTTTTTAGCGTAATCAGACAAGCGTTCGTGACCAAGTTTATCGGCCACAAACATCATCCCGGTATTTACCGAGTTTTCCAAGACCTGAGTCATATTTATAGTGCCGTAACATTTATTTTGAGCGTTGCGAATTGGGAAGCCGCCATACACGCGCACGCACGGATCGGTAAAAGTGGTGTTGGGTGAAATCAGGCCGAGGTCTATGCCGGCCGACATAGTGATAGGTTTAAAAACCGATCCTGGTTCATAAGGAGTAAAAATAGCGGTGTTGTTGTACTGTCGAATATCTTTTACTTGTGAATAATCGTTCGGATTAAAATCCGGCAGACTGCACATCGCTAGGATAGCGCCGGTCTTTGGATTCATCATTACCAGTGACGCGCTTTTGGCTTGGTATTCTTCCAAACCTTTTTGTAATAGCAAACAAGCTTTGTATTCTAGGCTACGGTCTATGGTTAGCACTATGTCCGCGCCGTCTTGAGCGTTCACTTGAGAATGGTCTGACATGGCTACCAAACTACCAAAAGCGCCGCGTTCACCAATGGCAAAACCTTTGCGTCCGGATAAAATTTTATTCCAATAACCTTCGGTGCCGTAGCTGCCGATTTGTTCGGTGCCGCTGTCGTCTAGTCGGCAAAAGCCCAAAATTGGACCGGCTAAATTTTGTTCGGGATAATAACGGTATTCCTGTTCGTTGGCATAAATTCCCGGTAATTTTTCCGTTTTTAATTTTTCGTAAGTATCACTATCAATTTTTTTGGCAACCGGTTCGTAGAGGTCGTTACTTTTGGATAATTTTTTATTTAAAATTTCTCGATCGGTTTCTGGCAAGTTTAATATTTTTATTAATTTGTCCACGGTCATGGCTATCTCTTCCGGTTTTATATTTTTGGGTATAGCATAAATTAGATAATATTGGCGATTGATAGCCGCCGGGAAAAGAGTTTTGGTGCGAGTATCTTGGAAAAATATTTCTCCGCGTTTGGGGTGAAGTTGTTTGTAAATTTCATGGCTGTTTAGTGCCAGAGTGTGATAATAATTATATTGTACTATTTGCAACAAAAATAATTTGATAATTATTATCAAAGCTACCGCTAAAAAGAAAACAGCGATAAAACGTAAACGGTTATCAGTTTTTTCTTTGTGCGTCATGTTAACTGATATTTTTTAGGAAATCTTTTAAGACCAGTTCTGGCTTTGCTCCGTTCCAAACAATTTCATGGACAACTTTGGCTAGCGGCATGGTGACGCGGTATTTTTTGGCCAAAGCCAAAACGGTTTTGCAAGTTTCGACACCCTCTACGGTTTGGCCGATAGCTTTGGCAGCTTGTTCTTTGTTTAAATATTTTGGCAAACAGGCGCCAAAGCGACGGTTGCGGGAATGCTCGGACATCGCGGTGCCGATGAGATCGCCGAGTCCGGCCAAATCATAGACGGTTTTTTCGTGTCCGCCCATTTTTTTCACCAAGGTGGAAATTTCTTTGAGGGCGGAAACAAAAATTGCGGCCTTGGTATTCATCGGATAGTCATAACAGTCGCACAATCCGATAGCGATAGCATAAACATTTTTGAGAGAGCCGGCTACTTCGGTGCCAACCAAATCATCACTTTTTATCAGACGCAAATTATCATTTTCCAAAACTTTTTTGGTGAGCGCGACGGCGGATTTGGCGCCGGCAATATTCATGGCGGTAAAATAATTTTTTACCATGTCGGTCGCTACGGCCGGACCGGAAATTACCACAATATTATTTCGCAGGTTGGATGGTAAATTGCGAGATATTATTTTGGAGACAGTGGATAGACTCATGCTGTCGAGCCCTTTGGAAGCATTAACGCAGACAGTTTTTTTGGAAAGATAAGGGGAAATTTTTTTTGTCACCTCGCCAATAAATCCACTCGGCACGGCTAAAAATATTATGTCAGTTTTGGAAACAGCAGTGAATAATTCTTTTTCTACTTTGATGTTTTTGGATAATTTTATTCCCGGTAAATATTTTTTATTTTCACCAGTTTGGCTGATCTGATTTAGTGGTTCTACATCACCTTCGTAGTTCCATAGTCTTGCTACGAAGCCATTGTTGGCAATTATATTTGCCAAAGCGGTGCCCATGTTGCCGGCACCGAGCACAGTGACTGAAATATTTTTTGTTGCCATATTAGATTTTTAAACTTTATCTTTATTGGCCAACTGTCCGCAGGCGGCGGCGATATCCAGACCTTGTGAACGACGCACGGTGCAGACAATATCTTTGTCGTTCATTTTTTGTTGCCAATGTTTGATGGTTTCCATCGGAGTGGTACCAAAAAAATCATTACTGCTAGCCGGATTGTAAGGGATCAGGTTCACGCGTACGGAGCCCATTTTGTGAACTAGTTTTATGAGAGCGTCGAGATTTTTTGGAAAATCGTTGACGCCACCAAGCATGATATATTCAATGCCGATAAAATGCGTGCGACTAGGAAAGGCTTTGTGATAACGGCGCGCCCAGTCTACCAAAAATTCCAAAAAGTCACTGCGGTTGGAAGGCATGATGGAAGTACGGTTTTCGTTGATGGCGCTGTGGAGTGACAAAGCAAAACGGA
The DNA here is from genome assembly GCA_964355175.1 of uncultured Gammaproteobacteria bacterium. Taxonomy (GTDB): domain Bacteria; phylum Patescibacteriota; class Patescibacteriia; order Magasanikbacterales; family GWA2-37-8; genus CAIOJG01. The sequence continues at coordinate 427,198 of CAYHBZ010000002.1, forward strand.
CCGGTGGCCAATTTTTATCATCTACCATTTTGTCCATCGTAGTGGCCAAGCCGACGGTGGATACTGTAATTTTGCGTGGACCCATTTTGGCGGCCTTGATCAAAATATTAATAGCCTGTTTTACATTGTTATAATTTAAGAGTGGCTCACCTTGGCCCATAAAAACAATGTTATCTACTTCACCTTCGTTATTTTTCCATAGTATTTGTTGCCAGTAGCGCATCTGATCCACAATTTCGCGATAAGTAAGATTGCGCGCAAAACCCATTTTACCGGTAGCACAAAAAGTACAGGCCATCGGACAGCCAACTTGAGACGATACACAAATAGTATAGCGCGGACGATCCCCAGGAATCATTTTTTTGCTCACACGCGGCATCAGCACACTCTCGATTACTTTGCCGTCACTAAATTCTAGCAAGGCTTTGCGAGTGCCGTCGATTTTGCTCTGCAATAATACTTTTTCTTTTACTGTCACCCAAGGAATGTCCTTGAGCTTGGCGCGTAGATCTTTGGATAGGGTAGTGATCTCTTCAAACGAATTTATTTTTTTATCAAACCAGGATAAATAAATTTGTTGGCGGCGAAAGGCCGGTTCGTCTTTGAGGATTTCTTCTAAATTATCGTTCATATTTTTTTAGGTCTTAAGGCCAATCCGGTCAAGATCATAGCGGATATGGAAATGGTGATTAAAGCTAAGAATTGATTTTGATTTATTTTTACAAGGTGAAATATTTCTCTGAGCTGTGGTATCGACATTATGAGCGTGAGAGCTATGATTGTTAGTACCCAAATGCTCATCAACAGGAAATTATGTTTTATTTGTTCCCATTCGCGGGTGACCATTATTAGTGTGACCTGGGTGATGGTGAGCGAGGCAAAAGTAAAGGTGCGGGCCATATCAGTATCATGTCTATAAAGGGCGTGGTAGCAGTAAAAACTAGCCGCCACGGCCGTGATAGCCAATCCTTGAATAATAACTTTTTTAAATAGTTTGGGATTTATTAGCGGTTCTTTAATTGGTCGGGGTTTTTCGGTCATGAGGCCTTTGCGGGCTCGATCGCGTTCAAATCCTATTACGGAAGCGGGGTCGCAGAATAATTCCAGGAATACTACATTGATAGGGAAGAAGACCAATGGTTCGCCCAGGATCAGAGGAAATATAGCCATAGCCACTATCGGAATATGAAAAGAAAATAAAAAGACAAAAGCTTGGCGCAGATTATCATAGATGCGACGTCCTTCTTGTATGGCACTGACGATAGTATTGAAATTATCATCAAGTAAAACTATGCCGGCAGCGGCCCGAGCCACTTCGGTGCCTTTTTCGCCCATAGCGATACCGATGTTGGCTTTTTTTAGAGCAGGGGCATCGTTCACTCCATCGCCGGTCATGGCTACAATTTCACCTTGTTTTTGCAGAGCTTCCACAATTTGATATTTTTGTTCCGGTTTGACACGAGAAAAAATATCGTGGTTTCGGACAATTTCGTCGAATTGATCGGCGGAAATATTTTCCAATTCATGGCCGATAATTATTTTTTCGTTGTGTTTTAGTCCAATAGACACGGCGATATTTTTGGCGGTCAGATGATTATCACCGGTAATCATGATTACACGGATGCCGGCTTTTTGACAGATGTCGATAGCTTCCTTCACATTAGCGCGCGGCGGATCGCTCATCGCTAGCAAGGCCACAAATTCCAGATCATATTTTTCAATTTGTTTTTTGTCTCCCAGATTTTTTTGGGCAATCGCGATTACGCGGTAGCCTTGTTCAGCCAAAGCTTCGTATTTTTTTTGGATTTCATCTTTTTCGATGACGGATAAATTTGATTTGGCAATAATAGATTCGGGAGCGCCGGCACTATATTGAACTGAAATTTTTTCAGGATTTTGAAATAGGTGATGAAGAGTCTTGGTGGTGGATTCAAAGGGGTGGGTCTCGAGATGAGCGTGTTCGTTGAAATGGTTGGTGGTATCAATGCCGAGACTGGTGGCAAATCTCTGCACTTCTACTTCCATCGGATCGGCGGCGATGCGTTCGAGCGACAATAGAGTTATTTTCATTAATTCCTTTAGATCTTCTCTGTTGGTCGCAAAATCTTTTTTACTATAGTTTTTATTTTGATAAAAAATTTCTTCCAAAGACATTTTGCCTTCAGTGAGCGTGCCGGTCTTGTCGGTGCAAATTACGGTAGCCGATCCCAAAGTTTCTACCATCGCCATTTCGCGCACCAAAGCTTTTTGTTTGGTCATGCGCCATACGCCCATGATGAGAAATACACTGAACACAATCGGAAATTCTTCCGGTATCAGAGCCATAGCCAAAGTGACCGAGCCGAGTAGTCCATTTACCAAAGAAGTTTTTAAAGCAATTAAAATACCGACCAAAAAAGAGGTGCTGATGGCGATGATAGCCACGCTCTTTATTAGTCGGCGAATATTTTTTTGTAGAGGAGTGTCCAAGCGTTCGATATTTTCCAATAAATTTCCCAGTTTGCCATAGGCAGTATGGGCGGCCGTGTCGGTGACCAACAGGTAACCTTCGCCTTGAGCGATTAAAGTTCCTTGAAAAAGTTTATTTTCTTCGGTTATTTTTTGCAGGTCTTGGGTGGAATTTTTGGAAACTACTATCGATTCACCGGTTAGCATTGATTCGTCTACCAATAAACCGACCGAATCTAGCAAAACACCGTCCGCCGGAGCTTTGTCGCCGGCATTTAGATACACCAGATCACCCGGTACTAAATTTTTTATTTCAGTTTTTTGGATTTTTTCATCGCGAAATACGCGGCAAAAATCTACTACAATTTTATCCAATGCTTCGATGGCTTTGTCCGTGCGTCTTTCTTGAATAAATTCAATAATTAAAATTGGAACAATTGAAACCAGCAATATGATGGTATCCACATGGTCGCCCAAAAAAAGATAGGCCAAAGCGGCTATAAACAATAACAAGATCATCGGCTCGGAAATTATCTTGGCCAGACGCTTGAAACTACTTTGTTTTTTCTTGGCGGGACGCAAATTCAGACCGTATTTTGCCAAGGCAATTTTATATTGCTCAGAAGACAGGCCTTTGTATTTTGTTTTTAACGCTAAAACTGCTTCCAAAATTTCGGTATTCATATCGGATATTCTATCAGAAATAAGGGTATTTTACAAGGAATAAAAAATACCCTACCAAAGGTAAAGTATTTTTATAATAATGCCTATTTTACCGAGATCTCCTGTTAAATTTTTACCAATATATTTGATAAAGATTTAGCATTGGGAGATCTTGGTGGACCGCGACCTCCCAACGCCAGACTTGCGTCGGTCTGTCGGTAGGCGAGTCTACCAGGCGCCCATGGGCTGAGACGTAGGCTTGGCGACTTCCAGTTCCTGGGCCGTGGCCAGACGCGCTCCGGCACAGGTGCCCAGCACCCACTGGATCACGAGCAGGTCACCGACCTTGGTCTCCTTGGGGACGAACAACGGGAAGCCGCTGCGGTCCTCGTCGGCTCCGCGCTTGTGTTCGTTCTCTGCGAAGTAGCGATGGCCGCTCTTGTCGCTACGTCCGAGCACGTAGAAGATCGGAGTCTCCGGATGCTGGTCGGCGTTGTTGCTGTCGCGACGGATGAGTTTGCCTTGGGGTACAAAGATACCGACACCGGTTTCGAGCCGGAAGACACCGTGAAAGATAAGCATTGATTGTCCTTGAGTTGCATCAACCGAAACGCTCGGCTGATATGATGTATATACACTGATTTTAGCAAAAAGTCAATGGTAAATTGGTTTTTTGAGATAATAAAATAAAAAATCCCCTATTTTATTAGGAGATTTTAGTTTTAATTTTTTAAGAAAAATATTTTTTTTCCAGCGATTTTATTTTTTCACTCAGTTGGTCTATGGAAAGTGGTGGATTAATCTGAGATTTTTCTAGTAACTCGATTATTGTTTTTAGCAGTTGTTTGGCGCCGGGTATAATATGATTATTACGATCTTCCGCGTATGATAAGCGCAGATAGCCACTTCCGCCACTGCCAAAATCGCTGCCTGGTATGGCCGCAAAGCCTTTTTCTTGTAGTAGCCAGCGGCTGAAATCTTTATCATTTTTTATTTTTAGATCTTCAGCCACATATTTTAATTTCAAAATGTTTTCAATATTTGGAAACAAATAAAAAGCGCCCTCGGCTTGATTTGGTAAGATAAAAGGGGAGAGCAGTGAGAGAGATTCGAATAAAAATTTACCTTTTTTCTCGTACTCGGCAAAATCGGTTTGTAAAATTGGTTCAATTTTTTCGCGTACCGATGGATAGTGGCATCCGTCCAAATCGACATCGCCAAAAATCGTGCCCGCCACAATCTGGTTGGCGCGACTGACACAACTCCATTTATTTACTGCGAGTTGTCCGAAAATTTCTATGAGCCACTCGGGTGCTATCACAAATCCCACACGCCAGCCGGTCATCGCATAATTTTTGGAACAACCATTGAGATTGATAGTAAAATCAAGCATGCCCGGCACCGATAAAATGCTAAAATGCTTGCGACCGTCAAAAGTAATTTGATCGTAAATGTCATCAAACACCACCATGAAGCGATATTTTTTGGCCAGTTCGGCCACAGCGCGCAATTTTTCTTCGCCCATCATCATGCCGGTCGGATTTTGCGGCGTGTTGAGAAAAAGTAATTTTATATTTTTATTTTCCAATAAGATTTTTTCCAAATCCGATACATTAAAATCCAAAGTTTTATCATCCGGATTTTGTCGGGCTGTCCATTCCAAAGGTTTTTTGCGCGTATAAAAATTAGAGAGCGAAGCGTAGATAGGATACGAAGGATTTTGGACAATAATTTGATCATCTTTATTCACCAAAGCTTGCAAAGATAATTCAATTGCCGGTTTGCCGCCCGGTTCAAGCAAAATATTTTCTTTTTTAATTTCCACCCCACGCGTAGTCGTCCAAAATCGCGCAATGTTTTCGCGCACCTGCGGATACCCCAAGAAATGCCCATATTTGGTCTGCTTATCTCGAAGAGCCTGAATCGCCACCTCAATAATCGGTTCCGGAGTCTTTGGACCAGTATCCCCAATATGAAATTTATAAACAGTCAAAAACTTTTTCGAAGCCTCCACTTTCGCCACCTCCACCCCAAAAGCAAACGAAGATTCATCCCCCAAAAAATTCAAATCACGATTATAATCCACCTTCGGAGACATTTCATCATTATTCAAAAATTTCGCAGACAATTTCATATCCAATTTAAAGTATAAAGAAAATAAATATTTCCCCTGAACGAGCCGCTGAAAATCCGAGCAAATAATTTGTGAGCCGACGAGGCGTCTCTGGCCGTGCTGTTTGAGGAGCCGCGCGACGAGTTCACGGCCAGAGTCTCGACGGGTTGCAAATTATGCGAAGATTTTCACAGGCGAGAGAAGGGGAAATATTTATTTGATAATAGCACGAAGAATTTTAGATTCAATTTCCGGCGGAGTCAAATGCGCCAATTCATAAACCTCATCCACATTCCCAGACTTCAAATAAGTATCAATACAAATAGAGCGCTTCTCATAATTCTTCGGCAACATGAAAGGATACAAAAATCCTTTCCAGCCATTGTGCAAAGCCACCACCAATTCACGCTCATGATCCGGCAAAATTTGTTGAGCCACGCGCTCGTTGGTATGGCGTAGTTCTTCAAATAACTCCGGAGAAGTGACGCAAATAATTTTTACATCATAATCTTTTTCCAAATTTGGCAGAATCTCCAGAGTGTTAAACAGCATATGCGCGCCACAAATCGCCAATACAGTTTTTTGTTGGCCGTTTTCTTTGAAAGGTTTGTAAACATAGGCGCCCCAAGTGGCCGCGATAGCTGGCGGCACATCACCGCCGCGTTTGATTACCGGAGTATCCGGACGCATGGCCGAGAGCGCGATTGGTTCACCTTTTTCTAGAGCATAAAATAACATTTCTACCATTTCATTGGCATCCATTGGTTTGTATACTTTTATTCCTGGAATAGCATTATACAAACTCATCCAGTACAAACCCTGATGAGTAGGGCCGTCTTCACCAGTTTCCGGGCCGTCATGGGCCGCGTACATTATGAAGAAGCCTTTGTGAGCGGGGAAGAGATGGTTGTTAATTACCGCCAAGCGCACACAGTTGGCTATCATGGTAGTGAACACAGCATAAGTACCAAATACGGAAATAGGATGAAATCCGCCCGGCAAAATATCCTGGGTCAAAGTCGCGCTCATCATCGCCATGTTTTGCTCGGCAATACCAAAGCGAATACCGCGACCCAAAGGATTTTTTGGCGTAATTAAGCCATAGACATTTTCCGCTGCCGCCGTGAGTACGGATCCGGAAAGATCGCCCGCACCGGCATAAAAAAAGGCGGTTTGAGTCATGAGCCATTTATACCACGCGCCCGCGGCTTTGCGAGTCGCTACTTTTGACCCCTCTTCAAAAATTAATTCCGGTGGCAAAGTTTCCGGGCGGCGCACGGAGGTGGGATTTACCAAGGCGCGTCCGTTTAGAGCCAGAGCCATTTGGCGTACCAATTCAGATTCCGGTTTTATTTTTTTAGCGGCAATATCCAATTTTTCCAAAACATATTTTTCATCTTCCGGTGAAATATTTTTTAGGATCACTTCAATATCTTTTATCGCTTCACCTTTTATTCCCGGAATATCAAAGCCGAGATTTTTCATGACTTCGATGTATTCTTCATGTTTTATCGGAGCACCGTGACTGGCCGCGGTATTTTCTTTACTGCCATATAATTTACCTTTTAGCGTGTGGCAAATTATTACCGTTGGTCTGTTATTATTAAAAATTTTTGGTGCGAGGCGATAGGCGTACATTACTTCAAGTACATTATGTCCATCTACTTCGATCATATTCCAGCCCATGCCACGCCAATGATCAATATAAGTAGAATTCATCGCTTCTTCTATCGGGCCATCAATACCAAAATGGTTGTAATCCAAACTGACGATCATATTATCCGTACCGGTAGCGGCCAAGACATTGCGGGCTTCATAAGTCATACCTTCTTCGCTTTCGGCGTCACCCATCATTACATATACTTTAGTTGGCAAGCCACAAGATTTGTGGACTATTGCCATACCGCCGGCCCCAGAAAAGCCGTGACCAGATGGGCCGGTAGAGGTGTCGGCTAAGGGATAATGGCCCTCAGCGTGGCCTTGTGGGCCATCAGTGTGGCGAAAGCGTAAAAGATGTTCTGGGAAAACCGGCTGAACCACCGCTTCCGAAAATTGTCGGCCACTGCGGCGTAGAATTTCATAGATTAGAGAATTCATCGCGAAAAGACCGGGCGTACAATGTCCCGCGCTCCAAATAATACGATCGCGTCCGGAATTTTTAGGATTGATTGGGTCAAAAGCTAAATTTTCTCCCAGCACCAAAGCCAATAGTTGCTCTACTTTGCCGCTACTGCCACCGGGATGTCCGCTTTGACCAGCTTCGACCGCCACAAAAATAAAAGCACGCAAAATCTGAGCCAAATGTTGCAGTCGCTTCACATCTACTCCGGGAAGATCCGTTAAATCTGTGCCGGATAAATTTATGTAGTTTCCGTTTACCCTGTTTTTATCTTTGGAAAATTTTTTCCAATCTTTTTCTTCAAACAAATTCAAACTCATACGGTAATTGTATACTCTTTGCCTTCACGCACTTTGCGTTTATCTTTTTTATCTTTTTCGCGTTGCATTACTTTGTGTTTTTTTAGCTCACTTTCCAGATAATCGCGTACTTTGTCTATCGCTTTGTAAACATCTTTTTCATTTTTGGAAGCAAACAGGTCGTTGCCCGGCACTTCCAGTTTACATTCGCATATAAAAATTTTTCCTTTCAAGTGGTGGTTGGTTTCTAAACCCACTCGTACTTGAGCGCGCATTATTTTATCGTAAAATTTATCCAAACCATTAATTTTCTTTTCTACGTATTCTTGAATAGAGGAGGTGAGCTCGATTCCTTTGCCGGTAATTTGGATTTGCATAGCATTAGGGCTAGTGAATTAAAACTTTTTATTGGACTATTTCTACTTCCGGTTCGATATTTAATTTAAACTTATTATACGCTTTTTCTTTCATTATTTCAACAATTTTTAGCACATCTTCCTGTTTGGCGTTGTTGAAGTTGATCACGAAGTTTCCATGTTCGTCGGATACTTTGGCGCCGCCGATGGTGAGGCCTTTGAGATCCAGTTGTTCCATTACCCAGCCCACCGGTATCATACCGCGTTCACGGAATAGCTCTGGTAATTCTTCTTTATTTCCCGGCCATTTGGATATTTGGATATTTTTGAAGAAACTTCCGGCTGATGGGGTATGTGGGTAGCGTCCGGATCTTTGCTTCATATAGGTAGTGGCGCGTTGCATTATTTCTTTTTTGTCGCCAGGCTTCAGCTTGAACCAAGCGCGTAGTACAATGTCACCATTAAATTTGAAATGACTTTCGCGGTAATCAAATCCACACTCGGAATTTTGTAATTCAATCACTTCGCCGTCACGCCAGATCTGTACTTTTTCCATACAGGTGGCAATATTTTTGCCCATGGCTCCGGCATTGCCGCGCACCGCTCCGCCTACCGTACCTGGCACGCCCACGCCCCATTCCAGTCCTTCTAGGCTATGAGCCAGAGATAAATTTATTAGAGTACCAAAGCCTACCCCAGCATCGGACATGATGGTGGTGTCGTCTGCCATCTCTACTTTTTTGGTTTGAATTTTTACGGTGACGCCCTCGATATCTCGGTCCGGCATGAGTAAATTACTACCGCCTCCCAAGATAAAAAAGTCTACGCCATTATTTTTGAGATAATTCAGCAAGCCAACCAATTTTTCGGTATCGGTCACGGTGACCAACCGCTGGGCCATTTCTCCCACCGCAAAAGTAGTCATTTTTTTGAAAGATACGTTGGTCTTTACGTCACCAAAATTTTGTAATTCTTTGTACAGGTCATCCATAGTATATAATTGCCAAAAGGTGGTTATTTTAGTATAATCTCCTATATGCCATTTTCTCTAAAACAGCCAATAATTTATGTAGCGCGGGATCTAGAGCGAACTCTGGGATTACCTCTGAGTACCCCTGGCAACTATATTATCTCAAATTTTACTTCCTTTGCCAATAGTTTGGCCAGAGGGCATAAAAATGTTTTATTAATCAAAAATAAGGCGCTTTTGGATACCAGGGATCTGCTCACACATCCAAAGGCCGAGAAGTTTATCGCGGGTTTAAAAAATCCCGGGATTTTGGTTTTTAAAAATACGCCACTATTGGAAAAAATCTGTGTTCAAAAAGGATACCGACTGCTAAATCCTAGTGCTGAGCTGGCCAATACCGTGGAAGAAAAAGTCACTCAGGTAAAGTGGCTGGGAAATTTGAGAAAATTTTTGCCACCGCATGAAATAAAACCATCCAAAGAAATAAAATGGAAAGGTAAGAAATTTATTTTACAATTTAACCATGCCCATACCGGCAACGGCACTTTGCTCATTACCAATGAAAATCAGCTCAAAGAAGTGCAAAAAAATTTTCCCGACCGACCGGTGCGCGTGACCAAATATATCGATGGTATTATGCTTACCAATAATAATGTGGTGGCCGATAAAAAAATATTGTGTGGAAACATCAATGTGCAACTCACCGGCATTCTTCCTTTTACTATTCGGCCGTTTGCCACTGTCGGCAATGATTGGGCCTATCCTCACAAAATTTTAAATAACGCGCAAAAAAAGAGCTATGAAAAAATAGCCAAAGCCGTGGGGGAGAGATTGTATCAAAATAATTGGCGCGGGCTATTTGGGATTGATGTTATTTTTGAAAAAAGCACCGGCAAATTATTTTTAATTGAAATCAATGCGCGTCAACCGGCCAGCACCAGCTTTGAATCTATTTTGCAGATGAGAAAAAATAAAATAGGGCTGACCACTTTTCAAGCGCATCTTTTGGCTGTGACCGGTATGAAAATCGGCGGCAAACTTACGACCATAAAAAATGGCGCCCAGATCACTCAAAAAGTTTTGGATAAAAAAATTGATAATAAAAAATTGAATAAGGAAGTGGCACGATTGCAGAAAGCAGGTTTTGGTGTATTTAAGTATGACAATACGGAAGTTGAATCGGATTTTGTGCGTATGCAATCGAACCAGGGGATTTTGGAAAGTGAAAATGTTTTAAATAGCGTCGGTAAGAAGCTAATATTGAATATATAAGAATGATACAGAATTTATTATGTTATCTACAAAAGCTCAAAAAGTTTTAAATGATTATTTCAATCTTCCCTTTGAAGGTTTGTCTGGCGTGCGTTGTCCTTATTTTAATAATGCCCGCCTCAAACAGCGCGCGCAATTGCGGGTGTTGGTAGGCAAAGGATCCCCGGCCGAGATTGTGGAGGAGGCCAAAATTATTTCCGTGCAATACCATGCGGGATTATTTGATAAAGCCGGACATTGCTGTCTGCATAATGAGCACACCGGTGAAGAAATTACTGCGGAGCAATTGCGTAAATTTTTAATCGATAATAATCTGGGGATTGAATGTTCCGGTTTTATCACTCAGATTCTGCGCGCGCACTTTTTGGAAACCCGGGATGTGGATATAGCGCGTAAGTTTTTTATAGTTTCGCCGCGACATGTTTTCCGCTATTTTATTTCTCTTTTGCGCCCGGTAGAAAATATCGGTGTAAAACATTACAGCGATGATCGCAATACCAAGAAAATTTCTTGGAACGAGGCTCAAACCGGCGATGTGGTGGTAATGCTCGAAGCCGGTGCCAAAAATAACTTCAATCATATTTTGCTGATTACCGAAAAAACTGCTGATGTTATCAAATACGTCCATGCCCGCACCTGGGATAGTGAAGGCAGATATGGTCATGGCGTATCTCTAGGAGAAATAAAAATTTCCCAACCCGTCGGTTCGCTACTGGATCAGCGCTGGGTAGAGCAAGGATTGGAAGGAGAAAAAAATGAAACTTTTGTGGAAGCCAAGCAGGCAAAAATTTTGGAAGTAAGGAGAATAAGATACTAATATGGATAAGAGAAGATTTGTAGATATTAATGCCATCGGCATTGATCCCAACAAAGATGTAAGTAAAAAATTTGTAAATGTCGGTCCTTTAGAAATATTTTTTGGTAAAAAAGAACAAAAAATTACTCAAGCCGATGTTGCGGCCTATGCTCGAGAAATTTTGTCTGTTTGTAAAAGATTTGTCGATAGTAATCAGTCCGATTTAGGTATTTCTTTTTTGATTCATTCTCTATCTACCGATAAATTATTTGCCGATCTTGGATTTACCGCCACCTCACTGTTTTATTATCCCCGAAAGGAAGATTTTGAAGAGAATGCCGATGTCGCTTTAAACAGATTGCGCGCCGGGCTAATGGAAGAAATTAAAAAACAGCTTAATTCTAGTGAAGAATTTGCCAATTTGAATCAAGATGATATTTTCATGAAAAATTTTAGTGCCAGTGATTTTGGTGTAGAAAATGAGGTTGGAGAAATTACCAATATTCCAGGGAAGCAATTTTATTTTAAAAGATTGAAGTTAAAAAATTTGGATAGAGAAGATTTGGAAAAACTTAATAGAAGCCGTTTAGAATTTTTGACCAAGGCTCAGGAAGATAAGAAAAAAGGTACATTGCCTCCATCTATTTTGCTTCCTCAGTCTGCCAGTCCCGAGTCCACTGAATTACTTAGTGTGAAGCGTGAAATGTTTGTCTTGAATGATTTAATTCAAGTAATAAAAAGTAATAAAGGAATTGACCACAAAAAAGTGTTAGAGGATTTATCAGTGGCTGTCCAAATGATTTTGGATGCCGCGCGCGGCTGTCTTTATATTCAGGAGCAGGGTTTTGTTTTGATGGATATCGATCGATATAATATTGGTTATGATATGCAAGACAAACACGGGATTATGTTTGATTGGGATTGTATGGCCAAAATTGGCGATGAAATCGGGGATGATAGATTGCATAAAGCGCCTTTGTATAGGGATGATAAATTTAAGTATGGTAAATATGCCCATGCTCAGGAAATGGTTTTTCAATTAGGTGTGGCCCTCAAAGAAGTCGCCAACCTGGGTAAAAATTATTTATCGGATAAAGTTTTTGGAGAGCTTTACGCTCTATCTTTAATGATGGTAAAATTTGATGGGAGAGAGGGGCAAACAGATGTCACACCTTTATCCTCCAAGATCGGTCAGCCCGATTTGAAGCGGGTAATAGAGGTGCTAGAGGAAAATCATAAGGAAATATAATTTTATGTCATTTTATTTTACTCTATTGGCCTGTGTAGTGTTGTTAGGGTTTATTTTTTCACCATTGTTTTTGGGTGTGCCATTTTTGCCGACCCATCGTCGTCAAGCTCGCAAGATGATGGAGTTGGCAGAAATAAAGCCCGGTATGAAAGTGATCGATTTGGGATCAGGGGCTGGCCGGCTGTTGTTTATGGCAGCGAATCAAGGGGCGACGGCTATTGGCTATGAACTCAATCCATTTTTGGTTATTTGGACAAAACTAATGATTTTATTAAAAGGCAAAAGGGGACAAATAAAAGTTTTTTATAAATCAATTTATGACGCGGATATCGCTGATGCCGATGCTATCATGATGTTTTTGTATCCACCTCACATGAAAAAATTGGAAAGTAAGATATTTAACGAGGCCAAGCCGGAAGTGAAGATACTATCATATGTTTTTCAATTCCACAATTATACACCGATAGCCAATGAGCAGGGGATTTTTATTTATAAAAAAACACTATAAATATTGACCAAACCGTTTTTTTGTTGTAGTATTTGGAAATATTTGGCCCGTGAGACACTTCGTGTCCGGTCGGGCCGGCATTCACTTGGCCCGTTCGTCTATCGGCTAGGACATGGCCTTCTCAAGGCTAGAAGAGGGGTTCGACTCCCCTACGGGCTACCACAAAAACACTCTCCTTAAATAGGAGAGTGTTTTTGTTTTGAATTTTTTAACCAATGTGGTGTGGCACTGAAGACGGCCCGTGGATTTTTTTTGGCTGGTTGTAAAAAAGTACAATGTATATTTAGTTTCCGTTTGTCTGTTGTGTCGCCGGTGCTGGAGATGGTTGCGGAGTCGGCAATTGAACGTTAATATTGGTAGTAGGTTTTTGCGTTGGTTTTTGGTAATTTCGTATCATAGGCAAACCGTAGGCGAAAAACACAAAAAAGAGAGAGGCTAAAATCAGAATAGTAACCACAACGGCAGCCACTCCGGAAGAAGAATTATCGTTGCCTCCAGCTGGGGTATTTACTATAGTTGTCATATATTTTTAGTTAGAATAAATTAAATTTGTTTTGCTATTTTTTCAGATTGCTGAATCGTTTTAATAACCAGCTTAACGATCGGGCTGCTGTGTTCAAGTTTGGCAAAAACTTTTTCCCCTTTCCTTTCCTTTTGGATAAGGTTGGTATTAGTTAAGATTCTCAAATGTTGCGACGCTAAAGATAAGGAAATGTCCAAAATTTGCGCGATATTAGTAATGGAAAGCTGTGGCTGTTTGAGGAGAATCCGAAACATTCGATATCGATTAACGTCGCTTAGAACTTTAAAGACCAGTGTCATTCTTTTGTCAGTTTCGCTAAATATTTTACGATTTTTTAGAATTTCTTTTTTTTCAAGCATAGATGTTTAAATTTAATACTTGTTTAATATTTAAAGTGGACGCCTGATTGGATAACCTGTCAAGGATTCACATCGGTATGGTTGCTTTATTAGTGGAGTTTTTTTAATCTCAGAAAGCTTCACGTCTTTCCGTTGACTTTTCAAAATACTGTTATCATTGACAGGTTTCCGTTTTAGATATATAATTGAATAGTTAAACAAGTATTTAATTATAATTATCTATGCTCGATGATAAAGAATTGCGAAAAGCACGCCGGATACTGAGCAAAACTAATAAAAACATGGCGGTGGCATTAAAGATAGCATAAGAGAGTGGATTTAGTAGCTAATTAATTGAAATTATTATATGAAAAAAAGTAAAAAAACAGCAGTGTTCTTTCTAGTAGCCCTTTCGTTCGCGCTTGGGCTTGTCGGTCCACTGGCCGCATTGGCTGGTCCAACCAAGATTGAACTTTTGTCGGCCGATAATTTTGCCATCCTTGCCGGTTCCACCATTACCAACATTGGATCGAGCATCGTTGGCGGAGATCTTGGCTTGAGCCCGGGTACCGCGGTCACCGGGTTTCCACCGGGAATTGTGAACGGAACCCAGCATGTGGCTAATGCCGTTGCCGCTCAGGCGCAGTTAGATGTCACTACCGCTTATACGACAGCGCTTGGATTTGCGTCTATTTCCACTATACCAACCGAACTTGGCGGAACGACTAAAACCCCTGGTGTTTATGATTCCGCGGCTGGGACTTTTGGAATCACTGGTACACTAACGCTCGACGGTGAGGGTGATGCGAACGCGGTGTTTATTTTTAAAACCGCTACCACTTTTATCATGGCCGCAGGGAGTAAGGTGGTTCTTGTGAACGGCGCGCAAGCGTGTAACATCGTTTGGCAAGTAGGTAGTTCAGCGACGCTTGGAACAAATTCTACGTTACAAGGCAGTATTCTAGCGTTTACTTCCGCCACGCTTAATACTGGCGCACATGTCCAAGGGCGAGTATTAGCTCGCAATGGCGCCGTTACTTTAGATTCTAGTACTGTTACCAAAGCTACTTGTGCTGTGCCTGTTGTGGAACCAATTGTGGTATCAGCGCCTCAGCCCACATCGACTCCTAATTTTTCGACATCCACTCCTACATCCGTGATAATACCATCGTTTTCAACTTCAACATCAATGCCAGCGCCCAGCACAACACCATTGGTATTCTCAGCCACTGTGACAGCTTCGCCTACACTGAATGTTGCTCCGCTTGTGTCTACATTTATTCCTGATTTTCCCAATACCGGTCTTTCTCCACAAGAGACAAGTATGTGGTGGGGTAGTCGATTGTTTGTCGCTAGCGCGCTTTTGATTTTGACTTTATTGTTGGTAATCTTAAAAAAACGTTCATCATCTTTGGGTGTTTAATATGTCTAGTCGTGTAAAGATGAGTCTCGTTGCCTTAGTTGTTTTTTTCTTCATTCTCGGCCTGTCTGTCTCTGAACTCTATACGAAGGTACCTTTGTCCGCAAATACGCTTGCAACCTCGACGCAGTTGATAGTCCCATCAGAGCAAACGCTTCTAGGCTTGCCGATACATCTCACGATCCCACGGATCCATGTCGATGCCTCCCTTGAATATGTTGGCCTCACAGCGACCGGGGCAGTGGATGTGCCAACAGTGCCAGCGAATCCAGCCTGGTACTCGCTGGGGCCGCGTCCGGGGCAAACTGGCAGTGCGGTGATTGTCGGGCATTTCGGCTGGAAAAAAGGGATGCCAGCGGTTTTTGATGATTTGTCTACTCTGCGTAAGGGCGATAAGTTGTATGTCAAAAATGAACACGGAGCGACTACTACTTTTATAGTACGCGAGTTGCGAAGCTATAGCGCGCATGACAGTGCTGTGGAGGTATTTAGCTCTAGTGATGGGAAAGCGCATCTGAATTTGATCACCTGTGAAGGAACTTGGAATAAAATTGAGGAGAGTTATTCAAAGCGACTGGTGGTATTTGCTGATTTAGAAGATAGATAAAATTTGATGGTTATTTTTAATAAAAGGTGTATAATAAAATATAGAGCTAGTGTTAATGGTTAAAGGTCGGAAATTTAATTTATTAACTTATAATTGTATGATACAATTTTTTGATCCACCAGCAGAGGAATTGGAAAAAGAAGCTCGTGAACATACCAAAGAAACAGTAAAAGAAGCAGTAGAAGAAGGGGCTAAAGAAGGTAAAGAAGAAGGAGAAAGAGAAGCAAAAGATGATATCCATAATGAAGAATAATGGAGAAAAATCTAAATAAAAAATCAGTCATATTGTGGCTGATTTTTTATTTTCTTAATTATAAGTATTGACAAAAATCCTAGCATTTTTTGACTAGGCACTTGACCAATTTTCAAAAACCCCTTATAATTGTTATAGTAAATTTAATTATTAATTAATTTTATCCATATATGGCTAAAATGACAAAGTCAGCGATCATCGCTTCTCTTGCCGAATCCACTGGTTTGAGCAAGAAACAGGTAGACGGTTTACTCGGTGAAATGGCCACTTTGGCTTACAAGGAAGTCAAAAAGAGTGGTGAATTCGTAGTTCCAGGTTTGGGCAAATTGGTGAAAATCAAGAGAGCTGCTCGTCAGGGACGCAACCCAGCTACTGGTGAAACTATCCAGATTGCCGCCAAGACTGTGGTGAAATTCCGCGTTGCTAAGGCTGCCAAAGAAGCTGTATTGTAATTTTTACAACAATCAAAGAATCCCGACTAGTCGGGATTCTTTTTTTATGGTAAAATCTTGTCACCGTTAATTTATAAAAATCATTTTATGCAAGACCTACAGCAGATCTTCAATCACATTCAGGAAATCAAAAAAAAACAGAAAGATATTAAAGCCGCTTATCGTGATGCTTTGGCCGCCAGCAGTGAATATAAAAATTTAACCGACAAATCCAAAGAATTACGCGGGCGCAAAAAAGAAATTGAAATGTCGGTAAAGTCGGATTTTTCTAGTGAGTTTCAAAAATTGGATGATTACAAAGTAGATTTGGAATCAGATATGACCATGCTCTCGGATGCCGCTATGACCAAACTAATGAAAGGTGAGACGGTGCAGGTCACCGATGAGTATAATACTAATTACGAACCGGTATTCAGCGTGAAATTTAAAAAAGCATAATTGTCTTGGCAAAATCGTAGTTAATATTTATGAATAAACAAAAGTGGACCATTGCCTTTACGGTACTGATGGATGTGATTGGGCTTGGTATCGTATTGCCGTCGTTGCCTTTTTATATTGCCAGATTTGGCGGCTCGGCCGTGGAAATTACTTATCTATTTGCCGCTTACGCGGTTTGTTCGTTTTTAAGTACGCCGATGTTGGGCGCACTTTCTGATCGTATTGGTCGTCGTCCGGTGTTGATGGCTAGCATTGGTAGTACGGCCATAGGTTGGCTGGTATTTGCTTCGGCCAAAGCTTTGCCGATTTTATTTTTGGGTCGCATTATTGATGGTTTGGCCGCCGGTAATTTTTCTACTGCCCAAAGTTATTTGGTGGATATATCCAAGGATGAAGTGGATAGAACCCATAATTTGGGAATGATTGGTGCTTTGTTTGGAATTGGATTTATTATTGGCCCAATACTTGGCGGTGTGCTGGGCGCTATTTCGCCATCGCTGCCTTTTTGGGTAGCGGGTGCTTTGGCTGGTTTGAATTTTATTGCCGCTTATTTCTTTTTGCCTGAAACCAATCACAATCGCAATACGGACAAGATGTCTATTAATCCTTTTCGTCCGATAGTGCGCGCTTGGGCTAATAAGCAGTTACTTCCTTATTTTATAGTTTGGTTTTTATTTGGCGTGGCCGTGTCGGGTGTTTTTTCAATAAACTCTATTTATTTCGCGGATAGATTTGGTTTTAACGCCTTTACTATCGGTGTCATCATGGCGATACAGGGAGTAATTATGGCCGTAAACCAAGTGGTCTGGCTCAAGCGTTTCTGGCTGTATCGTTTCAAAGAGCCGCAGTTGGTATTGATGATGTTCTTGGCGTTTGCGGTTGGTTATGTTTTGATGGGAATGTATTATGCTATTTTCTTTTTTACCGGAATTTTATTTTCTGTTTTCGCGCAGTCCATTTTGCGGGCGGTGTTTACTAGCGAAGTAATTGGTTTGGCGGAGCCAAAAGTAAAAGGCGAAGTGATGGGTATTCTGGGTTCGGTGACATCTTTGGGAATGGTGGTGGGGCCACTGATTGCTGGTGTGGTTTATAGCTACCGAGATAATCTTTCTTTTATAGCCAGCGCGGTCTATATGTTTATTGCTTTTGTAATAATTTATCGCCATCGTCAGAAATTGACCAATGTGGTGCCTGACGAAAATGCCGAAGTGAATGTAGTTTAAATTTAAACCTGCCATTTTGGCAGGTTTTTTAATAGTTGATCTTTGATTTTTTTAGGTATATTATAGAGCCATGTCCAATTTTAGATTTAAATTTTATCGGAATACTTCCGACGCTCTGGCCGCCATGCGTGAGGCGATTTTGGGCGCGCAAAAATCTATTTACTGGGAAATTTATACTTTGATAGATGACCAGGTCGGCGGTCAATTTTTGGATATACTATGCGACAAGGCCCGAGCTGGAATGGAAGTAAAGGTAATAGTGGATGGAATTGGGAGCTTTGAGCTGTCGCGTAGTGGCTTTGATCGTCTGTTGGCGGCAGGTGTGGATGTGGTTACTTATAATCCGTTATTTCGCGGCTGGTCTTTGCGTGGCTGGATGCGTTCTTTTTGGTATAGGAACCATCGCAAAATTTTGGTGGTGGATGAAGATATAGTATTTATCGGCGGAGTAAATGTGGCTCATATGTATGCCGCTTGGGATGATCTGCATGTGCGTCTCACCGGCCGAGTGGTGTCGCCGCTATTGCGATCTTTTGCCCAATCCTATGTGCGCGGCGGGGGAGATAAAAATAAAGTCAAACATCTTTTGCGACTGCCTTTTAAAAAAGAATGGGAAGAGTTTAAAAATCGCTATAGTTTTATTTTGAACTCACCTTTGCAAAATAAAAAGCCGCGCGCGCAAAAAGTTTTTTTTAATAGTTTGGCCAAAGCCAAAACACGTTTTAGTATCTTGACGCCGTATTTCGTGCCGGATAAAAGTTTTTTTAAATTGGTAAAAGAAGCCAAAGCGCGCGGGGTAGTGGTAGAATTATTTTTGCCTATTCGCCAGGATAAAAAATATTTGGAGTGGGTATTGGGTTTGTATTCTACTATCGCTCACAAAAAAGGCATTGATGTGTATCTTTCCGAGAAAATGCATCATGGCAAAGCAATGATTGCCGATGATGTGGTGGGTTTTATTGGGAGCACCAATTTTACCTATCGTAGTTTTTTTATCAACGATGAAGCTGGGATTGTTTTTCATGATACTGCCATGATTAGAGAGCTCAGTACTGTCTTTGAAGATTTGCGTCATACTAGTATCAAATTAACTGAAAAAAATTATTTGCATCACGGTTGGCTAGGAAAAATTAAAGATTGGCTGGGTAAAAAATTTGGAGATTTAATATGACAAACTTCGCGCCTTTACCGGATAGAATGCGTCCGCAAAATTTTGAAGAATTCTTTGGGCAGGAAGAAATTGTGGGCAAAGGGAAAATGCTCAGGAATCTAATTGAATCGGATCAATTGTCTTCGATAATTCTTTGGGGACCGCCGGGAGTGGGCAAGACTACTTTGGCGCAAATTATTGCCAAACAAACCAAAGCCCATTTTGTTTCCATTTCGGCCGTAATGGGCGGCAAAGACGAATTACGCAAAGCCGTGGAAGATGCCGAATATCATCGTCGTTTGGAAAATAAACGCACGGTCTTATTTATTGATGAAATCCATCGCTGGAACAAAGCTCAGCAGGACGCACTTTTGCCGTATGTAGAAAAAGGTTTAATAATTTTGATTGGCGCTACTACTGAAAATCCTTCTTTTGAAATTATCGGCGCTTTGCTTTCGCGCTCGCGGGTTTTTATTTTGAAATATTTGGAGAAAAAAGATTTGGTAAAAATTATCAATCAAGCTTTGGCTGATAAAGAGCGGGGGCTTGGAAATCTGAATATTAAAATTGAGAAAAAAGAAATAGAGATGCTGGCGGATTTGGCTTCAGGTGACGCGCGCGCCGCGCTCAATAGTCTAGATTTGGCCGTGAAATCCAAAAGTAATGTCGCCAACAAAGCTGTCATCCCGAACAAAGTGAGGGATCTTATAAAAATTACCGCCGAAGACATCAAAGAGGCTCTACAAAAAACTCATTTGGTTTTTGATAAAAAAGGCGAAGAGTTTTATAATCTAATTTCAGCCTTGCATAAAAGTATGCGTGGCAGTGACGCGAATGCGGCAATTTATTGGCTCGCTCGCATGCTCGAGGGCGGAGCAGATCCACTATATATCGCGCGTCGGGTATTGCGTTTTGCCAGCGAAGATATTGGTATGGCTAATAGCGAAGCGATGATCCAGGCCAACGCCGCCTATGATGCCTGTCATAAAATTGGTTTTCCGGAATGCAGTGTGCATTTGGCACAGGCGGTAGTGTATTGCGCAAAATCCAAAAAATCTAATTTGCTATACAGTGCCTACAACGAAGCCAAAGTGGATGCGCTGGCCACTTCACATTTGGGTGTGCCTATCCATCTGCGCAACGCGCCGACGAAATTTATGAAAGAGATTGGGTATGGCAAAGATTATAAATATAATCCGGATTTTGATGAGCCGGTGGAGCAGGATTATTTGCCGAAGGAATTGAAAGGGAGGAAGTATTTCGGAAAATAGCGATAAAAAAATAAAACAAAAAAATACCGTGCAATTTTTACCTGATAAAAGTTCGCATAATTGGCTATAAATTTTCGTTACGGCTCTAAGGGTAGAGCCGTTGCCCTACGGGGCACCACTCAAATTTATTTAACGCCAATTAGGGGCTCACTTTTATGTGGTAAAAATTGCACGGTATTTTTTTGTTTTATTTTTTTATCGTTATTTTCCTCTGATTATCTTCGGAATGCTCGATGGTGATGGTTGTGGTTTTTTTGTCTTTTAATAGGTTGGCAATTTTTTCTGGCCATTCTATGATGCAGAGTGTGTCAGGCTTGCCGAGATAATCTTCTGCGCCAATTTCGATTAATTCTTGCTCGTCTTTCAGGCGGTAGGTATCAATGTGTACTAGAGTTTTTATTTTTTCTAAATCTACCGGATAGGTATTTAGTAGGGTGAAAGTGGGGCTGGTGATTTCATATTTTATTTTTAATCCGATAGCCAAGCCTTTTACTAGGGTGGTTTTACCGGCGCCAAGCTCGCCTTCCAATAATAAAATATCGCCACCTTGTAGCTGGGTGGCTAATTTTTTACCGAATTCAGTGGTTTCCTCGGTTGTTTTGGTGATTATTTCCATATGGGGTCTGGCGGGTTGTAAGTTTTAGTTTAGAAAAAAATTAATTTCTTTTTTTCAAAAACATTGTTTTTAATACAAGGGTGGTTTTTCCATCGCGGCATTCAATTGTTTCGGTGTCATCTGTAATTCGGATATTTTTAAAAACGGTTCCAATTTTATAAGTAGTGGAAGAACCTTTTAGTTTTAAATCTTTATTGAGTTGCACAGAATCGCCCTCATTTAGTACATTGCCGTTGCAATCTTTTGTTTCTGACATAGGTTTATAATTAATTTTTATAAAAAATATCACTAATTTATGTCGTTATTGTGATACAAATACACTCTAGTGTCAAGTTTAACTTTTAGAATCATTAGGTTTGCTTTTTTGCCAAGTATTTTGTATAATAGCCACATCGTTTTTATAGAAATTTATGTCTTTATCCATTGAAGAAGTACGAAAGATTGCTCTGTTGGCTCGTCTGAAATTGACTCCGGCCGAAGAAAAGCGTCACGCCGAAACCATTTCCACGGTTTTGGATTTTGTTGCCCAATTAAATGAAGTAGATACAGAGGGGGTAGAGCCGACCGCGCAGGTGACCGGGCTGGAGGATGTGTCGCGCGAAGATTTGTCGCGTGATTGTGCGCACAAAAAAGAACTTTTGGCGCAGATGCCGATGGTAGAAAATAATCTATTAAAGGTGCCGGCTGTTTTTAAAGATAGTGAAGAGTAGATTTATGAAATTAAATGAACTTACAATTAAAGAAGCTCGCTCTGGTTTGGATAGCAAAAAATTTACAGCGGTAGAATTGACCGAGGCTTGTCTAAAAAGAATAAACGAAAGAAATAAAGAAATCAACGCGTTTATTACGGTGTCGGATGATTTGGCCCTAGGGCAAGCTCGCGCGGCAGATAAATTAATTAGCGCCGGGAAACAAATGCCGCTTACAGGTATTCCTTTTGCCGTGAAAGATGCTATTTGTACCGCTGGTGTACGCTCTACCGCTTCGGCCAAAATTCTTGATACTTATACGCCGCCATATAATGCCACTGTAATTCAGAAAATTTTGGATCAGGGTGCGGTGATGATTGGTAAAACAAATTGTGATGCTTTTGGTCATGGAGCCAGTAATGAAAATAGTATGTATGGCTCGGTAGCCAATCCGCATGATCTGACCAAAGTATCCGGTGGTTCATCTGGCGGTTCAGCCGCGGCGGTGGCCGATAATATGTGTTTGTTTGCGATTGCCGAAGATACTGGTGGATCTATTCGTCAGCCGGCTAGTTTTTGTGGCATTGTGGGTTTGCGTCCTAGTTATGGTCGTAATTCTCGTTTTGGTATTATGCCGATGGCTTCTTCTTTTGATACTGTCGGTCCAATGACCAAAACCGTGGAGGATATGACCGTAGTAATGCAGGTGATGGCTGGACAAGATGAACTGGATGCTACGACCGTGCCAGAAATTGTGCCGGATTATTCCGCAGAATTTGAAAAAGATATTACCGGTTTGCGCGTCGGTGTGCCACGAGAATATTTTGAAAATGAAAGTATCGACGCGGAAGTAAAACAAGCAATGGAGAAACAGATAAAAAATTTAGAATCGCAAGGTGCAAAAATTATTGATGTATCTTTGCCAATGACCAAATACGCCATTTCTGTTTATTATATTCTGGTGCCGAGCGAAGATAGCTCTAATTTGGGACGCATGGATGGTGTGCGCTATGGTGTGCGCGCGGATGGAAAAGATTTATTGGATCTCTATGCCAATAGTCGCGAGCAGGGTTTTCCTGAAGAAGTAAAGCGTCGTATCTTAATCGGTACTTACGCTTTATCGGCCGGATATTATGATGCTTATTACAAAAAAGCTCAGCAGGTGCGTACTTTAATTCGTCGTGATTTTGATCGTGTGTTTAGTGAAGTGGATGTGTTGATCACGCCAACCTCACCATTTGCCGCTTTTAATATCGGTGAAAAATCCAGCGATCCTATGCAAATGTATTTGGCAGATGTGTTTGTGTCTCCGGCTTGTAGTGCCGGCATCCCGGGTATTTCCGTGCCCGCCGGTATGACCAAATCCGGTTTGCCTATAGGCGCTCAGATTATGGGGCCGCGTTTGAGCGAAGGTTTGGTAATGCGTGTTGCTAATAAAATTAAAATTTAATTTCTATGCCAAAAGCCAAAGTAAAAACTTTTCCGCTGAAATCGCTAGGCACTATGCCGATGCCAGAGCCGCTTGAGGTGACCATGCCTATCATGACCATCACCTCGCCGACTGAGCGTATTTTGCCGCCGGAAAATTTTACTACGGCTGGTGAAGTGGTGAATTTTCGTGATAGTTGGAGAATTTTCAAAATTATCAGCGAGTTTATTGACGGCTATGATTTTCTCAAACAATTCAAACGCGAAGTTACTATTTTAGGTTCGGCGCGTTTGCCAAAAAATGACCACTATTACAAAGAAGCACAGGAGCTCGGCTATATGTTGGCCAAGCATGGCTTCACTACTATTACTGGTGGTGGTCCGGGCATCATGGAAGCCGCCAACCGTGGCGCGTTTGAAGGCGGCGGTGAAACTGTGGGTATTAATATCCAATTGCCATTTGAACAGCGCATCAATCCTTATGTGAAACATTCGGTCGGTTTTTATTATTTCTTTACTCGCAAGGTGATGCTCACTTCGCCGGCCAATGCCTTTGTGTTTTTCCCGGGCGGTTTTGGTACGCTTGATGAATTTTTTGAAGTAGTGGATTATATGGAGCTTGGCTATATGCCGAAGTCGCCGATAGTTTTGGTCGGTCGTACTTTTTGGGATCCGGTAATTAAATTTTTAAGAGAAAATTCTAGCGGTTTAGTGCACTGTGTATCGGAAGAAATTATCGATAGCTGGAAAGTAGCCCATACGGCGCAGGAAGCTTTTGAATTTATCAAGGATTCAGAAGACAGACCAAATGATTTTGATACTACCCCTGATCAAATCCAATCTAAAGGCGGGCCAGATTGGCGCGTATTTCGTATCATGGCCGAATTGGTAGATGGTTTTGAATTTTTGGCCACGATGAAAAATGAAGTCACTGTTTTTGGCACCAAAAGTATTTTACCAGGATCTTCGTACTATCAAGCCGCTCAGGCGACCGGAGAATTATTGGCAAAAAACGGATTCTCGGTTATTACCGGCGGGGGAGCCGGCACGATGGAAGCGGCCAACCGTGGCGCGTTTGAAGCGGGTGGTGAAAGTGTCGGTATGACTATTGTGCGTGAGAATGCTATTCAGAATAATAATTATCTCACGAAATCAATTGGCTTTTCTTTTCCATTTGTGCGCAAATTAATTATTACCGCCCCTTCCAAAGCCTTTATATTTTTCCCGGGCGGTTTTGGTACGCTTCATCAATTATTTGAACTCCTTACTTTGCAAGAAACCGGGAAGATGCCTTTGACTCCGGTAATTTTGTTTGGCCGAGATTTTTGGCATCCAATGATTGAATACTTCCATATGCTCTATGGTAACTTTAAGACCATCAGCATGGTAGATCAGAAATTGGTAAATGTTGTAGACAGGCCGGAAGAAATTTTGAGATTTATCAAATAATATGATTCCATATTTCCAAGCCAATGCTTTTGCGATTGGGCCAATCACTATCCAAGTGTGGGGGTTGATGGTGTCACTTGGAATGTTGGTAGGATTGGTGATTTCTTATAAATATGCCCGTCGATATTTTTTGTCCGAACAGGTCATTTTGGATTTAGCGCTCTGGAGTATTATTGGCGGATTTATCATGGCTCGAATTTTCCATATAATTTTTTACGCGCCGGATTATTATCTTTTACACCCGTCGGAAGTAATTTATTTTTGGCAGGGTGGAGCTTCGTCTATTGGTGGATTTGTCGGAGCCGCTTTGGCGATTTATATTTTTGCCAAAATAAAAAACTTTTCTTTTGTTGAGTTGCTGCCATATTTTGATGTGATGGCGGTGGGATTGTGGATTGGATGGGCGATAGGGCGTATCGGCTGTTTCCTTATTCATGATCATCCAGGCACATTATCGCATTCGTTGTTGGCAGTGAGGTTTCCGGATGGCGCTCGATTTGATTTGGGTTTGTTTGATTCCATTTTAGCTTTTTTCATATTTTTTATTTCTGTTTTGTCTTTTAAAAAATTGGTTAAAATCCGTTATGGCCTGATATCCAAACTATCTTTTATGATATATGCTTTCGCGCGTTTTTGGTTAGATTTTCTGCGCGCATCGGATTTGAGTCAGTCTGATATGCGTTATGCCCATCTCACGCCGGCGCAATGGGGGATGGCTGTGATTTTTATAGGATTGACTTTTTCTCTCTTTTTTGATAAAATCAAGTCCGATGTCATCCCGAATGAAATGAGGGATCTTAAATAATCACTGGAGAGGTCGCATAGTGGCCGAGTGCGCCGCCTTGGAAAGGCGGTATACCGCAAGGTATCGAGGGTTCAAATCCCTCTCTCTCCGCTGGGTCACGCTTATATGAGCAAAGGGTTCATATTCCAAAAACATCTCGACTAAGTCGGGATGTTTTTTTACCAGATAAAAAAATAATTCTTCATAAAAACACACCGTCGGGTGTGTTTTTATATTGACAAAAATGTATTTTTAGTATAGGCTCTAGCCTGATCGTTCTCGCGGATTTCTCGCGCTACAGGAGGACATCATGGCAGATTCTCTGCCGTTCCAAGAAGATCTGCGTAAGCCATTCCACATCTCAGTCTGCGACCGGATCGCTCTCTGCCTCACGGCAATGAGCATCTCCGGTGGAAGGGAGATCCCGCTCGGCATCCAGGAGGTGACCAGAGACCTGGATCTCTTGGACAAGACCAAGGTCCCGGCCAAGGAACTGCCCAGTGTGACAAAGGCCCTCTACGGCCTGCGGGTGATGTACGGCCCTCTCATGCCGACGGTTTCTCAGCGCCTGACCCAATCGATCGACCTCTTGGTCGTGTATCAAGAGGAGCTGGCCGAGGATGGCAAGCTGGATCGCGACCTCGTGTGGTTGCCGCCTGTCGTCGACCCGGTAGCCTAGCTGGTCTGTAGATTTTCACCCGGTCTTCGTCTATGTCCGGGTTGAGAGGTGTTCATACACCACTCCGTCCCGACTTAGTCGAGACGTGAATCACCGCAAGGTAGTGACGAGAACATCAGACATTCAGACTGTTCGCGCTCACTTAAGATTATAACTTGATTATAGTTTTAAGTGACGAACAGTCTTTTTGTTTTTTCTAAAGGATATTTTATAGATACGGATGGCAATACTTTTGGTTTGCATCAGCCGGATGAAAAGGCGGCATAATTGACTTTTTTGAATTTAATCGCTAAAATGGTGTTCAGCCATTTTGGCTTTTTGGAGTTTCGCCATGAGTGTAAAATATCGTCCGGGAACCGGCAGGGAGCCGCGCATCTTCCATGAGAGTATGGGCTTGCCCAGCCGGACGGTCGTTCAGATCGACTGGTGGACCTGTCCGAACCTGATCGTGAAGGATGAGCAGTTCGGAAATCGCGAACTCTGTGACTTTCAGAACCCGTCTTGGGAACACAAGTGCCAGGGTTGCGGTGCCGATCGTCCCGATAAGTCCTAGGAGGACTCATGCGTATCCGCGCACCCCCGCCTTAAAAAAGGCACAGGGAAGTAGCGGAATAAAAACCGCCGCCAACCTGTTTTGTTTCCAAATACAATTGGAGATGGGATAGGCTGGCGGTTTTTTGTTTGACTTCCAGAGAGGGATTTGATAGTTTTGATGGGCGCAAATTTCGCGCCAACCAGTGAGGAACACAATGACTTGTGGTCAACGTCGCAAACTGCGTCTTGATATGATCGTGGTCAAGGGCTGGAACGGTCGTCGCCTCTCCAAGGGGTGTCGGAAGTACATACGCCGTCACCTGCCTCTGGAATGGCAGGCGATCGAGGATCGTGCTCAACAGGAGCGTGAGCTGGTGCGGCAGATCGAGCTGCACAAGGCGGCTGCTCGCAACAAGCAGACGGCTACGCGGCCGAGCTTCTCCGCGCCGTCGTTCGCTACGGCGAAGCCTGCACCGGTGCCGGTCAAGCCTCCGCGGGATCCATGGTGGACCTGCAAGGCCGAAACCAAGGGAGGTTATTTCTCCGGCGCCTGCAACGAGCTGAACTACAGTAATACCTCCTGCACCTACTGTGGTGCGGCTCGCCCGGCAGCGTGAGGAATCATGCACTACTCCACCGGACCGCCTTGAAATATAGGTGGGCAGGGCGGAGGAAGATTACATCGACCACCAAACTGCTTTGTATGAAAATTTTTTATATAGAGCAGAGTGGTCGATGTTTTTTTATTTGAAATACTTGACAAAAGCTCTATTTTTGTCTATAATCATTAGTTAATTAATGGTCATCATATGATGCACGCCCAAAGAGGTTGGTCGTGTTTCATACCGTGATCCGTTAAGGAACATGGGCAACTCGCGTAGGGGGAAATATGTTGGAAATCATTTTGGAACCGAAGCTCAAGAACAAGTTCCTG
The DNA here is from genome assembly GCA_964355175.1 of uncultured Gammaproteobacteria bacterium. Lineage (GTDB taxonomy): Bacteria > Patescibacteriota > Patescibacteriia > Magasanikbacterales > GWA2-37-8 > CAIOJG01. The sequence goes on from CAYHBZ010000002.1 coordinate 454,779, forward strand.
ACCGCTCGGGTCAAGGCGCATTGCGGGGTCATGACATGGTCGTTTTGCACCGCTGAAGGCGGTGTGGCGATCATCGAAGCGTTCGTCCGCGAACGCGTCTGGGGCTGGCAGGAAACTCGTCCGCTCTGCCGCCAGATGGAAGCGACTTTCCCCAAGGATGCCAGCAAGTTGGCCGCCTGGCTCAACATGTTCGAGTCCTCCTCGTGCGATGTGGCCGTTCAGCCCATCCATCTCGTGGATCAAGCCGGCGCTTCCCTCGCTATCAGTGGCAACCAGCTGCATGATGGTGTGGTCGCTACGATCGGTACGGCCGTCTGCATGCTGGATCACTACCTCGTTCGCGGGGTGTTGCGCAACGGCGACTGCATCTCCGCGACGCAGCAGATGCTCCAGGCTGGCATGACCGACGTCATTTCGGAAAAGGCGTTTCGTGCTTTGACCGGTGGCATTCCGCTGTCCGGTTTCAACGAGTACGACTACCGTCGGATGGTCGGTCAACTCTAGTCAAAGAGGAGGAGAACATGGTTTCTATCCGTGCTCCGCCCCGATAAAGGGCGATAGGAAGGAGTACGGAGACAAAGAAAGCCGCGCACCAACCTATTTTGTTTCTAAATTTTTGGAAATAGAATAGGGTGCGTGGCTTTTGTTTTCCCCTATACAAAACCTCATTTTTTGTGTAGGATAAGGGTTGATAACTTAATCAATATGTACGAAATAGTCTTATTTTATAAATACATTCACATAGCCGATCCGGAAGCCTTGATGAAGGCTCAGCGACAGGTGTGTACCGACCTTGGTCTCAAAGGCCGTCTTATTATTGCTACCGAGGGAGTCAATGGTACTTTTGAAGGTACTAAAGAAAATATTGCCAAATATATTGCCATCCTCAAAAAAGATGAGCGTTTTAATAATATTCATTTTAAATTAAGTTCCGGTACGGGGGGTGCTTTTCCTAGATTATCTATAAAAGTGCGCAATGAAATTGTGAGCTCTCATCTTGGTGAAAAAGATATTGATCCTCGCACTACGACTGGTAAATATCTACAAGCCGAAGAATTACACGAATGGATCCATGGTGGCAAAGAATTTTATATCGTGGATATGCGTAATGATTATGAATTTGAAGTTGGCCGCTTTGCCGGTTCGATTTTGCCACCGCTGAAAAATTTTCGTGATTTATCTGGAATTTTGCCGTCTCTAAAAAGTCTCAAAGATAAAACTGTGCTTACGGTTTGTACTGGTGGTGTGCGCTGTGAAAAGGCGTCAGGGTTTTTGGTAGACAATGGTTTTGCCGATGTGTATCAGCTGTACGGTGGTATTGTGACTTATATGGAAAAATATCCAAATGAAGATTTTAAAGGCGCACTGTATGTTTTTGATGGTCGTGTCACCATGGGTTTTAATTTGACTGATCCAAAACACGAAGTGGTAGGGAAGTGTTGGTTGTGCAAAAATCCCGCTGAAAAATATTTGGATTGTGCCTTTTTACACTGTCGCGGCAAGCGTCACTTTCTCTGCTGTCAGAGTTGTGAAAAAACCAAACAAGGATATTGTGGCACAATTTGTAAATTGAAAGAAAAATTAGGACCAGTATCGTTGACCATTGAACGTTTTTACTATAAAATAAGTAGTGTAATCAAAAAATACCATGTCCAAAAAAACCACTCTACAAATTAAAAATCTTCAAGCTTCAATCGATGGTATTAAAATTCTCAACGGTGTTTCTTTAAATGTCACTTCTGGTGAAGTGCATGTGATAATGGGGCAAAATGGCTCTGGAAAATCCACTCTGCTTTCGGTACTCATGGGCCATCCTAGATATGATGTCGATGGCGGCAGTGTGATGCTCGACAAAAAAAATATTTTGAAAATGTCTCCGGATGAGCGTGCTCACGCTGGATTGTTTTTGGGTTTTCAGCATCCGCAAGTTGTGGCCGGTGTATCGTATGGAAATTTTTTGCGTACTGCTCGCAATACTGTAGCGACTGCCCGTGACAAAAAAGCCGCTGCAATTTCTCCAATGGATTTTTCCAAAGCCATGAAAGAAGAAATGGGCCGATTAAAAATTGATCCAATTTTTATTTCTCGTTCTGTAAACGAAGGATTCTCGGGCGGTGAAAAGAAAAAATCCGAAGTGTTGCAGATGGCGATGCTCGAGCCCACAATCGCATTTTTAGATGAAATAGATTCTGGATTGGATATTGATGCTCTAAAAATTGTCGCCAAAGAATTAGTCGCACTTCATAAAAAACAAAAAATGGCTTTGATTGTAGTAAGTCACAATCCAAAATTGATTGCGCTATTGTCTCCAAAAAAAGTACATGTAATGTCCAAAGGTAAAATAGTGAAAAGCGGTGGCAAAGATCTGGTAAAAAAAATTGAAAAAGGCGGCTACGACGCGTTTCTAAAAAAATAATTTTGGCCTATGGCCGTACCTCAAAAAACCAAAAAGCTTCTTGCCAATACCGGTGACTCTTCCGCTTTTAGTTTCAAAACAGAAACTAAAAGTGTTTTTCAATCTCAGCGTGGTCTTACCGAGCGAGTGATTCGTGAAATTTCCGCTTTCAAAGATGAACCGCAGTGGATGCTCGACTATCGTCTCAAAGCCTATAAAATTTTTCTAGAAAAATCTATGCCGACTTGGGGCGCGGATTTATCCGGCATTGATTTTGAAAATATTCGCTACTATGTGCGTCCGCAAGATAAAGCCAAAACCAAATGGGAAGATGTCCCGTCTGAAATTAAAGATACTTTTGAAAAATTAGGCATCCCCGAAGCCGAAAGAAAATTTTTGGCTGGTGCGGGCGCGCAATTTGAATCGGAAATGGTATATCACTCGGTACAAGAAAGCCTTTCTAAACAAGGTGTGATTTTTGAGTCCACTGATGATGGGTTGAAAAATCATCCTGAACTTTTTAAAAAATATTTTGGTACAATTATTCCAGCGCATGATAATAAATTTTCCGCACTCAATTCAGCGGTATGGTCCGGTGGATCTTTTATCTATATTCCCAAAGGTGTGCATGTAGAATTACCACTACAAGCATATTTCCGTATCAACACTGAAAACATGGGTCAGTTTGAGCGTACCTTAATTATTGCCGACGAAGGCAGTAGTGTGCACTATGTAGAAGGCTGTACCGCTCCGACTTATTCCTCTGATTCTCTACATAGCGCGGTGGTAGAAATTATTGTAAAAAAAGGCGCGCGTGTGCAATATACTACTATTCAAAATTGGTCTAGTAATGTTTATAATCTGGTGACTAAGCGTGCCTTTGCGCATGAAGACGCTGAGATGTTTTGGCTAGATTGTAATTTGGGATCCAAAGTGACGATGAAATATCCAAGCATTATTTTGGGAGGCCGTCGCGCCAAAGGTGAAATTCAGTCCTTGGCTTTTGCGGCGCACGGTCAACATCAGGATGCGGGTGGTAAAGTAATTCACTTGGCTCCGGATACTAGCTCCACAATTATTTCCAAATCTATTTCCAAAGATAACGGTCGCTCTACTTATCGCGGACTCGTAAAAGTAGTGAAGGGTGCCACCAATGTAAAAACTCGTGTGGTTTGTGACGCGCTCATGCTTGACGCGTCTTCTCGCTCCGATACCTATCCTACTATGGATATTAAAGAGCAAGATGTAGCCGTAGCGCACGAAGCCACTGTGGCCAAAATTGGCGAAGAAGAATTATTTTATCTCATGAGTCGTGGACTCACCGAAGAACAGGCGGCGACAATGATAGTAAATGGTTTTGCCGCTCCGATTGTAAAACAGTTGCCGATGGAATATGCGGTTGAGCTTAATCGTTTGTTGGCGCTGGAAATGACCGGATCAGTTGGATAATTTTATGAAACAAGAAATTCGTTTTATTGAAACTATACCGGACGAAACTATTACCTTGGCTCCCAAGGCTGATTTAGTTTTGGTAGCACTGGTGACTAAAGGTTGGGAAGGTACGCGTGAATTTAAAGTAGATGCTTCCGGGGAGGGAAGTATCTTTAGAGGAATATTTTTTGTGCTGGGAGAAAAGAGTGATTCCTTTTTGTTAAACATTACCACTATTCATAGTGCCAACGATACTCTGATTCATACCCGCATGCGCGCGGCTCTCACCGATAGCGCGGTTTGTAATGTGTCGGGTGTAGCTAAAGTACAAGAAAAAATAATTGGCGCTGATTCGTATTTCTCTCACCATACATTATTGCTCTCGGGAAATTGCTCCGCTAAAGCGGCACCAAATTTGGAAATAAAAAGTGATAGTGTAAAAGCCGGACATGCCGCCAGTGTGGGTAAAGTAGATGAAGAAGCTTTGTTCTATTTATTATCTCGTGGTATTAGCCGGAAAGACGCGAAAGCATTATTGGTGCAAGGATTTTTTGAAACTGAAATGAGTGAGATTGAAGATGAATATATTAAAAGCGCTATTCGCGAAGCTCTCACTAAATTTCTTTTTAAATAATTATGCCTCTCAATATCCAAAAAGATTTTCCAATTCTCAAACGCCGCATCAATGGCAAACGATTGGTGTATTTGGATAACGCCGCTACTTCTCAAAAACCAAAAGTAGTTTTGGATGCTTTACAAAATTTTTATACTACGATGAATGCCAATATTCATCGCGGTGTGCATACATTGTCCGAAGAATCCACGGCCGCCTACGAAGCGGTGCGTGAAAAAACTGCCAAATTTATCGGCGCTAAATCTGCCGGTGAAGTTGTATTTACCAAAAACGCGACCGAATCTATCAATTGTGTGGCCGTCAGCTGGGCCAAGAAAAATATTAGAAAAAGGGACGAGGTAATCGTGAGTGCGCTGGAGCACCATGCGAATCTAGTGCCGTGGCAAGAACTTTGCCGTGAAACTGGAGCGGTGCTAAAAATCATTCCATTGACCGAAGATTTTTTATTGGATATCGAAGGATTTCAAAAATTATTAAACCTCAATACTAAATTGGTTTGTGTCGCCGGTATGTCCAATGTTACCGGCAGTATTGTGCCAATAAAAGAAATTATTGAACTATCCCATGTTGTAGGAGCAAAAGTTCTAGTAGATGCTTCTCAAAGTATCGTGCATAGCGCGGTAAATGTGCAAAATATTGGTTGTGATTTCTTAGTTTTTTCTTCTCATAAAATGCTCGGCCCGATGGGAGTGGGTGTTTTATATATTAAAGAAAGTTTGATTGCCGCAATGGATCCGTATATGTACGGTGGTGATATGATTGAAACCGTAGATCAATATACTTCCAAATATAAAACTGATTATTCCAAATTTGAAGCTGGTACACAAAATGTGGCGGATGTGATTGCTTTTGGTGCGGCTTTAGATTATCTTAAAAAAATTGGTATGAGCGCGATTGAAAAGCATGATCGTGAATTGCTTGTTTACGCCAAAACTCAATTTAGTAAATTTAAACAAGTAAAATTATTTAGTCCAAAAAATATTAAAAATTGCGGACCAGTATTATCGTTTGTAGTAGCTGGTGTGCATCCGCATGATATTGCTAGTGTATTTGATAGCGAAGGCGTGGCGATTCGTGCCGGTTTTCACTGTGCGGAGCCGCTAGTGCGTCGCTTGGGCGTGGCTTCTACTGCCAGAATGAGTTTTTATCTGTATAATACCAAAGCGGATGTCGATGTGGCCATGAAAGCTCTGCAAAAAACTCTTAAGATTTTTAAGGTTTAATTGATATGGATCTTTATTCCGAAAATATTTTGGATCATTATCAAAATCCGCACAACAGCGGTGAAATTAGCGATCGCACGGTGCGGGTATTTGAAAATAATCCTCTCTGTGGCGACACTATCCAAATGGATTTAAAAATTAAAAACGATACAATAGTAGATATTGCTTTTATCGGCAACGGTTGTGCTATCAGTCAGTCATCTATGTCCATGCTTAGTGATCAAATAAAAGGAAAAAAATTATCGTTGCTCAAAAAGATGAAGACACAGAAGGTGTATGATCTTCTACAGGTGCCAATTAGTCCAGGGAGAGTAAAGTGCGCGCTATTGGGCTATGCCACTCTACAACACGCCTTAAAAGATTTTGAAAAATAGTTTGGTATAGAACTTTAGGTTGGTACGAGATTACTTTTGAGCGGCTTATGAGCCCGCAGGCGAACTGCCTGAGGCCTCGCGGCCGAGGAAAGCGAAAAAGTTATCTCGTACCAACCGTAAAATAGAAAAATATGAAAAAAATTACTAAAAAGACAGTTGTAAAAAAACCAGCTGTCAAAAAGACTGTAAAGAAAACAAAGGTTCTGTCCAAGAAACCAAAAGTTTCTAAACCTAAAAAAACTTTCACCGAACCAGCTGTCCGTCCTTTTCCAGTGCCTCCCTCTATGCGTACGGAAGATTATTGGAAACAACTCAATAATATTTTGGATCCTGAATTGGGTGTGGGTATTGTGGATCTTGGTTTGATTTATGATGTACGAATTGATGGGGCTGTTGCTAATATCACTATGACCTTTACCAGCATGGCTTGTCCTGTTGGTCCAAATCTTATCGCTCGCGCTCGCTATGAAATGGAATCTTATCCAGGTATTGAAGATGTAAATATTAATGTAGTCTGGACTCCTGTCTGGAATAAAGATTTTATCAAACCAGAAGTTCGTGAAATGCTTTTCAGTCAATAATTATATGAAGGTTACCAAATTTGGACATTCGTGTATGTTGATAGAAGAAAACGGTGTAAGGATTTTATTTGATCCGGGCAATTTTTCTACTCTCCAAGATGGTGTAAAAAATTTAGATTTCATCCTGATTACTCACGAGCATGTTGATCACTGTGATCCGCAGTCTATAAAAAATATTTTAAAAAATAATCCAGCTGTTAAAATCTTTACTAATAGTGGTGTAGGAGCAGTATTGGCCAAAGAGGGGATTAACTATGAAATTTTGGAAGAAGGCGGCAGTATCGTATATAAAGATGTTTTAGTTGAGGCCTTTGGTGATAAACACGCGATTATTTATACCGCCATTCCTCAAATTCAAAACACCGGTTATTTTATTAATAATAAATTCTTTTATCCTGGTGATAATTTTATTAATCCAGGTAAACCGGTGCTGGTGTTGGCTCTACCAGTCGCCGCTCCGTGGCTCAAAATTTCTGAAACTTTAGATTATGCTCAGGCGGTGCGTCCCGCCAGTTGGTTGGCGGCTCATGATGGTATGCTCAAAAATCCAGAATTTGGTTCACACTGGCCGGCCAGTTTGCTTGAGCCTATGGGTATGAAATTTATTCAGTTGGAGATTGATCAAGAAACCGAAGTATGACCAATCGTTTGTTAGGATTTTGGGTTTTTGCGCTACTTTTTTGCGCTATATTTTTGGTGTATTCTCCTAACCTCCGGGGTATTTTTATTTCCGATGATTATGTTTGGATTGCTCCTATGAGTTGGAGCCAGGTCAAACATGATTTTACCGGCTCGTGGGAGCATGGGAATACTTTACGCCCTATTATGCGTCTGCAATTTTTTAGTAGCCGAGTTTTATTTGGAGAAAATCCAATAGGTTGGCATATTACCAATTTTTTTCTGCATGCTTTGGTAGCGTTTTGTTTATATCTTATCGCCAAAAAGATAACCGGTAATACCAGGTTGGCTTTTATCATTTCTTTAATTTTTGCTGTTTTTCCTACCAATCAGGAAACGGTAGCCTGGATATCCGGACGCACTCATCCGTTTGGGTTTTTATTATCGTTATTATCTTTTTATTTAATTTATTTATCTTTTTCTTTTTCCAAATATCGATACTGGCAAATGATCTTGGGATATTTTATTTTATTACTGGCCTTTCTTACTTACGAAGTTTCTTTTGTTGTGCCTTTGGCGTTGTTGATGGCCGTTTTTATGTTTGATCGCTACAATAAGCGTGGCTATTTTATTGCTTTGGGCACCTTTGGTGTCTTGGCCGCTTTGGCTGTGTATCGCTTTTGGGTGTTGGGGGGAAATATCGGATCGGTGGGTCAGCATCAGAGTAATATATTTTTGGCGCCGTTTCTAAATTTCCATCAACTGGAAACAATGTATTTCTATGCGCGTGATCTTAAATTTATAATTTTCTTTCTCTGTTTATTTTTATTGAGCCTTATTTATAAAAATAAATCATTTGATATCAAGAATAAATTTTTAATCTATACAATATATTTTTTGGGTTTATCCGCCTTGTCCTATCTGCCTTTTTCTATCGTCAAAGGGGTAGCCCCTAGATTTTTGTATAGCTCTATTTTCTTTTTCTGTTTAGCCATGACCTGTGTTTATGAGCTGTTAAAAAATAAGCTCTCTAAAAATATAAAAAATATTATTTTGGTTTGGGCTTTGGTTATCTTGTTTATTTCCGTTTTTTATACTTATCGTATAGCGCAGCGGTATAAAGAAGTGAGCGATACTTATGAAAAGATTGCCGCTACGGTCTTAAAAGATTTTCCTCAGTGGCCGCCTGGCAAAGATATGGTTTTTTATGGTTTGTATAATGGCAATCAGGAAGCTGTTGCTTTTATTACTTATTTTGATAAATTTTTAAAACGCTATTATCCAGCCGGAGTAAGCGGTAATATTTATCGTGCTCAGGAATTAAGTGTTGATCAGCTCAATAAAGTTTTGTCTCATGATCCGATTATTTACCGACTAAATAATTTTGGAGAATTTCCTCAGAGAATAAAATAATATATGTATAGTGTTTATATCGTACGCTGTAAAGATAAAACTCTCTACACCGGCTATACCAATGACCTAGAAAAAAGAATTCTCAGCCACAATACTTCCAAAACAGGAGCAAAATATACTCGCTCTAGACGGCCAGTAAAATTAGTCTATAGCGAAAATTTTCGTACCCTGTCAAAAGCGCTTAAGCGTGAAATTGCTATCAAGAAATTATCACGCGCAGAGAAATTGTTTCTAATCAAAAAAATAAAATAACCGGATAATTTTTACCGCATAAAAGTGAGCCCCTAATTGGCGTAAGTAAATTTGAGTGGTGTCCCGACTTAGTCGGGACAATGGCCCTACCCTTAGGGCCATAACGAAAATTTATAGCCAATTAT
>CAYHBZ010000003.1:0-1521 GCA_964355175.1 uncultured Gammaproteobacteria bacterium
TTATTGAACGTATCTTCAGGGTGAGAGTTGCAATAATCGCAATAGGTTGGCATACAATCTTCTTCCTCTCAAAAGTGATTTCATATTTCCTCACCAGAGGAAATCACAACATTTGGGATGCAATCGAAAAAAATCTAATGTAATTCGAGTTCTTATTTAAAGTAACTACAACTCAAACATTTAACAAGGCTTTAGTCAAAATCGTTTAGACGAGAATGGATTAAGTGAAAAAGTCCGAAGCCAGCCTGGAGATGATGCAATAAGTAAATACGCCAGCCCTAAAAACATGCTCCAGTTCATGATTTCATCAAACACCAACAGGTTCAATTTATACTTTACTCCAAAAACCAGAATACCATAATCGAAAATAACTGTATCCCAAAATGATGCTAGCATCACTACAAACATCCCCAAATAAATCCAACGATACATCCCGTATGATGCAAATAGCCATTGAGAGAGCTGGGGAATTACAAACAATAGAAAAGACATGCGATAATCCCAGTTATTCCCTAGCAAAAAGGTACCCACGTAAATGGCGGCCCCAAGCCTAAATGCTACCAAATTCCTTTCAGAATTATCTGGGAACACAGTTTTTTGTCTAATGGCAACAAAAAAAATACAAACTAATAAGAAAAGAGCTAATGAATGCGGAATAAACATCATTATATTTTGAATTTGATCTTCAGGTACTATCTTTAGCATATAATAGCGGAAATATTTTCCAAGTACCTCAAAAATAACATACACCCCATACGAGACTTTTGTCCCACGCTGGGTTAATAGCCACGATGCTTTTAGGCTTTGAATATTAAGTAAAACATAAAAAAGAAAAATCGCCGCAACCGTACCAAACAATGCATAAAACTTTTTTTTATTCTCAGAAAAGAAAACGATAATCCCAAAAAAAGGGAATAACTTAAAAAACGCAGCCATCAAAAGAATGACCGCCGCCGCAATGGGCCAGCGGTTTACAGTCATGATTATTAATCCAGACAGTATAAAAAATATCAGATCAACATTGCCTCTTTCATAAAGCAACATACAAGCAGGAGAAAAAATAAAAAACAATAAAAGAAGGCTGTCCCGAACTCGAATTCTTTCCGGAAAAGCAAAAAGAACAAGAAAAAATAACACTATCAATACAATGCAAATCCAAACTGTATCATTCTGCGAAATCTTCAAAGAGAAAAGCCCATACCAAATCTTGGGATAATTAAAGAGACGTCCAAGAGGATCGTTAGGGTTTGATACAGCTGGATCAACCCCAGACCGAAAAGTTTCGGAAGCCCCAGGGATTAAACGAAAGTCTATAAATGGTGGACTCATAGCTGGGACATGCCAGAGTTTCCATGTTTTGATATATCCATTTGAAATGAAGGACCAAATAATCACCCCCCATATCAATAATACGGTTCCAATTAATACTGCCTTACCTCTCTTAATATCAAAATCCTCTAGGCGCATTATCCAACCACCCGTATTTCTCTTGGCATGTCAGATAAACAATCCGCACCGGTT